>CAZJED010000008.1:0-36000 GCA_964544965.1 uncultured Enterobacteriaceae bacterium
TGTTGAAAAATTTAATAATTCTTTAGATCCTGAAGCAAAAATAGAATTGTTACGGGATTTTGACAGGGAACTTAAGACAGAAAACTTTAATCCGGGAACAAGTGCTGATTTAACAGCAGCAAGCCTCTTGGTGTATAACTTAATAAATCAGGGGTCTTAGATTTTATACAGTTGACGATATTGATTTAAATTTCTCAACAGTATTTGAAACGGGAGCGAGGCAACTTTCTCTAGAAATTAACCTTAGCAAACAGGGTGGCAGAAATGTCGATATTAGGAAAACTCTTTGGCTTTTTAGGAGGAGACAATATGGCGGTCATTGATAGAGTATTAGTAGGTGAATCATTAGTGGGCGATGGCAACGAAGTAGCTCATGTTGATTTGATTATGGGTCCACGTGGTAGCGCAGCTGAAGCAGCATTTTGCAATGCATTAACAAACAACAAAGATGGTTTCACATCTTTATTGGCAGTTGTCGCACCAAATCTTGCATGCAAACCAAGCACCATACTTTTCAATAAAGTAACGATGAAAGGATCTAAACAAGCTGTTCAAATGTTTGGTCCAGCGCAACGTGCTGTTTCTATGGCAGTAATGGATTGTGTCGAAGATGGCACGATTCCTGCAAATGAAGCAGATGATATCTTTATTTCAGTCGGTGTTTTTATTCATTGGCTTGCTGAAGATGATGCAAAGATCCAAGATTACAACTATCAGGCAACTAAGGAATCAATTCAACGAGCTATTGCTCGTGAACCAAAAGCTGCTGAAGTTGTTAGTCAGAAAGGTTCACAATCACATCCATTTGCGGCGCACGATTAAATATAAAAATAAGTGCCCGCTGACAATGGGTTCAGCGATTGAATTAATGCCTCGAAATTCGAGGCATTTTTTTTATGTTTAAAAAAATGCGTCTAATTCTTCTTTAGTAATTTTTTGTTGGTGTAGGATAGTAGCAACTAAACAACCATGGATATTTTTTAGATGTAAGCTTTTTATATCATTAGAATTTCTTATGCCTCCAGCAACATAAATTTCAGAATGTTTATTAATTTCTAAAATATTTGCAAGAATATTCTCGTCAAAACCGCTATTTGATCCAACAAGATGTAACATCATGATCATAACTCTTTTTGGCCAATTCGATGCATTATCTAGAAGATATGAATTATTAATCAATCCATTTTCATTAAAATCTAGTGATAGCAGGATCTCTGGTTTACTATTTATTATGTTTTGATACTCAGTTAATGAAATGTTATTTTCAGACCCTAAAATAAGTTTTATATTCTTACCAACGTAATCTGATTTTTTTGCTCGCACATGTTTAAGTCCAGCATCTACCCAGAATTCACATTCTTTATAATTTTCAGCAAATTTATTAATTATTCTCGAATGATTATTTTTGCCTTGAATTGCATCAAGATCAGCAATATAAATTATTTTAAAAGGATATAATTCAAGAAAGGCTGATAAGATTGACTCTGGATTATAGCTATCGCAAATTGCAGATGTAATCGGTTGATATAACTCCCGTTTGCCACGGACAGCATGGACAACTACACCATTACTAAGATCTATAACTGGGATTATTAACATTTTATTAATGAAACATTTTATATTTGAGTTTATCACAGGCGGAGGATTATCAGGACAAACGTTACCCGATTCTTTAGTTCGCGAAGGAAGGATTATGGTAAAAACAATATTAAAAGAACTTATTGCCTGCGGGCATACAGAAATCACAACGACAAAAGACCAAAGAGTGACGTCACTCTCTAAAAATGTAGTCGAGTGTACAGTCGATAAATCACCTGAAAAAATACTTCCTGAGATGATCAAAAAATCTAATGTCTCTTGGTTAATTGCTCCTGAAACAGGGAATTGCCTTTATAATCTAACGGATTTATTTTTAAAGAATTCTGAGATATTCATTGGCTCTGATTTAAATGCGGTAAAAATCACATCAAGTAAATTAAAAACATACAATATTTTACAAAATGCAAATATCAGCGCACCAAATACAGTTCTTTTAAGCGAGACAATTCCTGACAGTAGCAACGGGTGGATCATAAAACCGGATGATGGCGTTGGAGCTGAGAACTGTATTTATATTCGTGACAGATATCAGTTGGAAGAAAGAATCTTAAAAAGAGAAAATAATAATTACATAATTCAGCCATTTATAGATGGAGAGCATATGAGTATGTCATTATTTATATATAATAAAGATATACAACTTCTTTCTTGTAATAAGCAGGAGATAATGCTTAAAAATAATCTAGTTAGAATAACTGGTATCGTAGTTAACGAATATTTATTATATGCAAATAAAATGAGGGAATTAGCAACAAGTATTTCATCAGTAATATCTGGTTTGTCAGGATATGTTGGCATAGATCTAATTAGATCTAATAATAAATTTTATGTTGTAGATATAAATCCTAGGTTTACTACATCTTATGCAGGTCTTTCTGCATCATTAGGAGTTAATGTTACTGAAAAGCTAGTGCAAACATTCGTACAAAGAGAAATGCAAGACATTAGTTTAACAAAAGCAATGCCAGTAGAATTAAAATTATAATAGAAATATGAATGTATCAAATTTTTTAGGATGGGATATTGGCGGAGCGCATTTAAAAATTGCAACTATAAGCAATAACGGGAAAATTTTATCCGTTACTCAATACCCAACTCCATTATGGGAAGGACTATCGGTGCTTGAAGATGCGCTTATAGGCGCTGTAAAAAAAATTCCGGTTAAGGGGCAATCCCATGCTATAACAATGACCGCAGAATTAGCTGATATCTTTCAAGATAGACAAGAAGGAGTTAACTCAATTATTGGATTATGCCATAAAATTTTGGGAACAAATATTTTATTTTATACGATGAACTATGGATTAAAGAAAATAAATATTAAGAAGTTAGATTTTAATCAAATTGCTTCTGCAAATTGGCATGCAAGTAGTACATATACTGCATCATTGGTTGAATCAGGATTATTTATCGATGTAGGTAGTACTACGACAGATATAATTCCATTTTATGGAAACAAGATTCGCTCACGTGGGATTGACGATCAATCAAGATTGCGTTTTGATGAATTAATCTATATGGGTGTTGTAAGAACACCTATCATGGCATTAACATCAAAGGTTATTTTTAACGGCAAACTACAAAATATAATTAATGAAAACTTCGCGACTACTGCTGATGTTTATCGAATTTTAGGATACTTGAATGAGTTCGATGATTTAATGGAAACTGCTGATGGTGAAGATAAAAGTATTTCAAGTAGTATACGACGTCTTGCCAGAATTTTAGGAACAGACTCTATAATTAATAATAATGAAAATAATTGGCAAGAACTCGCAAAATATATTCATGAGATACAATTAGAAATTATAACGAATTCTATTAAGAAAGTTTTATCAACATTACCTAAAAGAAGACATTTATTAGTGTGTGCTGGTGTCGGTAATTTCTTAGTTAAAATAATTTCTCAAAGGTTAAATATTGACTGTATTAATTTTAGCGAATTACTTGATTGCGATATTAGTTTTAAACAAAATAGTAATGTTTGTGCACCAGCAGTTTCGATTGCACACTTAAATCGTCTTTCACAAATAAAATGAAAATATTAGAACTATCTTATAGTCCCGATTCAGAAAAGCTATTTTCAGTTATTGCTGGAGAACCTTGGAGTGTATTTCTTGATAGCGGTTTTCCAAATATTGATTCAGGAAGATTCGACATTATTACCGCTAGACCATCAGTAACTTTAGAAACATATGATAAAAAAACTTATATTAAATCAATTACTAGTGAAACTATATCAGAAGATGATCCATTTAATTTAATAAGAGAAAATCTTGGAAATAGAGAAGATAACTTAAGTGGCTTACCTTTCTGCGGTGGTGCAATTGGCTATTTTTCATATGATTTATGCAGAAGACTTGAAGATTTACCTAATAAGACAGAACAAAAAATTGATATGCCTGATATGGCTATCGGAATTTATGATTGGTCAATAATAGTTGATCATCACGCCAAAAGAACCTGGCTAGTTAGTTTTAATCGTTTTGATGCAACAAAAATAATATGGCATGAATTATATGAATTATTTTCAAATATACCTATTGAAAAAGATCAGGGCTTTAGAATTAATTCAGAAATAGTCTCTAACTTATCTAAGCAAGATTATGCTAATGCATTTGAGTGTATAAAAGAATATATCCGTAATGGAGATTGCTATCAGGTTAATTTTGCACAGCATTTTTCTGCAAAATTTGAAGGTGATACGTGGAGCGCATATCAAAAGTTAAGAAAATCTAATCCTGCACCTTTTTCTGCTTACATTAATCTCCCATCAGGTTCTATCTTGAGTTCATCGCCAGAACGTTTTCTTTCCCTTAATAATAACCAAGTGGAGACAAAACCAATTAAGGGGACTAAGCATCGTTCTGTGTTTGCCTACGAAGATAAGGAATTAGCATCATTGTTGCTTAAAAGTGAAAAAGACCGTGCTGAAAATTTGATGATTGTTGATTTACTAAGAAATGATATTAGTAAATCTTGCAAATTAGGCTCTGTTAAAGTGCCGAAATTATTCGATTTAGAGACATTTTCATCAGTTCATCACTTAGTGAGTACTATTTGTGGTTCTCTTGCAAAAAATAAAGACGCAATCGATCTTATCCGCGGTTGTTTTCCAGGAGGCTCAATAACCGGCGCACCAAAACTGAGATCCATGGAGATTATAGAAGAATTAGAGCCAGATAAACGTTCAATATATTGTGGTTCTATAGCTTACATTGGATTTGATGGAAACATGGACAGTAATATTTGTATTAGGACGTTGATTTATTGTAAAAATGAAATTCATTTTTTTGTAGGCGGTGGAATTGTTTGGGATTCCACTGTTGATGCTGAATACAAAGAATGTTTTGATAAAGCTTCTGCTATGCTGAAAATATTTGAAGGCAAGAGCACATAATTGTCAATTATAATTTTAAAACTTGGTGGAAGCCTTATGCAGAGCAAAGAATTATCTTTTTGGCTCGATAATATTTTTTCTAAGCCAAAAGAAAATCTTTGTATTGTTGTGCCGGGTGGAGGTGAATTTGCAGAAAATATTCGAATAAGTCAAAAACAACTAAATTTTAGTGATGATATTGCTCATAAAATGGCGTTACTAGCAATGTCACAATATGGAAATTTTTTAGCAGGAATTAATAAGAATATAAATATTATTAAAAATATAAAAAGAATAAATAAAAATAAAAATTCATTTTTATGGGTACCTGATAATTCTTCAGAGAATAGTATTGAATTACCAAAAACATGGGATTTTACATCTGATAGTATTGCCTTATGGTTAGCTACTTTTTTAAAAGCAGATAAGTTGATTATGGTTAAGTCTAAAAAAATTGTATTTAATAAATCTAATATAGATGTACATATAAAAGATAATGATATAGATAAGGGGTTTAAAATATTAATTAATAAATATAAAGGTGAATTAATATTTCTAGAAAAGAAACAATATGATGTATTAAAAGAAATGATATAAGCCAGAAAAATGAATACTACTAGATAAACAAACTTATAATTCTAATCAATCAATAAAAAAACTAGACTCTTTTCATAGAGCCTAGTTTTTTTTGAATAAGAAGGCCTGGTATCCGGAAGAGGCTGGAGATACCAGGCAATAGTCGAGCAATCCGGCTCGACTCCCGCTTACGCGGTCACTAAAACTTTAATCCCAATTTAATGCGCCCCCAGTTTGATATTCGGTTACGCGTGTTTCAAAGAAATTTTTCTCTTTTCTTAAATTTGCTTGTTCATCCAGCCAGGGTAAGGTTAGTTCAGCGCCGGGAAATGGTTCCTCGTCACAGCCTAGTTGCTTGGCACGTCTATTTGCAATGAACTGAAATTGACCCAAATGCATTTCAGCCGAATACCCTAGTATCGGGTCACGTAAAATGTAGTTTGTATAGGCTTTTTCTGCCTCATATGATTCATCCCACATCTCACGAATTTCTTTTTTATCTAATTTTATTTTTTCTTCTTCAAGAATTTGCCTGACTACGCGAATACCAAAGCTTGCGTGCATTACTTCATCTCTCATGATGTATTGGAATTGCTCAGCGGTACCTTTCATAAGCCCTCTACGTTGTAGAGCAAACACAGGGCTGAACCCATTGTAAAACCAACACCCCTCAAAGATTGCAGCAAAAAATATATAAGAGGTAATAAAATTTTGAAGTTTATCTGGATCCTTTAGATCAAAATCTGAATGCAGCACAGCACCTAATCTTTTATTGGCCATAGTTATTTTTTGATTAATTTCAGGTACTACACGGTAACGATTATAGATCTCACTCTGATTTAATCCGATTGTTTCAATACAATGTTGGTAAGTCCACGTATGTAACGATTCTTCATAGACTTGGCGTGCTTGATAAATTTGTAATTCTGGAGCGGTCATCTTTTCCATTACCGCAAGCCCTATATTACGCATTGCTAAAATATCTGAAGTAGTTAAATAAGATAGCACATTCTCATAGACATGTTTTTCTTCTAGAGTAAGTTTGTGGCGGTAATCTGTAACATCCTGAGCCATATTAATATCTAAGGGTGTCCAATGATTTTTATTTGCATTAAGAAAGAAAGTCCACGCCCACGGGTATTTAAACGGAGCAAGCTGATTAATATCAGTTTGGCCATTTACGACACGCTTATCATCTGGATTTATTGGAGTTAATTTATCCGAAATTAGATTTAATTCCTCAGCAGAAGATTGGTTATCTGTATTTAATAATTCCCTAGTATTATTCTTTATTGGCGCCTTATCTAAGTTCTGATCGATAAGACCTATATCAACTTTATCATTAGTATTATTTTCTAATGGATTATCCCAATCTAACATTATAATTTTTCCCTCATTAAAAATATATTTTTGGCTATTGACATGCTTCACAGTCAGGATCAAGAATCGAACAAGTCTCCGTTTCACTATTCTCAGTATTAACTTCCTCTGTTCTAGCACTCGAATTTTTTTCCATATGTGTGGCACCAAGAGAGCGTAGGTAATATGTGGTTTTTAATCCACGCACCCACGCAAGCTTGTAGAGATTATCTAATTTTTTACCACTAGGTTCGGCCATATATAGATTTAGCGACTGGCCTTGATCAATCCACTTTTGTCTTCTTGCCGCCGACTCTACTAACCATCGCGGATCAATTTCAAATGCTGTTGCGTATATATCTTTGAGTTCAGTAGGTATGCGATCAATTTCCTGAACACTACCATCAAAATATTTTAGATCATTAACCATAACTTCATCCCAGAGGCCAAGCTCTTTTAGGTCGTGAGCTAAATATGGATTAACAACTGTAAATTCGCCAGAGAGATTAGATTTAACAAATAGATTTTGATATGTAGGCTCTATTGATTGGCTAACGCCACAGATATTTGAAATTGTTGCTGTTGGGGCTATCGCCATACAATTTGAATTACGCATACCAACTTGCATTACACGATCACGCAAACCACTCCAGTCCATTGTCGTATTGTAATCAACTTGTAGGTAATCACCTCGTTCTTCGCCTAACATACGTAATGAATCTATAGGCAAGATTCCTTGGCTCCATAAAGATCCATTATATGTTGAATAGGGATCTCTCTCTTCTGCTAAGTTAGTCGATGCTTTAATTGCAAAGTAGCTGACGGTTTCCATGCTTTTATCAGCAAAATTAACAGCATCTAGTGAAGTGTAGGGTATACGAAGTTTATATAGACTATCCTGAAAACCCATAACACCAAGCCCAACAGGCCTATGTCTTAGGTTAGATCTTCTCGCTTTAGGTACGCTGTAGTAGTTGTAGTCAATCACATTATCAAGCATCCGCATCGCTGTGCTGACTGTTTTTTCTAATTTTTCTAAATCTAAGCCTTCATTATTTAAATGTTGAGGAAGATTGATTGAGCCTAAATTACACACAGCAATTTCGTCATCTGATGTATTAAGCGTTATCTCAGTACAAAGATTTGATGAGTGTACAACACCAGTATGCGATTGAGGCGAACGAATATTGCAAGGGTCTTTGAATGTTATCCATGGGTGACCTGTTTCAAATAGCATTGATAAAATCTTTCGCCATAGCTCGACAGCCTCAACGATTTTAAAATTGGTAATAGCGCCATCCGTAGTTTTATGTTCATATTCGCAGTAACGATGTTCAAATTTTTCACCATAAAGATCGTGTAAATCGCTAGTCTCATGTGGTGAAAATAATGTCCATTGACCATCTTCGGCGACACGTTTCATAAACAGATCTGGTATCCAATTTGCAGTATTCATATCATGTGTGCGGCGGCGTTCATCGCCAGTGTTTTTTCTCAATTCTAAGAATTCTTCAATATCAAGATGCCAGGTCTCAAGGTATGCGCACATCGCGCCTTTACGTTTACCGCCTTGGTTGACTGCAACTGCTGTATCGTTAGCTACTTTAAGAAACGGAACAACACCTTGCGATTTACCATTAGTGCCTTTTATATGAGTGCCTAATGCGCGTACAGACGTCCAGTCATTGCCCAGACCACCAGCAAATTTTGATAATAGAGCATCATCTTTGATAGCAGAAAAAATTCCATCGAGATCATCGGGAACAGTTGTTAAGTAGCAACTCGACAATTGTGGCCGTAGTGTTCCTGAATTAAATAAAGTTGGGGTTGAACTCATAAAATTAAATGAAGAAAGCAATTCGTAAAATTCAATAGCTCGTTGATTACGATCCGACTCATTTATTGCCAAACCCATTGCAACTCGCATAAAGAATGCTTGAGGTAATTCAAAACGAACATCCATTGAGTGGATAAAATAACGGTCATAAAGCGTCTGCAAACCAAGATAAGTGAATTGAAGATCATGGTCTGGTTTTAGTGCCTTACTTAAATGCTCTAAATCATATTTAGTTAACTCATAGTCAAGCAACTCTAATTCTGCACCCCGTTGTATATATTTTTTGAAGTAATCTTGATAACCCTCTTTCATTTCTTTGTGAGTTGCTTGTGTTTTAACGCCCTCTATAAAGGTCAATGCTTCTTGGCGAAGTTGATCAAGTAAGAGAGATGCAGTGACATAGCTATAGTTCGGTTCTTTTTCTATTAAGATTCTGGCGCTCATAACTAATGCTTGTCCAACGTCAGCTTCATCAATACCATCGAATAAATTGTTTTTCGTTTCATTAATAACAGTTTCTGCATCAACTTCACTAATATTTTCGCAGGCTTCTTCGGCAATTAATTTTAGTCGAGCTATATCTAACGGTTTCTTTGCACCATCTACACGGGTAACGTTCAATACAATAGGTTCTGTTTTTTCTTTTGTTTCAACGCCTGTTTCTATTTCTGCAGCACGTTCTCGTGTACGCTCTTCACGGTAAAGCACATAAGCTCTCGCAACTTTTTGTTCGCCATTACGCATTAATGCAAGTTCCACTTGGTCTTGAATATCTTCAATGTGTAATGTGCCGCCGTCTGGCATGCGACGCGTGAAAGCGCTTAATACTGTTTGCGTAAGGGATTCTACGGCCTGATGTATACGAGTTGATGCGGCAGCTGTACCACCCTCAACACTTATAAAAGCTTTTGTTAGTGCTATTGAGATTTTACTGGTGTCAAATGCAGTGACTTTTCCGTTACGACGAATAACTTGATAGTTATTTAGTTGGCTAGATAAAAATTCTTTTTGAACATGGTCTGCTGCAGTTTTTGCAAAAACTTCTTCTTGCGAAATGACATCCTGTTTATCATCATTTTTGATCGCATCTTCTAACTCACTGATGGCCGCCTCCATATCCGAAGTCGCCCCAGTTGTCTCAGCTCCCATTTATGCACCTCTAAATTATTGTTTTTATTAAAATTATTGTGTTTTAATTACTTACGAACCTCGAGAATTAGAAATTTAATGCTTCATTTTTATGTGTATAGCTCGAAATTCGATTAAATTGATCCGCTAAACAAATGTATAACACCACAATAAGATGTGGTCAAGCGCTATTTAAAACACTATATCTTGTGGAATTTACTGTGAGATTATTTTGGATTTCCTGTGGATAAAATGTGGAGAAATATAAAAATATAATTAATATTAAATTAAAATCTTTTATTTTCAATAATTTATAGTTAATGTATTTTTTTTATTGAATTCTGCTCCAATATTAACTATTACTGATAATATAATTCTGTTTACTTCAAAGCATCGCTTGTTAGCTCATGTATAATCAGCAACCCATTTAACTACAAATCAATAATTTTGGTATTTTTAAAGACTTATTTATGAAAGAGAAATATCTTATCGTTACCCTGTATAAGTTTGTTCGGTTTTCTGATTATGTTTCATATCAGCCAAAAATATTAAATTTTTGCGTTGAAAAAAATATCAAGGGGACATTGTTGCTAGCAAATGAGGGCATTAATGGTACTGTAGCCGGTACAAAATCCAATATTCAAGAGTTTCTTCAATTTTTGAAATCTGAAGATAAATTTTCCGATATTAAGCATAAAGAATCTTTCGCAGGCGAAATTCCTTTTCACCGAATGAAAGTGAAATTAAAAAAAGAGATAGTAACTTTAGGGCAGCCTAATATATATCCATCCGAGCAATCCGGAATTCGTGTTGATCCAAAAGATTGGAATAGTCTTATAAGCGATCCAAATGTAGTGTTAGTGGATGCTCGTAATGAATACGAACATCAGATAGGCACATTTGAGGATGCAATTTCACCGGAAACAACAAATTTTCGTGAATTTCCAGATTTTGTAAAACAAAAATTAAACCCAAATAAAAATAAAAAAGTTGCCATTTTCTGTACAGGAGGTATCCGCTGTGAAAAAGCAAGCGCCTATATGCTTAACCAAGGTTTTGAAAATGTCTATCAATTAAATGGTGGTATTTTAAAATATTTAGAGAATATAGATATTAACAAGAGTCTTTGGCATGGCGAATGTTTTGTTTTTGATTCAAGAGTATCGGTTGATTATGATTTGGCAAAAGGCAAATATGAACAGTGCTTCGCATGCAGGAGACCATTGTCAGAAGAAGATCTTCAATCAAAATTATATAAGAAAGGAATAACATGTCCTTACTGTATTAATGAGAAAACTGACAATCAACGTGAACGTTTTAGTGAGCGTCAACGTCAGGTTGAATTAGCTAAAAAGAGAAATCAAAAGCATATTGGCGCTCGAATGAATTAATATTTTTTGTTATTTAAAAAAATAGTAATGAAAGATACGATATACCGATCAGTTAACAATTCAATTAAACCATTCGAGTTTAACGATGAGGTTACAAATGTTTTTCCTGATATGATTTTACGCTCAGTTCCTGGATATCCTCTTACCATATCAATGATAAGCGTTATAGCTGATAAATTTTATCAGACTGGTAGTAATATTTATGATCTTGGATGCTCGCTTGGGACTGTCAGTATTGCGATCAGTAAGGTTCTAAAGGATAAAAAATGTAAAATTATAGCCATTGATGATTCTGAGGCAATGATAAGATCATGCTGCAAAAATAATATAAAAGAAAATTATGAAAATAAAATAGATTTTATATTAGATGACATGTTAACAACTAATATTTCTAATGCATCAATTGTAGTTATGAATTTTAGTTTGCAGTTTATTCCATTAGAAAGTCGGCAAAAACTTGTAGAAAAAATATTTAATGGTTTATTGCCTGGTGGCGCACTTATTTTGTCAGAAAAGATTCTTTTTGATGATATGGATGAGAATGATTTGATGTCGAGACTTCATTACCATATGAAAGAATTAAATGGTTATGAAAAACTTGAAATTTCGAGTAAAAGAAAATCGTTAGAGGATGTGCTAATTCCAGAAAAAATTGATACGCATCTGGAGAGACTCAGTCGAGCAGGATTTAAAGATTCATATGTATGGTTAAAATGTTTTAATTTCGCTTCTTTAGTTGCTTTTAAATAAAGATTATTAATTATTTTTAATGCCTAATCAAAAATTATTTGAGATCCTTCAAAAGAATAAAATGAGCTCTTTTGCTAATGAGCTAAAAAAACAAATTCCTGATTTTCTAGATAGTACTAGACATGGTGATTTCTTAAGATGGTCTAGTTCTGTTGAGAACCTACCTTCTATTGAAATTTCTGAATTTAATTTGGACTCTGATAACATTATTGTGGGTAGTAAATCAGATTGCAGCGATATTGAACGTAAATTAATAGAAGAACAACTAAAACAGTTGATGCCTTGGCGAAAAGGCCCTTACAATTTGTTTGGTTTAATTTTGGATGCAGAGTGGCAATCTAATATGAAATGGAAGCGATTAGAAGGGTATATAAAAGCACTTAAGAATAAACTGGTGTTAGATGTTGGATGTGGTAACGGATACTACGGATGGAGAATGTTGGGAAAAGGGGCTAAATATGTTGTTGGTATTGACCCATCACTTTTATTTTATTCGCAATTTATGGTAATTAAAAAATATTTACCGGATTCTGATATAGAAATCATTCCTTTTGGGATTGAAAAATTACCTGATAGTGAATTGTATTTTGATACTGTTTTTTCAATGGGTGTGATATATCACCGTCGAGAACCAGCCGAACATTTAAAGCAATTATCAAGATGCCTTAAATCTGGTGGCGAACTAGTGATTGAATCTATTGTAATTGATAGTAATAAACTCGATGTATTAATACCGGAAGAACCTTATGCAAAGATGAAGAATGTTTGGTCAATCCCGAGTCTTAAGTTATTGGTTAAATGGATTAATGATGCTGGTTTTAGGAATACAAGAGTTATTGATACGGTAAAAACTACATCTAAAGAACAGCGGATAACGAAGTGGATGCAATTTGAATCTCTCGATGATTTTTTAGATCAGCATGATAGTGATAAAACAATCGAGGGGTATCCAGCGCCAGTACGATCTATTGTTATATCAGAAAAACCTTAAATTTAATATTGCAGGTAAATTAGTTATGAAACTTAAACTATTTAGTCTTTTTTTTCTGCTTTCTTTTTTTGAATTTGCTATCGCTGAAAAAATTTACACGTCTGATAAACACTCTTACTCAATTGAAACAGTAGTTGATGGTTTACGGTACCCCTGGGCAGTTGAATTCATAACAAATAAAAAAATATTAATAACTGAACGTCCAGGCCGTTTACGTATTTATGAGAATGGTAAATTATTAGCACCAATAAAAGGTTTACCAAGCATTAAGGCGGAGAGGCAAGGGGGGCTATTAGATGTAGCACTCGATCCAGATTTTAGCAAAAACAAAATTTTATTTTTTTCTTATTCTGCCGGAAATATGTTTGGAATTGGAACAGAGGTAGCTTCAGCAAGATTAGATAATAATGCGTTAAAAGATTTAAGGGTTTTATTTAGAGCTTTACCTAAATCAAAAGGAGGGCTTCATTTTGGCTCGCGTCTATTATTAACGAGGGATAATAGCCTTTATATTACTTTAGGCGACCGTGGTGAAATGAATAGGGCGCAGGATATTGGTGATCATGCTGGTTCTCTAATCAGAATTAATAAAGATGGATCAATTCCTGAAAGCAACCCTTTTACTCAAGACTCTAACGCTAAACCAGAAATTTACGCCTATGGAAATAGAAATATGCAAGGTATAGCTTTGGATCCAACAACAAATGAGATTTGGACAATAGAACATGGCCCACAGGGCGGCGATGAACTAAATTTAATGAAGCCAGGCATTAATTTTGGCTGGCCAGTGATTACCTATGGTGTTAACTATGGAATCGGCACTAAGATTGGTGAAGGAACACACAAAAACGGCATGTCTCAGCCCGTTTATTACTGGGTACCTTCAATTGCGACATCGAGTGTATTGTTCTATAGCGGTAAAAAATTTCCAAACTGGAAGGGTAATGCCTTTGTCAGCTCTTTAAAATTCGGGCAATTAGCGAGACTTGAAATGGCCGATAATAAAGTTATTAAAGAAGAAAGATTGGTAAATGGCGATGTAGGCAGAATAAGGGAAGTTAAAGAGGGACCGGATGGTTTTCTTTATATTCTCATCGATGATGAGAATGGGAAATTACTTAGACTTAAGCCTTCCAATTAGATAGGTTTTTCTGAAGAATATACTCAATTATTTACATTAATTATTATATATAAATATATGAATTATATATAAAATAAGCTGTAATATTGCAGCTTATTTTATATAGATTTACGAAATGTTTTACCAGGCAAACTGCCATCCAGCTGTAATAGCGTAATCGGTTTCCATTTGTGGACCATTTAGGTCTTGATGCACTGGAATTCCCGCTTCAAGTGACAATCTATGACTTCTTAAAACTCCTGTTTGCCCTACTAAATTCAATCCAAAATAGAGATTTATCGTGTCACCGCCATATTTATCTGGGTCCGCGGTTTGAACAGGAAGAGAAATTCGCTCATCAATACCATCAATTTTATCTTCATTTTTATATGCTAGCCTTGTTGATACGCTAATTGAAGGTTGCGGTTGGTAACTTAACCATGATGTTATTTGGTGAATATCGCCCAAACTGTAGCCTTTATGATTACCAGTTCTAAATGTCCCCGTGTATTGGGCGCCCCAGCTTAATTTGTCTATTTTCCCGTTGTAAGTTACCCCGGGCAGAATATCAAAAGTCCCTGATCCTAACTGCATTCCATAAGGTAAAACAACATTATTACTTGCGCCACCAGGGGTTAGAATTGTATCGCGTTTATCTGTGTCACCAGTAGGTAGACTTATACCAGCATTTAAGCACATCAAATGTGTATGACTTTTAGATATACGAAATAAGCCAGTAATTTTCGTGTCTCCTATACCACTTGATGTGGTAGTGAATGTACCCCTACGGGTTGTTCCAGAACCTCCCTGGAAGGTTATATGATCCATGGATTTTTCCATGTACATACCCATAAACATTAAAGTTACCCAATCAGTTGGGGCATACATTGCACCAAACATATGCATATCCATTGTCATTTTTGTCGGAACAACACGAAGTGTTGCCGGCGGTGAGAAGCGATTTGCAACATTCGTAACAATAAACTCTGGCGATACTCCAGTTGTTCCTATGCGATTACCTTCCATACTCATATGTTGAAAGCGATAAGATGCCATCCATTCACCTTTCTTATGCATATGCTCACCCATAACACCTATTGGTGCATGTCCGTTCGCATTAATTGGTTTTAATTCGCCGTTATCTATATTAAATTCAATATTATTATGATTTTCATCTGCTAAAACATTTACATTTAATAGTAAAATTGCCACGCAGAAGATTTTTTTATTTTCTAAAAACATTATAAAACCCCCAAAAACTAAAACCTACACAAATCTAACGGATAGATTTGTGTGTAAATTAAAAGTATAAAAATTTTTAAATTAGATTAGGGCAGGGGGAGCGCGTACAAATTTTGATAAGCGGTGAGATGATTTATGAAATGTAACTTTATATAAAACAAGTTGTTCGTCTGAAAATTCGTTTTGATAATTAGGATTGAAATATTGAAGAGCAAGAGAAGTTCCGCTAGATGCCCACAGATTACAGGTTGTTTGTTTATCATTGTCAGGAGCAGACTTCTTATTATTCGATTGGTTAATATTAGGGAGTTGGTTAATATTATTTGGACCGTGGCAAAGTGTAACAACAATTAAATCTCCATCTGTTGTTTGTGTATTAAGCATATAACCAGTTGCGACGAAAGTTCTTATTAGCAAGCCTAATGATATTAAAGAGACGAAAAAATAATGTTTATGGAGTCGGCGGAAGTAATTCATGGCGATATTGTATATCAGAAGGCGATTCCATCACAACATTTTCGAAAAAATCTCATAACATTAATAATATTTTAGCTATGTTGAATTAAAAACAATACAGTAATAATTGACATACCTACTAATATACTAAAAATCATTCTAAACCAGAATACATTAAAATTTTTTTAGTAAATGTTAATTTCTGTGTTTTAGTATTCATAATGAAATGACCCTATTAATAGTTACACTATGAATAAATATATATTTTTGAAAAAAATCTTAATATTGATCTGGATCAATAAGTAAATTATTAAATATTGATCTAGATCAACTAGGCACTACTCAGGAAATATTTAAGATTATTCTACTTCTTTATTGATGATTAATTCTGTTGTTTCATTAGATTTAGTTGAAATAGATTGGATTATGCCGACTAGATCACCTTTATTTGCAATTGCATTACCGCTTTTTGAAACTCTTGCAATAACTCGTACTGATTGATAATCAGAGAGCTTATTCGAGGGGAGCATTGCCATTGAATCATCAAGCTCTACTATCAAAGGTAAATCAGCAACTATTTTACGCAGAGCAATGATTGGCATATTATTTTTTTCATCCTTTGATTTTGCATAAATAAATACTGTTTGATTTTTATCAATGCCATCAAAATTTGGTGATAATTGAATATTTAATTTTATGGAGTATTTTTTTCTACTTTTTGGCTCAGGTTTCTGTGCTTCCCTAGGAATATTATTATTTTGATAAGCAAATTCTAAATATTTTTTTATATTATTTTGTTCTTCAGATCCATCCTCTAGTTTAGGAAGAACTTTCTCCCAGTAGCCAATAGCTTCCCTTATCTTCTTTTCCTCATAGGACACTAAACCTGCTAACCAGAGCCCCATTGTATTTTCTGGGTCAAGTAGCAATGCTTTTTTTATCATTTTTGCAGGTTTACCAGCAAAGACGCCTGAATTTGCCATTGCTAAAGCATCGGCATAGCGAAGCAACAAGGAAGGTTCATCACCCACTAAACGGTAAAGATTTTCAAATGCCCTTATCGATTCGGGGTAGCGTTCCAACACCAGATAGGAATTTGCAAGCATTAACCAGTCATCGGTGTTGTCCGGATTATCCAATAGACGTCGTTCAACACGATCTAGCATTTCATCTACTGATGCAAGTTGCTCACTATTATTTTGTGAGTTAGCGATGTTAGATGTTAGGGCTAATTTTTCAATTGAATCTGGACTACCGATTACGCTGTATATTCCAAAAACAAACACAGGAATAAGTAGTATTAAAATTAGGGAAAATATTTTTTTTACATTATTACTTGAATAATAAGAATTCGATGACAATGAATCTGCTTTAATTTTATATTCTAGTAAAGAATTTTTTAATTCTATTTTTATATCCTCCGCATCTTTATTAGCCAACGTATTGTTTTCAATATCCCTATCAATTTCTAGTAATTTCTGCTCATATAATGCTTTATTATTTTCATCGTATTTTATGGCCCATTTATTTTTACTAAATAAAGTTTTTAATATCACAATAATTGATATTAATAGTAACGCGAAAGAAGTTAACCAGAATGGGAACATTATTTGTTTTCCTGAGATTCTCTCGATTGTTTTTTTATAACAAATACTGCTACAAAAAAACCAATGACTAAAAATAGAAAAGGTCCAAACCATAACAGCCAGGTGTTTTTCTTTAATGGAGGACGATATAGTACAAAATCACCGTATCTTTCTACTAAAAATTCCATAATTTCAATATTACTTTTATTTGCTTGAATCATTTTAAAGATTTCATTTCTCAAATCTTGCGCGAGTGGCGCATTAGAATCAGCAAGCGATTGATTTTGACAAACTAAACAACGTATCTCCTCAATTAAAAAGTAGTAGCGTTCCTCTAAATTTTTATTTTCAAATATAACAGGCTCATCATTAGCGTAAGCAAAATTACTCAAGAGTGAGTATATAAATAATAAAATTGCAGGTAGTATTTTCAAGGATGTTGTTCTTGTTTTAATTTAGTAATGAGCGGCATGATAATGCGATTAAATTGTTTATCGTCAATTGGCCCAATATGCTTGTAACGTATAGTGCCTTTCTTGTCTAAAATAAAGGTTTCAGGAACACCATAAACACCATAATCTATTCCAACGGTTCCAATTTCATCATATGCGCTTTCTATATAGGGATTGCCTAAATTCTCAAGCCATTGTAATGCATCACTTCTTTTGTCTTTATAATTGAGACCATAAAGGTTCAGTTGATGTTTTTTTGTGTAATTATTTAATAACGGGTGCTCAATGCGACAGGCTGCGCACCATGACGCCCAGACATTAATTAAAGACACCTTGCCTTTTAGATCATTTATATTAATGTTCTGATCTGGTTTATGGAGGGTTGGCAGAATAAATTCAGGCGCAGCTTTATTAATTAATGGTGAAGGCACATATCTTGGGTCATTCTGCAAACCAAAAACAAATAATGTAACAAGTCCGGCGAAAATTACCAATGGGAATAAATAACGCATTATTTAGTTGTTAAGATAGCTTCATTATTATTCGAGGATGCTTTTTTTACTAGCTTATGAAGACGGTAACGCCTATCAATAATAGCTAATAATCCGCCAATGGCCATTAAAATTGCGCCAAGCCATATCCAACGCACAAACGGTTTATGATAAAGGCGTATACTCCATGCTCCATCATCTAATGGCTCCCCTAAAGATATATAGATATCTCTTGTAAACCCTGCGTCTATACCAGCTTCTGTCATTGGCATATTTCGAACTGTGTATATTCTTTTTTGCGAGCGCAGGGTTGTGATAAGTTGATCCTTTTTTATGACATCAACGACTGCTTCAGTTGCTTGGTAATTTGGTCCGGATAATATTTCTAAATCCTTGAGATGAAATTCGTAGTCAGCAAATTCTATTTTATCATTTACTTTCATACGTTGATGAATATCAACACTGTGTTGACTTGTTATTGTGATGCCAGTTATAGAAACTGCAAAACCAATATGCGCAATTAACATCCCATAAAAACTATAAGGGATAACTTTAAATGCTATTATTTTATCTTTTTTGTCTTTTATTTTTATAAACAAGGAATATAGACTAGTAAAGGATATCCATAACGCAGCAACAATACCTGCAATACTTTTTAATTGATTTTCAGCATAAAATACCGCCCCAATACAAACCCCTATTAATACACTTGAAATTAATAATGCACGCATTTTCCTTAAAAATTTTATAAAATTATTTTGTTTCCATTTCGATAGAACACCAAAACCAAGAAAAATTACTAAAGGAGTCATTACAGGAATAAATACAGCATTAAAATAGGGCGCACCTACTGATAGTTTACCAAGATTAAGCGCCTCCATAATGAGAGGGTAAATTGTTCCAAGTAATACGGTTAGCATTGCGACTAAAAGCAAAATACTATTAAATAATAAAAATGTTTCGCGAGATAATATTGCGAATGAACCCGTAGTTTTAGTTGAAGGTGCACGCATTGCATAAAGGACTAATGAACTACCAATAAAAATAACAAGTAGCGCAAGGATAAAAATACCACGTGTCGGATCAGTAGCAAATGCATGAACTGAAGTTAAAACACCCGAACGCACTAGAAATGTACCTAGTAAACTAAGTGCGAAAGCACATATAGCCAGTAAAATTGTCCAATTTTTAAAAATCCCTCTCTTATCTGTTGCAGCAAGGGAATGAATGAGAGCGGTTCCGATCAACCAGGGCATGAATGATGCATTTTCAACAGGATCCCAAAACCACCATCCTCCCCAACCCAACTCATAATATGCCCACCAACTACCAAGTGCGATGCCGAGCGTTAAAAATATCCAGGCAAGCAATGTCCAAGGCCTTGACCATCTCGCCCATGTTATATCTAGATTACCCGCTAGCAAGGCTGCTATTGCAAAGCTAAAAGCAACGGAAAACCCAACGTACCCCATATACAAAATTGGTGGGTGGATGATCAATCCAATATCTTGTAGTAATGGATTTAAATCTGCCCCATCAACGGGGACAGGAAAAAGACGTTCAAATGGATTTGATGTGAATAGCATGAAAAGTAAAAAACCAATACTTACTAATCCCATGACACCAATAACACGAGATAGAAAATGTTCCGGTAAATGACGGCTAAAGAAGGTAACAGCAATTGTCCAAATATTTAAAATCAAAACCCATAATAATAAAGATCCTTCGTGAGCGCCCCAAACAGCCGAGAACCTGTAGAACCAAGGTAATAATGTATTTGAGTTATTTGCAACGTAAGCGATTGAAAAATCATTTACCAAGAATGAATAAACTAGAATCATAAATGCAATTAACACGAATAGAAATTGTAAACGTGCGGTTGGACGTGCCAATGACATCCATGTTTGATTACTTTTAGCAGCACCAAGAATTGGGAAAAAACATTGCATAATTGCCATTGCTAAAGCTGTAATTAAAGATATATTTCCTAGTTCTGCAATCATTTTGGATATTTATTTTTTTTGTGAGGTATTTCAGCACCCGCTGCCTTAAGCGCTTCTACGACTTCAGGTGGCATGTAGTTTTCATCATGCTTTGCTAATACTTGATCAGCGACAAAAATATTATCAGATTGTAATTTTCCATTAGCGACAATACCTTGTCCTTCTCGGAATAAGTCTGGAAGTATGCCTTCGTAGATAACTTTAACTTCATTAATTGTATCTGTTAGGATAAAACTAACTTTAAGATCATCTGTATTTCTAATTACACTATCAGTTACAACTAGACCTCCGATACGAAATGATCTTATTTTCGGAGCATCGCCGTTAATGACTTCTGTAGGGCTGTAAAAATACATTAGATTTTTTTCGAATGCTGTAAGAATGAATGTTGCTGCAATACTTATACCGGCTAGAATCGCGCAAACTATAAGAATACGTTTTTTTCTTGGACTCATTATTATTTTTTATTATTTTGTAATCTTTTTTTTATCTCATTTATTGTCTTATGTTCATTTCTAATAGCTAAAATGATATTTAAAAATAAAACAATAAAGCTAATTCCATATGCAGACCAAACATAAATTGCATAACCACCCATCGATAAAAAATTATTTAGTGACATATTTTCTGACCCATGATGAATTACATTCATATTCTAGTATTTCACTTCTAGCTCTTATCAGAAGTGTCGTGATATAAAATGTTTTAAATGCAACCACCATTAGTAGTAATGGAATTAGCATTGTTAAATGAATAGAAGGTTTATCAAATTTTGAAATTGTCGGCCCCTGATGCAGAGTGCTCCACCATTCAACTGAATAATGAATTATTGGAATATTGATAACGCCTATTAAAGCAAGAATCGCGCCTGCTCGCGCCGCTATTCTTTTATCATCAAAGGCCGATTGTAATGCTATGTAACCAAGATAGAGTAATAGAAGTATTAACTCGGATGTTAATCTTGCATCCCATACCCAATAAGTTCCCCACATAGGTTTCCCCCATATAGCACCTGTGACTAGAGCCAGAAAAGTAAACGATGCACCGATTGGCGCACTCGCTCTTGCTATTATATCGGTAATTTTAATGTGCCAGATAAGACTAATGGCTCCTGAAAATGCAATAATCAAATAGACAAAAAGAGACATCCATGCTGCCGGAACATGTAAGTATATAATTCTAAAACTGTCACCTTGCTGATAGTCAGCTGGGGCTAAAACTAACCCTCCGTACAAACCAGTCACAAAACAAATAGCACAAACAATTGCTATCCATTTTGACAAAGGGATAGAAATATCATAGAAATATTTCGGCGAACCAAATTGATGAATCCATTTGTACATTTTTTAACTCAATCTTATTCGTAAAGCAGAGGTAACTGCTATTGGCGCTAAAGTAATTGCAAGCATAAGTATACCTGCTAGAAAATAAGTTTCAGCAATAATAGATTGTCCTAATGATGCATTTTGTATTGCGATTGTTGAAAAAATAAGAACAGGCATTGATAAGGGTAAAATCAAGATACTGAGTAACATACCGCCACGTAACCCAATTGTTAATGCAACCATAACAGATCCTAAAAGACTCAAAATTGGTGTGCCAAGAATTAACGTAGTAAAAAGCGCTATCATTATTTCGTTTGATAATGAGAGGAGCATCCCCATGATTAGTGAGATAACTATTATAGGAATACCAAATGTTATCCAATGAGCTAATATTTTTGCTGAGACAAGCAAAATAAGCGGATATCGGGACAAAGCTAATTGCTCAATACTTCCATCCTCAAAATCAGAACGAAAAATTGCTTCAAGGGATAAACAAGTTGCAAGTAAAGCACTAATCCAAATTATTCCAGGCATTATTGTATTTAATAATTCTGATTTTGATCCAAATGATAAGGGAAATAATAGAATTATAATAATAAAAAAAACTAACGAATTAAAAAAGTCCGTTTTCTCTCTGAAAGTAAGCATGAAGTCACGTTTAAGAATAATATAAAAAATGTTAATGTATTCAAGCATTGTTATTTCCTAAATTAATATTTTGTAGTGGGTAGTTATCAATTTCTATTTTTTGATGCGTAGTAAAAAAAACTATCCCACCATTATTACAATGCTTAACAATTATTTTTTCGACGATCTTTTTACCTTGTTTATCTAACGCATTAAATGGTTCATCTAGGAACCATAATTTTGATTTAGACATAAATAATCGCGTAAGTCCTATACGCCTTTGTTGACCGGCTGATATATTATGGGCAAAAATTTCATTCATATTTGGCATGCCAATTTCTTCTAGAATTATTGAGTAGTCAATTACTGACTTTTTTCCAGCTAATGCATTCATAATTTTCATATTTTCTTCAATTGTTAAAGTAGATTTTATACCGTTTGTATGTCCAAGATATAAAATATTACTTTGGAATTCATAACGATAATTTTTGATATTTTTATCACCCCATAGTATTTCGCCGGATGTTGGCTCAATTAAACCCGTGCAAATTTGTAATAAACTACTTTTACCACTGCCATTTGCACCATTAATCTGCAGCAATCCACCATCTTTAATAGTAATATTTAGCCCTTGAAATAAAATGTTATTTTGACGAATAGATTCAAGGTTATTGATTGAATATATAGGCATATGTTTATTGGATATTTATGTTATTAATTTATTATAGTCGATATTCTACAGAATCCGTGAAAGCTTATAAAATTATGAAATTTCTTCTTCTTACATTTAGTGTAGCAATTTTTATTTCTGCTTGCGGGCAATCAAATTACGAACTTGCAAATGCTTCATATGAAGCGGGAGACTATGAGAGAGCATTTAAAGAATTTAGTTTTTTAGCTAATGATGGCGATATCAAGGCCCAGTATTTTCTTGGTGTAATGTATGAAAAAGGGCAATATATAGAGCAAAATTTTCAACATGCATCTAAATGGTATATGAAGTCTGCAAAAAAAGGTTATCCAAATGCGCAAGTTAGATTAGCTCAGTTATACATACAAGGCGCAGGCGTTGAAAGGGATTACTGGATGGCAATGAAATGGTCGCGTCGAGCTGCTGTTCAAGGAAATGAAGAGGCTGAGGCCAGTATTGGTTATATGTTTCATGATGGGATAGGCGTAAATCAGGATTATGTTGAAGCTGTTAAATGGTATCGAAAAGCAGCTGAAAAAGGCTGGGCAAAAGCACAACATGACCTTGGCGTTATGTATCAAAATGGGAGAGGCGTTGAAAAAAATTATTTTCAGGCAATAACATGGTATAGGAAGGCCTCCGATCAAGGCTTTTTAGCATCTCAAATAAATCTGATCAGCATGTATCACGAAGGTTTAGGAGTTCCTGAAAATAATATATTGGCTATTGAGTGGTTCCAGAGTCTTGCTGAAAAGGGACATATAATGGCTCAATATCGACTTGCTGAAATGTATTATCAGGGAATAGGGGGTGTTGATGAGGATTACATTGAAGCCTACGCCTGGTTCGGAATTGTTGCAGCTCGTGGATTTAAGCCCGCCGAAAAACCCCGTGATCAAATAGAAAATCAGTTAAACAAGATAAAAATAGATAAGGCACGCGTATTAGCTAGAGAATATTGGACAAAGTACGTGAACATAGCCAATAGCCAATAAAAAAAGGGCATTGAAATTTCACAATGCCCAGAATGACTACTTCTTTAACACTCTCTCCACAGGAGATTTTGTTATGTAGATTAGTAATATTTGAGTTAGAGGAGATGTGATTCTAGCCTCGTATTACAGGTGTTATAGTAAATGACTTAAATATCTTGAACTTTGATCTGGATCAATTGACTAATCAGTAGCATGAAAGCTGATATTTATAGCGTTTTGCGGTAAATAACTTGACATTAATGAGAAATACAAGGAATATCGCGCTCCCATGAAATTAAATTATATGACAAAACAGGTATTTATTTGGCACCGCACCGATCTATGCGGCTGCTATGAGCGCCTGTGCGTCAAAGGATTATTCATAATTTAAAGTTTAGAAACAAATATTACGAATCCAAAAAGGCCGCAGGTGGTAACACCAACGGCCTTTTTTTTTACTTAAACAAAACTTGGAGGCTCATATAGAAAACGTGAGAGATTAAAATGAGAAGTTTAATTGTTAATTCAATATTATTATTTGTAATGCTTGCTCAAGCAGTTGTAGTGATGGGCAACGATTATACTACTAGAACCTATCCAGCACATTCTTGTGAATTGTTTGCTGAAGATGCATATCAGGCAGCTGATACCTTTCGCAGAGGTGTTATTTTGAAGGATATTCTAGATTTAATTGAGAATGCGCCTGTGGCTGACAGTATGAAACATCGCGCATTTAAGGCAATACAATTAGTTTGGAAAAACCAATTAGACAATCCTTCTTTAGCTTATAGTTTAGCGATGGGTTTATGTTTAAAGCCTAAAGAGCAAATGGCGCCTATTGATGATTTATGGGTGACTTCTCCTAGAACTAGCAGAGAGTTTTTTTAATTTAAGCCTATCTTACACAAGGACGTGTCTTTTTTTATATTTAATTAATTAAATATTCTATGGAGTGTATCCAAGATTTGGTGCAAGCCATTTTTCTATTATTTTTAAATCTTGGTCTTTTCTTTTGGCATAACTTTGAACCTGATCGCGATTAATTTTTCCTAATCCAAAATACCTAGAATCCGGATGTGAAAAATACCAACCAGATACAGAAGCAGTAGGGTACATTGCAAATGATTCTGTGAGAGAAATCTTTGTATTCTCCTTAACGTTTAATATATTCCAAAGAAGTCCCTTCTCAGTGTGATCAGGGCATGCTGGATATCCTGGTGCTGGCCTTATCCCCTTATAGGATTCATTGATTAATTCTTCATTTTTTAACTTCTCATTAGAAGCATAGCCCCAATATTCTTTTCGAATTTTTTTATGTAAGCATTCTGCAAATGCTTCAGCAAAACGATCTGCTAATGCTTTTAACATTATTGCATTATAGTCATCATGCTCATTTTCAAATTGCTTTATTCTTTTTTCTATACCAAATCCTACAGATACTGCAAAAGCTCCTATGTAATCATCTTTTTTACTTTCTTTTGGCGCAATAAAATCAGCTAATGCAAAATTATGTTGGCCTGGTGGTTTTTGGATTTGCTGCCTTAAAGTATTTATTGTGCCTGAGACGGTATTTCTTTTTTCATTTGTATAAATCTGAATATCATCATAATTAACAGAATTTGCTGGAAATAAACCATATACACCATTTGCAGTTAACCATTTCTCATTAATTATTCTTGATAACATAATTTCAGCATCTTTATAAAGACGGGCTGCTTCTTCACCAACTACTTTATCCTCCAATATTCTTGGAAATTTTCCGGCAAGTTCCCATGCGATAAAAAATGGTGTCCAGTCAAAATATTTCACTAATTCAGCAAGTGGGTAATCATCAAGAATATCAATACCAAGTTTATTTGGTTTAATCGGAAAATAATTAGCCCAGTCGATTTGTTTTTGATTTTTACGAGCATTTTCAAGCGTTAGCCAATTTATTTTAGCTTGCTTTCCTTCATGTCTTTTTCGTAGCAGTTCATATTCAGATTCTATTTCCTTCGAGTATGTTTTTTTCATTTCAATGTTCAATAATTTCGTAGACACACCAACAGCACGTGATGCATCTTTTACATGAACAACAAGGTAATCGTAGTCAGGATCAATCTTAACGGCAGTGTGTGTTTTTGAGGTAGTAGCGCCACCTATCATTAATGGAATTTGAAATTCCTGACGTTTCATTTCTTTTGCGATATGCACCATTTCATCAAGTGAAGGCGTTATTAAGCCACTTAATCCAATGATATCTGCGTTTTGTTCGCGGGCTGTATCTAGGATTTTTTGTGCAGGTACCATTACACCAAGATCAATAATCTCATAATTATTACATTGCAAAACAACCCCTACTATATTTTTACCTATATCATGAACATCACCTTTTACTGTTGCTAATATAATTTTTCCATTACTTTTAATTTCATTTCCTTCTTTTTCAACTTCAATGAAGGGGATAAGATAACCAACTGCTTTTTTCATGACACGCGCACTTTTTACTACTTGCGGTAGAAACATTTTGCCTGCGCCGAATAAATCACCAACAACATTCATTCCATCCATTAACGGACCTTCAATAACTTCAATTGGCTTCGTAAATTGTTTACGGGCTTCTTCTGTGTCTTCTTCTATAAAATCTGCAATACCTTTAACTAATGCATACGACAATCTCTTGTTAACCGAATAATCACGCCATTTGTTATCAACCTTTTTTTCTTTTGCTTTTCCTTTTTCAACTGAGCCAGCGAATTCGACTAATCGTTCGGTCGCATCTTCACGATGATTTAATAAAACATCTTCAATATACTCGAGTAATTTTTTAGGAATTTCATCATATATACCTAGTTGACCGGCATTCACAATCCCCATATCTAATCCAGATTTAATTGCATGAAATAAAAATACTGTATGCATGGCTTCACGCACCACATTATTTCCTCGAAATGAAAAAGATACATTACTTAGTCCACCGCTAACCAACGCAAAGGGTAAATGCTTTTTAATTAATTTAGTTGCTTCAAAAAATGAAACAGCATAATTGTTATGCTCTTTCATGCCCGTAGCAATTGTTAGAATATTTGGATCAAAAATTATATCTTCAGGAGGAAAATTAACTTTATTAACTAATATCTCATATGAGCGTTTACAAACGTTAAAACGCCTTTCGGTTGTATCTGCCTGACCTTTTTCATCAAATGCCATTACAACAGTTGCAGCACCATAACGTTTTATAAGTTTTGCGTGCTCAATAAATTTTTCTTCTCCTTCTTTAAGGCTAATTGAATTTACAATTCCTTTTCCTTGCAAACAACGTAATCCAGCCTCAATAACAGTCCATTTCGATGAATCGATCATAATTGGCACACGGCATATATCAGGTTCTGAGCTAATTAATTTCAAGAAATCTGCCATTAGCTGTTCTGAATCTAACATTCCCTCATCCATACAGACGTCAATAATTTGAGCACCGTTTTCAACTTGTTGTCGCGCAATATCAAGTGCTGCCTCTAAATTTTGTTCTTCTTTAATTAATTTCAAGAATTTAGGTGAGCCAGCAACATTTGTACGCTCACCGATATTGACGAAATTTACGTTATTATTGATGTTGTATGCTTCAAGCCCACTGAGACGTTGAGTTACAGGAATAACTGGTTTTTCTCTCGGTTTAATTGATTTAATTACCTGAGAAATTTTACTTATATGTTGGGGAGTAGTGCCACAACAGCCACCAACAATGTTTAAAAAGCCGGAATCTGCCCATTCTTTAATGTGTACCGCCATCGACTCGGCATCCAGATCATAACCACCAAATTCATTTGGTAGTCCTGCGTTAGGGTGTGCGCTTATAAAGCAGTCTGAAAAACTAGAAAGTTCTTCAATATATTGTCGTAAGTCACTGGGACCTAAAGCACAATTAAGTCCTATTGAGAGAGGTTTAGCATGCTTAACAGAATTCCAGAATGCTTCTGTTGTTTGTCCTGTTAAGGTTCGACCCGAGGCATCTGTGATAGTGCCTGAAATCATAACGGGGAGATTAATATGATTTTTTTCAAAGAAATCATCAATTGCAAATAATGCTGCTTTAGCATTTAGAGTATCAAAAATAGTCTCGACCAAAATGATATCGGCTTTACCGTCAACTAACCCCCTTATTGCTTCGTTGTAAGTATCAACAAGTTCTTCAAAAGATATGTTTCTATAACCTGGATTATTAACATCAGGAGAAATAGAACAGGTTCGGTTTGTAGGGCCAAGCACACCCGCAACAAACCGTGGTTTCGATGTATTCTTTTCAAATTCGTCAGCAACTGTTCGCGCAAGTGCAGCACCTTCTTTATTTAATTCATAAACCAAATCTTCCATTTGGTAGTCAGCCATAGCAATTGCAGTTGAATTAAATGTATTTGTTTCAACAATATCAGCGCCAGCCTCAAAATAAGCGTGATGTATTGCTTTAATAATATTTGGTTGTGTGAGTGAGAGTAGGTCGTTATTACCTTTTAAATCACATGGATGTTTTGCAAATCTCTCCCCTTTATAGTCATTTTCTTCCAATTTATAGGACTGAATCATCGTTCCCATCGCCCCATCTAAAATCAGAATTCTTTCTGACATGAGTTGTTTTAGTTGCTCTGTATTATTGCCCATGATTTATAGTCAGTTGATTTTTATTTGCTATTAGTTGGATTTGGATAGGATATCAGTTTAAATCACCAACTGTTAAGAGTTGAATTATTCAAATGTATACTGTCATCTACACTACGACAGCATCTTGAGCGAGAAGTGCAATTTTAAAGGGGTTATTTATTTATATTTATAATTTTACTCTGTAATTACGTGAGAACTTTTTGGTCTCAATCTAAACCAAGCAATATAACCAATAGGCCAGACAATTAACACTGCTATTAATCCTTTAGTTAATGCAAGTGCTGCTGCTATCACAAAAATAAGAGGTAAAATTAATCCTTTTATACCCATATCTCTTGTCGCAGCATCACCATATATCCAAAGTGTGCTGCACACATAAACAGAACATAGAATAATAAAAATAAAAACCTCTGTTGAATTACTAAATGAAATAGACACGTATCTCCCCTTAAAAGAATTATTCTTTCATATGATGTTTTGCGTTAACCGGACGCATTGTTGCATTCATGATAAGCGCAACAAATAAAACTGTCGCCATTAAATACATTGTCGTATTGTATAAACTTGAGGTCGGATCAACAGTTCCGCTTGGAGCAATTTCCATCAACTTGTTTATTGTAACTGTTTTTGCGCCCACTAATTGTTCAAGTTGGTCAACTCCTGCTCCAAATTTAGTTTTAAATGTGGCCGGGTCAATTTTTACAATTAAATCATTTATCGCATTATTAACAGAAATTTCTCTTAGTGATGTTATTGCGAGCGGCCCAAAAACACCGGCGCTTGCCCATGCAGTTAGCAAACGTCCGTGTATTCCGCCAACAAATTTTGTACCAAAGATATCTGCAAGATATGCTGGTATTGTTGCAAAACCACCGCCGTACATAGTAAATATAAGCATAGTCGCTGCATAGAAATATACCAACCACACAACACTAGGATTAATACTTACTTGTTGGGCGGTGTATGGAATTGAGCAATACAGGATGATGCCAAGTGAAAAGAAAATCCAATAGGTAGTTTTACGCCCTAAATAGTCAGAGGCGCTTGCCCAGGAGATACGACCAATCATATTAAAAAGGCTTATCATTAAAACATAAGTTGAAGCGAATGCGGCATCTGCAATATCCGGTAGTGTGGTACCGAAAATCTCACTCATCATAGTTTTTGCGACACCAAGGACACCAATTCCAGCAGTAACGTTAAAACACAAGACAACCCACAATTGATAAAACTGAGGTGTTTTTAATGCCTCATCGATATGAACATGGTGCTGAGTGATCATGCTTTTTTGTTTATCTTCAGTCGGCGGCTCCCATCCTTCAGGTTTCCAGCCTTCTCGCGGAATTCGATAACCAAATGCAGCACACATCATAATCACAAAATAGATGGCTCCGAGAGCAAAGAAAGCCTGCGCAACTCCTACATTCCCAGTGCCGACTAGATAGACACCCTCTGGCCCTGGTGCATACATTCCGGCTAGATCATTTGCACCAACAATCACAACTTCTCGTAATTCACCAACATGCCCTGCAAGACGTCTGCCGCCTTCTGTAATTAATTCAATATCAGTTACAGCACCTAAATATTTGGGGGCTTCATAAAATAATTTTATAAATGGTTCGATCATAAATTTTGCAATCATTGCGCCACCGCCAAAACCCATTATTGCTATTCCTGTAGCCATTCCACGTCTGTCGGGAAACCATCTGATTAAAGTTCCAACAGGAGAAACATAACCAAGACCCAGTCCGCAGCCACCAATTACCCCGTAACCTAGGTATAGCAACCAAAGCTGTCCGCTTAGTATTCCTATTCCGCCAACAAAAAAACCACCACCCCAACATATAGCAGATACAGTTCCAACCATACGAGGCCCGACTTTTTCAAGCCATTTTCCGCCAATGGCAGCAGATAGACCAAGAAAGACAATTGCAACAGTGAAAATCCATACAACACTTTTTAATGTCCAATCATCAGCGGCACTGGTAACGACACCAACACGTTTGATTAATGCAGGATTAAAAAGACTCCAGGCATAAACAGAACCTATACAAAGATGAATACCTAATGCAGCAGGGGCAATTAGCCAACGGTTAAAACCTTCTTTGGCTACGATATGTTTCTTTGACAAGATGTCCAGCATGATTAAAAGCCCTCTCTAAAAAAATATTGAAGATTCTAGTTCTTTAATTTACTTGATATTTATTATTATATTTTATGACTAGTTTTAGGAAAAATCTGTTATTTGAAAGATTATAGGATAAACACTATTATTCATAATTGAAAGTATTAGGTTACAACTGTTTTAAGTAATGAAGTTGTATTAAACGGGAAGTCAGTCAAATCCTGACGCTGCCCCCGCAACGGTAGATGAGTCAAGAATACTCAGGATGTCACTGTGTTGAATTTTTTTTGATGAGACATGGGAAGGCGAGTATTTAGTATGTAAATACGCTCATGAGTCCGGAGACCGGCCTTTAATTTCAAAAAAAATATCACGCTGCGGGCGGCGGCATGAGATCTTAAATAACTCGATGTAGTTATTTCTGTATTGATCCCATCGCACTTACCCGCATTTATAAAATGGTTATTGGACTGTTAGGCGGACGAATGGAAGTGAGTTCAAACAATATTATTCCAAAAATATTTTTAGTTATTATTAGTTTTTATTCAATAAATATTTTTGCTGATAGCGTCAAAGAATTTGATCGTTTGATTGTTAGTGACACAAGGCTCGATCAAAAAAATCTTAAAGATCTACCTTTAAATATTTCAATAATAACCAGCGAAGAAATTAAATTAAGTCCAGCAGAAACACTCCCCGAATTACTTTCACTGCAATCAGGTATTCAGAAACGTAGTCAATTTGGTAATCATGCTGTTAGAAGCGATATTGATATACGAGGATTTGGAGCAAGAGCTACTCAAAATACATTGATTTTATTGGACGGTAAACGTCTTAACAACAATGATCAATCGACAATTAATTTTAGCGCTATACCAATGGAGAGCATTGAGAGAATAGAGATTATGAAAAGTTCAGGTGGTGTACTTTATGGTGATGGCGCAGTAGGCGGGGCTATTAACATTATTACAAAAACACCATCTTATAAAATGAAAAAATATTTAATTGAACAAACAGTGGGGTCATACGATTCAATACAGACAGATGCGGTAGCTGAATATAGTGATGAAAAAATTTCACTCAATCTCTTTGGTAATTTTATTCATTCGGATGGCTATCGAGTTAACAATAAATTAGAGCAGCAATCTTTATCTACAAATTTTAGTTATTTTGTCAGCAATATGGAAATATTTTTAAAATTTGGAATATCTGAACAAAATTTAAGGCTTCCCGGTGATAGAGCTGTTAATTTTGTTACAGGTGTAGATGAATTTTCTACTGATAGAAAAGGAACAGATGATCCGTTTGATTTTGCTATCGAGGAGGGAGCATTCTTAACATTAGGTTTTATGCATTCTTTTGGAGATAATATTGAATTACTAATAGATGGTGGATACAAAACTAAAGAAAGTGATATTTTTGTAGAGAATAGCCAAGAATTTCGAAATACAAAACATGCAAATTTATATTTTAGCCCCAAGTTAAAATCGAAATTTGATTTATTTTATGCAGAACATAATATTGATATAGGCTTTGATATTTACCATTATCAGTTTGATCTAGATATCGAAAATATCACCGCAGCTGATGCAAATCATACGATAGCTCAACCACAACATAGACTTGATATTGAACAGGAAAACTATTCATTTTATTTAAACGACTTTTTTAAATTTACACCGAACACTTCATTTCAAGCAGGAGCTCGTATACAACATAGCAGTGTTGATGCATTTGATCAGTTTGATTCAACTGCTAGAACTGCAGGCTTTGCGAGTAGCCAAAGGCCTTCACTTAATAAATCGGATAGAGGATATATGGCTAATTTTGGGGTTAAACATCGGGTTAATCGAAATGTTTCTACCTATATCACAACAGGTCAAAGTATGCGTTTTGCAAACAATGACGATTTTAATCAATTAGACGCAACATTTGCGCCTAGTTTTTCTAATATAAAACCACAGCGCGGCAGATATCTTGATGGCGGGATTGCATACTCTAATGAATTGATTAATGCCTCATTAAGTTTGTATTTAATGGAAATGACAAATCAAATTGATTTTGATCCAGCACGTTCTGCAAATAGAAATTTTGAACCAATTAAAAGAGAGGGATTAGAGTATAGTATTTTACTTAAACCCACTGATGAGATTATAACTAATTTTAATTATGCATATACAAAAGCAGTTTTTGACGAAGGCGCTAATAAAGGGAACGATATTCCGCTCGTTGCGAAACATACAGCAAATTTTGTTTTTAATTTTAATTTGTTTAAGAGTATGAATTTATCGGCAACATGGAATTATATTGGAGATAAATTTTTTGATAATGATCAGGATAATACATTTTTTGCCAAGATTCCTTCGCACTCGACCATTGATATGAAATTGGGCTATGAGCGAGGTAATTTCGATATGAATATTTTAGTTAAAAATTTGTTAAATAAAGAATATTTCGAGACTGGAACTGCAAATAGTCTGCTTTTTGATGCTGCACATACGCGATTTAACGCATCACCCATGCCAGAGAGAAACTTTTCATTTACAATACGATATAAGTTTGACTAAATACGCGTATTTACTCGGAGTTTAGAAGCATGACTAATACAAGCATAAAAATAGACAAAAATACTATCATTATTATAAGCTTAGTCTTATTTGCTCTAGCCCTAAGATTGGTTCCTCATCCACCAAATTTTTCACCTATAGGCGCAGTTGGTTTATTTGCTGGCTGTTATTTAAGTCTTAAACGTTTTTGGTTAATACCCCTTGCTGCACTATTTATTAGCGATTTTTTTCTTGGCTTTTATAATGTAGTTTCAATGACGACTGTGTATGTATCATTTTTGATATCAGCGATTATAGGACAATATTTTCTTAGAGTTAAAAGAACAAATTTAAAAATAGCTAGTGCCGCGTTTCTTTCAGCAACACAATTTTTTATGTTCACTAATTTTGGTGTTTGGCTATCAGGCACAATATATCAACTTAATCTTGCCGGCTTAATAGAATGCTATGTTATGGCAATTCCTTTTTATGGAAACACGCTAATTGGCGAATTATTTTATACCGCTATTCTATTTTCAAGTTACTATTTATTTAATTCAATTGCTGACAGAAATACCGCTGTGACTTTAAAAAAATAGCTAATCTTTATTAATCTGTTATGTCTAATCGACTTACAAAAATTTATACACGTACAGGTGATGACGGAACAACTGAGCTTGCAAATCGTAAACGAATTGATAAATCAGATATTCGTATTCAAGCGATGGGAGATATTGATGAATTAAATATCATATTAGGGCTTTTGAGAGCTAATAATGTTTCAAGTGATGTATCCAGTTATTTATTAAACATTCAACATCGATTATTCGATATTGGTGCTGAATTAGCAATTCCTGGAAATGCTGTAATTTCACCAGAATCAGTGGAAAAATTAGAAAGTCTGATAGACAGGTATAATTCGGATTTGCCGATATTAAAAGAATTTGTCTTACCGGGAGGTTCAATAGCCGCTTCAATATGTCATGTGGCGAGAACTATTTGTCGGCGTTCAGAACGAACTCTTGTTTTATTAGCAAGAAATGAATCGTTCAATATTGAGACCCTACGTTATATAAATCGCCTATCTGATTTACTTTTCGTTTTAGCAAGAGCATTAAATAAGATGAGTGATACAAAAGAAGTGCTGTGGGACAGTAATCGATTAAAGCATTCTGTTTAATCGATATTATTTATCTAATACTAAATATTTTCCCTCTCTTTTCATATTAAGTTTTCCAAGAAAAGACATTCCTAGTAGTGTTCTGGGTATCATCTCATTCAAAACAGCGTTTGATTATATCGAATGGTTGATTTTACCCTTCTTTGGTAATAATTCTATATTCCAGTTTTCAATACTCCAATCTAGAATTGCCTTAATATTTGCATTTTCCATTTCATCAGGAGGGTAATGACCTAAAAATCGAAGCGCATTTACTAAGATCATCGCAGGATTAGATAATAAAGAGGCAGTATTTCCATCGGCCTTACTTATTTTTTTTCCTGTTGAGTCTATTACAATTGGAAGATGAAGATATGCAGGTAGCTTATAACCTAGTTTTTTTTGCAAAAAAATCTGTCTTGGAGTTGATTCTAATAAATCAAATCCTCTTACAATATTTGTTATGTTCTGATCATTATCGTCTATCACAGTTGCTAGATGATAAGCAAAGTGGCCATCAGCTCTTTTGATAATAAAGTCACCAATTTCAGATTCTATAGATTGAGTATAAAACCCTTGTAGTCTATCAGCCACAGAGATTTTACTATTATCTATTCTTATTCTGATTGAATGATTTGAATTTAATATGGCAATTTTATTACGACAGGTACCCGGATAAACTAAATTCTTTATTTTATTTCTCGGGCAATCACATGGAAATACACATTTTAAATTCTTTAGATTCTTTAATGCAATTTCGTATAAATTAATTTGTTGTGTTTGATAAACTACTGGTTCATCCCAAATTAAACCTAATTGTTTAAGCTGGTTTAATATTATTTTATCGGCATTAAATTTTTTTCTTGACTGATCAATATCGTCAATTCTAACAAACCATTTTCCTTTATTGCTTTTTGCGTCAAGATAACTTCCAAGCGCGGTTACTATAGAGCCAAAATGAAGAGGGCCGCTTGGGGTTGGAGCAAAGCGGCCTCGATAATTTTTAATTTGCGCCAATATTTATCGATCTGAATGAATAGTATCGCGAAATTGCCTTTCTTTTAATTCGTGTCGTTCTTGTGCCTCAAGACAAAGTGTAGCAACAGGTCTTGCTTCAAGACGTTTAATTCCGATTTCATCACCTGTTTCTTCACAATACCCATATGTTCCGTTATCTATGCGTTGAATTGCTTCAATAATCTTTTTTAGTAGTTTTCTTTCACGATCACGTGTTCTTAGTTCAAGTCCAAATTCTTCTTCTTGGGTTGCGCGATCAGATGGGTCAGGAAAATTACTCGCATCTTCTTGCATATGAGAAATCGTTCTTTCAACTTCTTCTTGTAATTCATTTTTCCAAATTGTCAAAATATCACGAAAATGCTTTATCTGTTTCTTACTCATGTAGGCTTCAGAATTTTTTCTCTGGTATGGTTTAAACTCAGGTTTATCAATTACAGAACGGCTTTTTTTAAATATTTTTCTTGAAACAATTTTCTCTTTAACAATTGGTTCCTTTTTTGTCTTAGCCTTTTTCTTGGCAACCTTCTTTTTGGTCTTA
>CAZJED010000009.1:0-35925 GCA_964544965.1 uncultured Enterobacteriaceae bacterium
CAGGTTGGACATAAAATAGAAGAAGACAAGATTGATAAAAAAAGAACAGAAATATTGAACGAGATTTAATTAAGCTATTTAAAAAAGGTGTTTAAATTAAACGTAAAGTTAAAAATCAAGATGTTCTTGCAAAAAAATATCAGGAAGCACAATATTTACAGCAACACGGACACTTGAATGAAGCAAAAAAACTTTATTTAGAATTGCTGGAATCTATTCCAGATCATCCTGACTCGCTACATTTTTTAGGACTAATTCATTTCCAACAGGGCAGTGTCGATAAAGCTAAACAATTATTTGAAAAATCAATTAAATTAAATAAAAATCCTACATATTTATCGAATTACGCGCTACTTACACATCATCAAAAAGACTATAAGAAAACAATTGAGTTATTAAAAAAAGCTATAATACTAGATAAAAATTATGCAGGCGCATGGTTTAATCTCGGATGTATCTACAGCGAAATTGGCGATACACAATTGGCAGAGGACGCATATTTAAATACCATAAAATTAGACAATAGTAATATCAAGGCATTATTTAATCTTGCTTGCGTACAGGAAGAACTAAACAAGGATGATGAATTAGAAATAACAATAGATAAGCTCACCAGTCTCAAGCCGTCTTCAAGTAATCATTTTCATATTCTTGGCTTAGCATTATCAAGATTGCAAAGTGCAGACTATACAGATAAGGCAATTACATATTTCAAGAAAGCAATAAATGATAATCCATCATCAATTGAAACATATCGCGCTTTGGCTTCCTTATATATCGAAACAAATAGTCTTGAAAAAGCATATGAATTATATAAAAAAATTAATATAAATGAATTAGATTATCGTGATTTAGCAATTGAATATGCTAATTGCCTAACACATATTAATGAAATTAAGGAAGCTGATAAAATTTATGATGGAATTCTGAAGGCTGAGAAAGACAATATAGCAGCTCTTTCCGGAAAAGCGATGATTTATAGGCTAACTGGAAAATTCGAAAACGCAGAGATAACATATAGATCTATTATAGAGCGCGATAAATTAAATTACACAGCATATTATGGATTATCACAATGTCGAAAATTTTCAGATAATAATAAAGAAATCTTTGATCAGTTAGAAAATAACCTAGAAAAAAAGTCTAATAGTTTAGCTTTTTATTCATTAGGGAAAGTTCATAATGATTTAAAAAATTTTAAAAAAGCTGCATTTTATTATAAAGAAGCTAATAGAATTAGAAATAAAAGAATGAATTTTGATAAGGCAGAATATGCAAATAAAGTTGATGCAATTAAAAATGTATTCGATAAAAAATACAAAGAAGGCGTTATATCTTATGGAAGTCAGTCAGAATTACCAATATTTATTTTAGGTGCTCCGAGAAGCGGTACTACTTTAATAGAACAAATTATTTCAAGCCATCCAAAAGTATTTGGAGCAGGTGAGCTTGATTATATTAAACACGTTGCCTATGAAAAATATATTGAAGAGAATAAGCGCCAACAATATCCAAACAAAGTTTTAAGACTAACTAATATAAAACGCGATGCAGAAATTTATCTGGATAAAATAAATAAATTACTCATTGATCAAAGCATTACTCGTATCACCGATAAAATGCCAGCAAATTTTATTTATTTAGGCTACATATTGAGTATGTTTCCAAAATCTAGAATAATCCATCTTAAAAGACATCCGGTCGATACATGCTTGTCAATTTATTTTCAGAATTTTAATTCTGAACATAAATATTCTTTCGATTTAACTAATCTTATTTTTTGGTATCGTAAATACTATGAATTGATGGAATACTGGAAGAATCTATATGGAGATAAAATTCTTAGCATTAATTATAATGATATTATTGATAATACAGTATCTACATCAAAATTAATTATTGAATATTGCGGTTTAGATTGGAATGAAAATTGTCTAGATCATAATAAGAGCGAACGTGTTATTTATACATCTAGCCAGTGGCAAGCTAGACAACCAATATATAACACATCAAAAGAACGATGGCGAAATTATGAAGAATACTTCCCGGAATTAACAGAAGGTTTATCTGATCTAAAATAGGTATAATTTTTATGTTTAAAGAGCTATATCCAGAAATTAATGAATTTAATAGCTTTATACTGAAAACAAATTCAAATCATTGTGTATATGTTGAGCAAGCTGGAAATAACGCAGGCGCCCCCATTCTATTTTTACATGGAGGCCCAGGCTCTGGTTGTAATGAAAATCATAGACGTTATTTTAATCCTGAAAAATATAGAATAATTTTATTTGATCAACGAGGTTGCAACCGTTCAAAGCCTAATGGATGCCATAATAATAATACAACTGATGATATTCTTAGTGATATTGAAGGAATTAGAAATCAATTAAATATAGAAAAATGGATTTTGTTTGGGGGTTCATGGGGCGCGACATTAGCGCTACTTTATGCCGAACATTATCCAAAACGAGTTTCAGGGATAATTCTAAGAGGCACATTTCTAGCAAGGGAAGAGGACATGTCATGGTTTATAAAAAACGGAGCAAATAAGATTTATCCTGATTATTGGCAGGAATTTTTATCAATTTTTAGTGAAAAAGAGAAAAACAATCTACTAGATTCAATGTATAGCCATATTTTTTCTGACAATAGAAAAATACAAATAAAAGCGGCTAAAGCATGGTCGCTTTGGGCTGGTAGAGTTGTTACTCATTGCTTAGAAGGAGAATATAATTTAGATGAAGATGAAGATGAAGAAAAGCTCATAAATGACGTAAAAATTGAAATTCATTATGCAAAAAATAAATATTTTGTACATGAAAATCAGATCATCAGTAATATAAAAAAAATAAAAGATATTCCCATCATAATAATACACGGAAAAAATGATATAACATGTGTACCTGAATCATCACGTTTATTACATAAAGTATTACCAAATTCGAAACTTATTCTTGTTCCTGATGCAGGTCATTTAGCAGGGGAACCCGCAATTACTGACGCTTTAATTGACTCTACTGATTATATGCTTAACTTAATATAATGAGCAGCATTCTAAAAAATAAGCCACAGGTTATGGGGATCTTGAATGTGACACCTGATAGTTTTTCAGATGGCGGTAAATTTGATAATTTGGATTCTGCAATATCACAAGGAAAAAAAATGATTAATGAAGGAGCTGATATTATAGATATTGGTGGTGAATCAACAAGACCTGGCTCAAAGAGGATTAGCAGTAGCGAACAAATAGAAAGAGTTGTTCATATTATAAAAGCAATTAGCGAAACAAAACCAAAAAATATTCGAATTAGTATCGACACGACACTTTCTGGTGTAGCAGAAGCAGCTCTCAATGCAGGCGCAGAAATTGTGAATGATGTATCAGGCGGTAATGATGATCCTGAAATTATAAGGCTTTGCGCAGACAAACAATGCCCATATATAATAATGCATAAGCAAGGCGCACCAGAAACAATGCAAAATAACCCAACATATAAAGACGTTGTTTCTGAAGTTTTATGTTTTCTTCAGGTTCGTGCAGAAGAATGTATAAAAGCAGGCATTGATGAAAATAATATTATTATTGACCCCGGCATTGGATTTGGTAAAACAAGTCAACATAATTTAATATTGCTGAACAATTTAAATGTTTTTGTTAATGCAGGATATTCTGTACTGCTTGGGGCAAGCAGGAAAAGATTTATGGGTGAAATATGTGATGTTGGATTACCACTTGAATTAGTCGGCGCTACAGTTGCGACTACAGTACTAGGTGTATTAGCAGGCATAGAAATTTTTCGTGTTCATGATGTTATGCCAAACAGACAAGCAGTAGATACAGCGTGGGCAATCTTAGACCAATAATTTAAACAGTTTCAGGAGTTTTTTTAGCTGTAAAATTTTTAGAATTTTTCATATTTCTAAATACAAGCGGTTTAGCTTCGAATTTTTCATCTCCAGCCAATTTTCCAATACGATCAACATCACTATGTAATTCTTCGTGAAATTCGGATTTTCCACAGACTGGATCAGCATTAGTCGCATCTCCTGTTAACATATAGGCTTGACAACGACACCCTCCAAGATCCTTATGTTTTTCATCGCAGGATTTGCATGGCTCTTTCATCCAGGAAGTGCCGCGAAATTTATTAAAATCAGGAGACTCATTCCAGATCCATTCAAGATTATGATCCGTTACATTTGGAAATTCAAGACCGGGTAATTGTCCTGCAGCATGACAGGGAAGGGCGCTACCATCCGGAGCAATTGTTAAGAAAATATTACCCCAACCGTTCATGCATTTTTTAGGGCGATTCTCAAAATAATCAGGAATAACATAAATAACTTTCATTTTATCTTTCATTTTTTCTTGATATTCACGCGCAACTAACTCAGCATTTTTTAATTGTTCTCTTGTAGGCAGCAACTGTTCGATATTTATTCTAGACCAACCATAGTATTGTGTGCTAGCAAGCTCTACATAATCAGCATTTAAGTCAACTGTCATATCGAGAATATCTTTTATCTGGTCAACATTTTTACGGTGTAGCACAATATTAAGCACCATTGGGTATTCATATTTTTTTACGAGTCTTGCCATCTCATATTTATGCTGAAAAGATTTTGATTTACCTATGTAATTATTAAGCTCTTCATTACTTGCTTGAAAGCTAATTTGAATATGGTCAAGACCCGCTTCCTTGAAAGCTACAATACGTGCTTCATCCATTCCAACACCTGAAGTTATGAGGTTTGTATAGAAACCTAAGCGGCGCGCTTCTTTTATTAAATCTTCAAGGTCTTTTCTTACCAAAGGTTCGCCACCAGAGAAACCTAGTTGTGTTGCACCCATTTTACGTGCTTGCTGCATCACCCTAAACCAATCCTCAGTAGTCAGCTCTTTTTTATATTTTGACATTTCAACTGGATTCGAGCAGTAAGGACACTGCAGAGGGCAGCGATAAGTCAATTCTGCAAGCAACCACAAGGGTTTTGTCTGATTATTTTGTTCTAATCCAACCGTTGCCATAAGCTACTTCCAAAAATTTAAGTACGTCTTTTTCCACATCAGCTCCATTAAAAGCAGTAGATATATCATCGATCATATCAATTATAGATTTATTACCATCAATTCGCTTCATAATTTCACCTGCACTTTGACTTAATTTCACCATACCTTCGGGATAGAGTACAACATAGCAATTTTGCATCTCTTCCCATTGAAACCGAAATGTTGGCGAAATTTCGAGTATATCCTCTTTTTTTAATTCAATTGTCACAGTTATTTGCAGTTATAAAATGGCGGTTTCTTTTCAATATAAGCCATCCACATGCAATCTAGCATAGTCCAAAGTATATCGAGTTTAAACTGTAAAACATTTAAAGCATGCTCTTGTGCTTCACGAGTTTTATAATAGTCTAGGGTTATATTTAATCCATGTTGAACATCTCGCCTCGCTTCAGTTAAACGTTTTCGGAAATATAGATAACCTTTTTCATTAATCCAAGGGTAAATATCTGGCCAATTATCAAGACGTTTTTGATGTATTTTTGGTGCGAATAGTTCCGTTAATGATGAACTTGCGGCTTCTTCCCATGTTGCATTTCTTGCAAAATTTAAATAGGCATCAATAGCAAATTTTACACCTGGCAAAACATGCTCATATGAGAGTGTTTCTTCGCGCGTTAATCCAACGGCTTCAGCCAGTTGTAACCATGCTTCGATACCGCCATCCTCACCTTCAGTTCCATCGTGATCAATAATTCTTTGCACCCATTGACGTCTTGCATCTCTGTCTGGGCAGTTTGACATAATTGCGGCATCTTTTATTGGGATAGTTGTTTGGTAATAGAATCTATTTGCAACCCAGCCTTGCACCGCCTCCTTATCTAGACCACCTTCATTCATTAAAAGATGAAAGTCATGATTAATGTGATAATATTTTTCTTTTGCACGCAATTTTTTTTCAAATTCTTCACGTGTCCAGGGTTTTTTTTCAGTCATTCCTAAAATTCTCCGAATTTAAATTTCTATTTCCATACCATCAAATGATACTTCGATTCCCGCAGTATTTAATTTTTTTCTTTCAGGCGAATCTTCATCTAATATAGGATTTGTATTATTGATATGGATTAAAATTTTTCTTGGTTTCTCAAGATTACTTAGAATTTCCATAATTCCACCTTTACTTGACTGATCAAGATGCCCCATTTCACTAGCTAATTTATTACTAATACCATGTCTAGACATCTCATCGTTAGTCCATACTGTCCCGTCAATTAAGACACAATCAGCATTTTTCATGTATTCGAGTACATGCTTCTCAATTTCCCCTAACCCCGGCGCATAAAAAAGATTTTTTTTAGTACTCGAATCTTCGATTTTAAATCCAACATTATCGCCTGCTACTGTAGCGTGTCTATGTGGAGAATAAGGAGGCGCTTCACTCCTCAATGGAACCGCAGTAAAAGTAAGATTGTCAGCTTTAGGTATCGTAAATGTTGATTGATCAGTTTTTACTTCGTGCCAGTTAATTCCACGAAAATGACTAAGCATATTAAAAATAGGGTAGCCTGATGTCATGTCTTCACGGACGGCTGAAGTACAGTAAACATCCCATGGTTGGTCATGCTCTCTCATGATAATTAAACCTGTAGTATGGTCGATCTGTGCGTCGCATAAAATAATCGCAGAGATTCCTGTATCTCTGATTTTTCTAGCAGGTTGTAAGGGCGGAAACGATTCGATTTGTGCACGTATATCGGGCGATGCATTGAATAATATCCAATCTTCGTTATTACCGCTTACTGTAATTGATGACTGCGTCCTTGGCGTGCTTTTAATTGTTCCGGCGCGTAGACGACTGCAGTTATCACAATTACAATTCCATTGTGGAAATCCACCGCCAGCACCTGTACCCAACAAATGTATACGCATATTACATATGCACCCTATGTTAAAATTTGTAAAATTACATAACTCATATCTTTGTTGTGCGATAATCGTGCCAAAGAAGAAGAAAATAGAATTAAATTATAAAAGATTAATTAAAACAATGATATAAATCATATATTTCATGTTTATTATAGTAAAATAATACTTTTAAAATTTCGATTTTACTCCGCACAAAAATAAAAAATGGTTTATATGAACCAATTTTTAACTTAAAAATAACGCTTCGCTAAATAAACATCCCGCTTATAATCGATACGCAATGAATGAAATGAAAAATGAAAATATTCTCTTTTTAACTGGAAAACTAGCACAAAAACGCCTTGCTAGAATCCTCAAGGAAATGGAGCCAGTCGAATTTACCTATGAAATCCGAAATATAGGTGTCAGCGTGGCAGCACTAATGACGGCTCAAATGATTGCTCGTCGTATTACGGATTTAGAAAACGTGGATCGAGTTATTGTGCCAGGACTTTGTCGCGGTGATTTATCCAAACTTTCTGACGAAATTGGTGTTTCGTGTATTCGCGGAACGATTGATATGAAAGATTTACCTGTTTTTTTTGGAAGGGATTGCAAGCCGGTGGATTTAAGTAAGCATGATGTAGAAATATTTGCTGAAATTGTTGATGCGCCAATAATAAGTATTAATGAGATTCTAAGTCGTGCTAAGAAATATCAACTTGATGGCGCTGATATTATTGATATTGGTTGTTTACCTGACACACCATTTCCACATTTAGAAGATGCAGTTAAAGAATTGAAGCAAGCTGGATTTAAAGTAAGTGTTGATTCGCTTAATGAGGATGAATTATTACGTGGCGGTAAAGCAGGCGCAGACTTTTTGTTGAGTTTAAAAGAAAGCACCTTATGGATAGCTGATGAAGTAAGTTCAACGCCAGTATTAATTCCTGAGAATCACACAGATATGAAATCTTTATATACAGTAATTGACTCATTTTTAAAAAGTAAACGACCTTTTTATGCAGATCCTATACTTGATCCTATACATTTTGGTTTTACAAAATCGATTATCCGATATCACGATTTACGTCAAGAATATCCTGATATTAATATAATGATGGGAACAGGGAATTTAACGGAACTTACAGAGGCAGACACAACTGGTATAAATGCAATATTATTTGGATTAATTTCGGAAATGCATTTAGATGCTATTTTAGCAACGCAAGTTAGCAAGCATTGTTGTAGTGTGGTTCGAGAAGCTGATATGGCAAGACGCATTTTTTATGCTGCACGCAAGGATAGCACTATACCAAAAGGATTAGACAGTTCTTTACTAGGTATGCATGAAAGAAGGCCTTTTCAATATGACTTAAATGAAATTCAGGAATTTTATGAAGATGTAAAGGATCCAAGTTATCGAATTCAGGTTAGCGAAAGCGGCATACATGTTTATAATCGGGATGGAATTTTTATTGATACTAACCCTTTTGAATTATTCACAAAACTTGATTTATTGCAAGATGATGCCCCACATGCATTTTATATGGGCGTTGAACTTGGAAGAGCTCAAGTTGCATGGCAATTAGGAAAAAATTATATGCAAGATGAAGAACTTAATTGGGGCGTGTGTTCAAAACAAAGAACTGATTCACAAAAAGAAGAAGATTTAAAGGCTACACATAATATGAGGGAGCTAAGAAAAAGTGCGAATGATTACAAAACTGAAGGGAGCACTCTAAAAGCCAGCAAAAACAAAAAGAGAAAGAAATGATTCAAGAAGTTGTAATATCAACAATTAATAGAGATGGGACAGTGCATCTTGCTCCAATGGGTATACGAGAGCAAGATATGAAAATAATTATTTCTCCTTTTAAACCATCAACTACACTAGAAAATATAAAAATTCATAAAACAGCCACTGTAAATAGAATTGATGATGTTAGAATATTTGCTGGATGTTTGACTGGTCGTAAGGACTGGGGAATATCGGAAACGGAAAAAATAAAAGGATATAGATTAGATGCGGCGTTAAGTCATGTTGAACTCGAATTGTCTTCATGCGATGAAGATAAAACACGACCCAGTTTTTATTTCACTCCAGTTTACGAAGTCATTCATCATCCTTTTAGAGGTTTCAATAGGGCTCAGGCAGCTGTCCTAGAGCTAGCGATTTTAGTAAGTCGACTTAAAAGGTTGCCTGTTGAGAAAATAGAGAGTGAAGTCGAGTATTTATCAATTGCCATTGAAAAAACAGCAGGTAAAAATGAACAAATTGCTTGGGATTGGTTAATTAAAGAAGTAGAAAAATTTAAAAATAATAAAACAGGATAAAAAAGATGACCGGAATGTTAGCTAGTGTAGCTTCACTTGAAGAAGCAAAAACTGTTTTGGAGCATAGAGTCGATATTATTGATTTAAAAAATCCAAAATTAGGGGCATTAGGTCAACTTGATCACAATACTATTTCCTCTGTTGTCGAGTTAGTAAATAATCAACTACCGGTAAGTGCAACTATTGGCGATATTGAGCCCAATGACTTAAAACTTTATAATAGAATTATTAATACTGCAGATTTAGGTGTTAATTTTGTTAAGGTCGGTTTATTTTCTAAAAATATCCCTAATTATTTTTTAGACACCATAAATGATTGTTGTAGAAAAAACATAAATATAATAATTGTTATATTTGCTGAGAATTTTATAGGAATGGATCTTCTGGAATCACTTATAAAAAGCAATATCTCCGGAATTATGTTAGATACAAAAAATAAATCTAGTAAGAACCTTTGCAGTTTAATGAGATATAAAACATTAGAGAAATTTATCAAGGTTGCTAAAGAAAATAATTTAATAACAGGACTTGCAGGATCGCTCAAAACTGAAGATATCGATAGCCTTATATCACTTAATCCAGATTATTTAGGATTTAGAGGAGCGCTTTGTATGAAGAAAGACCGAGTTAAAACTCTCGATGAAAAATCAATTATAAGAATAAGAGATATAATTTCTGGAAAAAATATTGTAAATTGTGAAAATATTATTACAGAAGAGGTGGCGATAAGTGGCACAGTGGCGTAAAAAAGAACAAGATGAAACGTATACCCCCGAGGAAATAGAAGCTCGACTTAAAGAAGAATTACCAAATTTGAATTATGAAAATGGCTGGATAAGACGTAAGTATAAGACTAGTGGCTGGAAGGCGACTTTAATGGTTGTGAATACAGTTGGTCATTTAGCAGAAGCAGGTTGGCATCATCCTGATCTGACTGTTTCATATGCATTTGTTATTGTTAAATTAATGAACCATGCCGCTAAGGGCATAACAGAAAAAGATTTTGATTTAGCTAACAAAATTGAGGAAGTAGTGATGTGGCAGCCTGGCACTGATAATGAATCTGCGCTTGAGGGCACACCAGACGATCAAAGATTCAAATACTTAAAATATGACTAATCTCGCGTCCATTCACCGGACTTTCCACCCGTTTTTTTGAGTAGTTTAATATCTGAGATAGACATACCTCGGTCAACTGCCTTACACATATCATAAATTGTAAGCAGTGTTATTTGAACGGATGTAAGTGCTTCCATTTCGACGCCAGTTTTACCCTCGGCTTCAGCACGACATTCGCAATGAACCATACATTTTTTTTCATCAATACTAAGTTCAATATTTATATGTGTTAATGAAAGAGGATGGCAAAGCGGAATAAGTTCACTGGTTTTTTTTGCAGCCATAATTCCAGCCGCTTGAGCAATTCCCAGAACGTCACCTTTTTTATGTTTTTTTTCTTTTATCAGAGATATTGTTTCTTTTTGCATATTTATTGAGCCACTAGCGATTGCGAGACGACGAGTTATCGCTTTATCTCCGATATCGACCATGTGTGCTGCGCCTTGATCATTAAAATGCGTTAATTTAGACATAAAAACTTATCTCTTTGGTATAATCTTTGTGTTTTAGTAAATATTAACTCTAAACAACTATAAAGTATAAAAATATGCAAGTAACTATAAAATATTTTGCTAGTTTACGTGAATTAATGGGTGAATCTAGCAGAATAATTGATATTGATGAAAAATCATCCGTTGATGATATATGGCGGCTTTTAACAGATTCGAAAAAAATCGAATTTGATAATGTGATGGCAACAATAAATATGGAATATGTTAAAAAAGATAAAAAACCAAAAGAGGGCGATGAGATTGCTTTTTTCCCTCCAGTTACCGGTGGTTAAATATGCTAGTAGAAATTCGCGAAAAAGCTTTTAACGCATACAAAGAAATTCAACTTTATGAAAATACTCTTGGAACTTTAGGAAAAAATGGTGCTACAGCATCATTCGTTGGTTCAATGAGGGATTTTAATGAAGGACGTGAAGTAGAAAAGATGTTTCTCGAACATTACCCAAAAATGACAGAGAAAACGTTAAATCAAATTGCAACTACAGCAAAGAAAAAGTGGAAACTAACGGACATTATCATACTTCATAGAATTGGTAATATAAAAATAGGCGATCATATTGTTTTGGTTTCAGTTTGGTCTGCACATCGAAAAGAGGCTTTTGAAGGATGTCGTTTTATTATGGAAGAACTCAAATCAAATGCCCCATTTTGGAAAAAAGAGAAATCATCAATAGGTGAAAATTGGGTAGAAAAGAATACATCAGGCATATAAAGAAAATAATTAATGAAATTATTGCATAAACCTGATTTTTTAATAATAGGCGCAGGTATCATAGGACTTACAATAGCGCTTCAACTAAGAAAGCAATTTCTAGATTCAGAAATCATTATTATCGAAAAAGAAAAGAAGCTAGGTGTACATGCAAGCGGGAGGAATAGTGGTGTTTTACATGCTGGTTTCTATTATAGCGCTAACTCATTAAAAGCAAAATTGTGTCGCGATGGTAATTATTTTTGGCGTGAATACTGTTTAGAAAAAAAAATTAAAATTAATCAATGCGGTAAATTAGTTGTTGCAAGAAATGAGTCTGAGCTTAAAGGGCTTGATGAGCTATACAGACGTGGACAAACAAATTCTATTATATTGGAGAAAATCACTGAAAATGAAGCGAAAGAAATTGAGCCAAGTATTTTTACTTTTGAAAAGGCGTTATATTCACCAACAACATCTACTATCGATCCAAATGAAATTCTAAGATCTGTATCACGAGATGTTATAAATCAGAATATAAAAATTATCTATAATAATAAGTTTTTAAATACGAAAAAAAATATTATATCAACTGAAGCAGGGAAATTTGAACCTGGATATCTAATTAATGCAGCTGGGTTATACGCTGATGTAATTGCAAAAAAGTATGGTTTTTCAAAAAATACAAAAATACTGCCATTTAAGGGACTATATCTTTATGAGAAAAAAGAATGCTTAAAACTAAGGACAAATGTATATCCGGTCCCTGATTTAAGAAATCCTTTTTTAGGTGTACATCTAACTGTGACAGTAGATAATAAAGCCGTGATTGGCCCTACAGCAATACCAGCATTCTGGCGTGAAAATTATGTTGGATTAGATAATTTTAATCTAAAAGAGTTTCTGGAAATAATTTCCTTAGAATCAAAGCTCTTTGCGTGTAATAACTTCGGTTTTAGAAATCTTGCTTTGAGTGAGTTAAAAAAATATTCAAAAAATAAATTGACTAAACTTGCTGGAAGTCTTTTAAGTAACAAAAATTTGAGTAGCTTCACGAGTTGGGGAAAAACAGGAATACGAGCTCAATTAATAGATATAAAAAACAAAAAACTTGAAATGGATTTTAAATTCGAAGGCGATAAAAAATCATTTCACATACTAAATGCCGTTTCACCAGCATTTACATGTGCTGAACCCTTCAGTAAATTGATTGTTAAAAATATTAAATCGAAATTAAATTAGTTTTATTTGGAAAAAATATTTTATACAGATTCAAGTTGAACTAGATTATCAGAAAATGTAGGGGCGTGACCCATATTTACAAATTCTGCTGAACTAATACAATTCACCGTTCCTTCATTCAGCTGTCTCCAGTACCCAAGTGTCGCAACAATAACACCAGCTTTAACATCATCTGTTATTTTTGCATCACCTTCAAATGCACCACGATCATTAAAAACACGAACTTTATCGCCGTTACCAATATCTCTTGATTTTGCATCAATCGCATTAATTAGCACGAATTGTTCGTTTTGACCTTTAATTTTGTGATCCATATTGGCGTAACATGAATTCAAAAAGCCATGACTTTTTGGCGAGACGATATTCAGTGGATATTTTTTTGCGAGCTCTGGATTTGTCTCTGGTGATTCCCTAGGTGGCACATAATCAGGTAAAGCATCTAAAGGTTCGCCAGGTTGAAACGCATCATACATTTGACGAAAGGGTCCTGCAACAAAATTAACAGCACCTTCGAGTTTGATTTCACATTTACCAGATGGGGTAGGGAAGTTACCTTCTTTATGCGGTACTCTGTCATCTTTAGTTCCTAGATTTAAACGAGCAAATCCATTCTTTCTAAGATAATCCAAATCAATGCCTTCGCAGGCAGGCGAATCCCAATCAACATAGTTTTCCAGACATTCTGAATCCGACCACTTGAACTGTTCTTCTTCATAACCCATTCGCTCGGCAAGACGTTTGAAGATTTCACTGTTTGGTATCGCTTCTCCCGGAGATTCTACGCTCTTGGCATTATAGGTGAGATAAAGATGGCCCCAAGATAGAATCATATCTTCTAGTTCAGCACCCATGGAGGCTGGTAATACGATATCGGCATAAGATGCCGTATCAGTAATAAAATGATCGGCGGTAACCATAAATAAATCTTCATCCATCAAGCCGGCAACAATTTTATCTGTTTCAGGCGCTTGCGTGATTGGATTTGCATTCCAGAACATCATCGATTTGATCGGGATATCCAAATCCATTTCGCCAGTGAGCGCACGACCTATCTGTAAAGCATTAATAACTCGTGTGCCTTCCGGAATTAAATCAGGTCTGCAAATGACATCAAATTTATAAGGGTGTTCCCACACAGGAAATTGGGTAACACCTCCGCCAACATGTCTCCAAGCGCCGGTTAAAGCAGGTATGCACGTGACAGCACGGACTGTTTGGCCTCCGCCATGACTGCGTTCCAGTGCTACACCCATTCGGATTGCAGCAGGTTGTTCGGTAGCCAAGTCTTTTGCCAATTGACGAATATCGGCTGCAGCAACACCGGTAATTTTTTCTGCCCATTCCGGAGTGCGTTCTTTTGCACGTTCAGCTAATTCTTCATAGCCAACGACATAGTTGTCGACATAATCTTTATCAACTAAATTTTGCTCAATAATACTACTAATAACGGCCATTGCCAGCGCACCATCAGTTCCTGGTTTAGGCGCAATATGCCAATCAGCTTGCTTTGCGGTTCTAGATGCATAAGCATCAATAACAACAACTTTTGCTCCTTTCTTTTTTGCATCCTGAACAATTGCCCAGTGATGAAGATTGGTGCTCATACTGTTGCATGCCCAGATGACAATATATTTTGAATGGACATAACTTTCCACATCAAGACCTGCTGTTGGTCCTACTGTAGCTAAATATGCTGTGGCTGAACCTTCACCACAAAAGGTCCGTTCACATACCGTCGCACCCATTTTATTCCAAAATGCGTCGGCTCCATTTAGGCCATGCACTAGCCCTTGATGACCTAAATAACTATAAGGCATGATGGCTTGAGGGCCATATTCTTCAATAATAGCTTTCCACTTTGTCGTAATTTCATCTAGCGCTTCATCCCATGTGATACGTTCAAATTGCTTACTACCTTTAGGACCAGTACGACGCATCGGATGTAATAAACGATCAGGATGATAATGGCGTTTTTCATAGTCTTTCAACTTAACGCAAAGCCCTCCACGTGTCATTGGATGCTCTTTATTACCTTGAACACTGACTACCTTGCCGTCCTCAATACTAAAAATCATCGCGCAAGTATCGGGACAGTCATGGGGGCAGCCGCCAAAAGCCGTTTCAATCTTTGGATTAGTAGCCATTATGCAATACCTCGTAGTTTTATTTTTTTTTATAATTCTATCAGGTTATTGCAGATGCTAGTAATATTTATTCTTTTAAATTAAGTATATCAATCAGTGGGTTAAGAGATTCCTTGTATTTTTTCCACTTATCTACAGAACTACTATACATAGGTTGACGAACTTGAAGAAAACTTCTTGTTTTAACTTCTCTTTTATTTTTGTAGAAATTTAAACAATTAGGATCCCATTCTAGCCCAATGTGATTAATCAATTCTTTACTTATTTTTTCTTGGTTTACGATTAATTTTTCGTATTGGACTTCATAGACGTCATTTGGAAAAATATTTTTCCAGTGAGCTGTAATTTTTTCATGCGTAAGATATTTTTTCCCAATATCCAATAAATCATAACTGAATGCATTATAGGTGTAGCAATGATTTTCATTTAGTTTATCTTTTATTTGTGGATCGTGTAGAGGCACGGAATAAGGGAGGTCATTTAATGGCGAAGGAAAATTACTAAAGAAAATTGATAAACAATTATCTAATGCATTTCTTTTGCATAATATAATTTTTGAATTCGGCAGTAATGATTTAATGAGACCTATTTTTAGGTAATTATATGGTAATTTATCTGTTATCCGAGAAGCTGTTTTTGAAAATTTTTGTAATTCAGAAATATAATTGTTAAGGATAAGGTTAATTTCTTTTTTAGTTAGATTTGTTATTGAATGAGAATTATAGTCGCCTTTATTAAGTTTTTTTAATATTTCCCCCTCAATATTTTTATCAATTAGATTAAGTTCACCTGCACCATAAACATTATTGTGAGTAGAAATTATTTGTTCGACTAAGCTAGTACCGGAACGAGGCATTCCAATAATAAAAATAGGAAGATCTGAAGGTATAGAGTATTCACTGATTTTATTAATATAATCTTTTGTATAAATTGCTATTAGTTTATCTGCATGGGATGAGTCATTTTTTGATTTATACGGAATATTATTTCTTTTTATTTGATTTGCTTTATTAAATTCACTAAATGCACTGTTATGTTCATTTAATTTATCTAGAATAATTCCGGAAGAAAAGTGTAAATGCATTTTCTCATTTTCACTAATATCATCTTTTTTAAGGCACTCATCGATCATTGCAGAGTATTTAGATTTGGGGTTTATTATCGTTAAGTTGTATATTGTCTCGTAAAAATTCGGGTTAATTTCGAGTGCTTTCTCAAAAGATTCAATTGCTTTTTCTTTCATTCCAAGTTCGGTGAAGACTTGTCCTAGAGTATCCAATAAATTAGGATTATTTGGCTCAATTGCAAGGCTCTTATTTAATTGTAAAATTGCCTCGCCATGGTTATTCAAATTTCGCATTACATTTGCTATAGCTATATATGCTTTTACATAAGAAGAATTAAATTTCAAGATCTTTTTAAAATATCGTAATGCATCATTAGCATTACCATACTGCAGATGTATATCACCTAGATTTAAATATGCTTCAGCGTATTCTGGGTTTATTGAAATTGCTTTCTTAAAATAACTAGCTGCAGTATCAATGCCGAAATCATCTTTATGTATAATACCTAGATTATTATAGGCTTGGTAAAATCCAGGATTTGTTTCAATTGCTTTATTATAATAATAAGCTGAATTTTTATAATCTTTATTTTGATAATAAGTAAGGCCGAGATTGTAGTACCCAATAGCGAAAGTATTATCTAAATCTATTGCTTTTTTTAAATGTATAATTGCTTGCTCGTAATTTCCAGTTTCTCGAAATAAGTTGCCAATATTATTATGAGCTTCATGATAATCTTCTTTTATTTCTATTGCTTTTTTATAAAGGTCGATTGCATCACTATTATTATTTAATGCAGCATATGCTTGAGCACTATCAGCATAGTAATGAGCTTTATTTGGATCGATTTTTATAGCTTTATCAATCAATTTAATTGCCGCTTCAAAATTATCTTTTTGAAGTGCAATAACTCCTATAAGGTATTGTGCGTCTGATTGTTTGGGGTCATCTTCTAATAAGCCTTCATAAATTTTTTCAGCTTGATCTAAATCCCCATTTTGGTGAAAAGACATTGCACGACGCATTTTTTCATTTGAGTTAGAGGGCATTATCTTTACTAAATTTACTTAAATCAGATTACACCATTAAAAAGTTGTACTTCTACTAGATCACCGGGCTCTATAGTTTCGCTATTAAGCGGTAGTATAATAAAGCAATTGGCATCAGACATTGATCGAAGTATCCCTGAACCTTGAGGCCCAGTTTTCTCAACGACAACATTATTATCGTTGTCTTTTTTGATTATTCCTCGTTGGAATTCAACTCTACCCGGTTTTTTCTTAAGTCTTGTGGCAGAAGGAATTTTTATAGCCATTGGTAAATCTGAACTATCTCCAGATAATTTCTTTATCGCGGGTTGGACAAATTGATAAAATGTCACCATAACGGATACTGGATTTCCAGGCAGCCCAAAAAAAAGTGTATCGCCAAGTTTTCCATATGTTAGTGGGCGACCTGGCTTAATGGCTACTTTCCAGAAATTCATATTTCCCTGATCTATTAATATATCTTTAACATAATCCGCTTCACCCACAGATACACCACCAGATGTAATTAAAAGATCAGCTTGTTCTGTAGCCTTATAAAACGCCTGCTTTAATAATTCTACGTCATCTTTAATCACTCCTAGATCAATGATCTCGACATTGAGTCGCGACAACATGGCATACAAGGTATATCGATTGCTATCATAAATTTCACCAACAGCGAGATTCTCGCCAATTGAACGCAATTCATTACCTGTTGAAAAAAAAGCAACTTTTAATTTACGAGTAACTGGAATTTGACTTAAACCTAGAGACGCTAACAAACCTATATCTGCAGGAGTCAAATTTTTACCTTTTTTTAAAACAATATCTCCAGCTAATATATCTTCACCCGCTTGCCTAACATTAGCCTCAGGTTTTATATTATTGTCAATTATAATTTCAGTATTTGTATCAGATATTGAAACGTTTTCTTGAATAACTACTGTATCAGCTTCAACCGGCATAACTGCTCCAGTCATAATTCGAACACATTCTCCATTATGTATAGGTTTTGTAAAAGGAGAACCTGCAAGACTCTTGCCAATAATTTTTAATGTTTTAGTTTTTTCTTTTGGGATATCTTTTTTATTTATTGCATAGCCATCCATTGCAGAATTTCTAGCTGATGGAACGTTAATTTTTGATTCTATATTTTCTCCTAATATTCTATTTATACTTCCTCTAATTGGAATTATTTCATTTTCTGCGATAGGGGATATTGTATTAAATATCTGCTCTATTGCTTGATCAGTTGTTATTGAATTTTTATCAAAATCATCCATACAACTCGTGTCTTTAGTTATTTTATTATTTGTCATAATATTATATTAATTATTTTTTAGGAAATTTTTTAACAATAAATTCAACAATAATTTTATAATTATTTAAATCAAGGATCGGTATATTAATATCACCTTTTATTTCATCATCCGTCGCAATTGCAATAATGTTATCATCATCAGTACATAGTAATGGATAACCTAAACTAGGCCGATGTAATTCAATTTTCGGAATATCTGTTTTTTTAAAGCCTTCAATTAAGATTAAATCTATATCTTCATTTTCAAGTTTTTTAATATATTCATTAACATCAGGCTCCTTATTAGTTTTATTTTCGACCATTAGTGCCCATCTTTGATTTGATGTGATTAGCATATGACTTGCGCCTGATTTTCTTAACTCATAGCTATCTTTTCCTTTTTGATCGACATCAAATGCGTGATGGGCATGTTTGAGTACTCCAATTTTATAGTTTTCCTTTTTTAATAAAGGAATAATATTTTTAAGCAAAGTAGTTTTACCTGTACCGCTGTATGCAGAAATACCAAGAATAGGTTTATTAATTGTATAATTACTCATTATTTTCTTCTGACATTAGAATTTCTTCTTTCGAGTTAAAATTTTCAAAGCATTTTATCTCGCTTGATAGATCTACAATAGTAACAGAGTGTTGCTTGATCCATTGATCAATCTTCCTGCCTCCTTCTCGCAAGTAATTGTTTATTGATATAATTAGGTCTTTTTTCATTACGCAGAAAACAGGCTGTAAGCGATCACCATTATGTGCAACACTGATTTCCGTTTTTTCACTTAAGATTGATAAACTTAGTTTTGCAACAATATTTCTGGAAATAAAAGGTGTATCACAAGGTGCCGTAGCTAAGTAAGGAGTGTCAATCTTATTAAGCGCTGATAGTATTCCTGCAAGCGGACCACAATAATCCTCCGACTCATCACTAACAATATCAAACCCATAATTTTTATATATCTCATGATTTCTATTTGCATTGATTAGTAAATTACCAACTTGCGGCTCAAAAGCTTGAATCACATGTTCAATTAAAGGCTTACCTCTAAATTGCACTAATCCTTTATCAGCACCGCCCATACGCCTAGCTTTTCCTCCGGCAAGTATTACACCTGTGATCTCATCTTTTATTATTTTGCCCATTTTCAATTTTTACTATGAAATAAATGTTTAAGGTACTATTCTTACAGATTGTACTAATTAAATTCGAGGTACAGATATGAATCAAGACAATTTTAATATGGAGATACGTAAATATCTAAAAAAAATAGGCATTACAACTCAACGAGAGATAACAAATATAGTGAATCAGTCAATTTCAGAGGGGAAATTGGCAGGAAATGAAGTTTTGAAAGCAAGCGCTAAAATAAGGATACACGATATAGATTTTGAGTTAGAAATTGATGGAGAAATATCGTTAGATTAGCGCCTATTTATGTTTTTCTACTATATTTGCAATATCATCCTTAGGTGGCAAAGCTGAGTCATAAACTAAGTTTTCCTCTCCATTGTAGACAAGAAAATGCTTGTTTTTAACCCTTGAGAGTAAAGTTATGTTTAGTTGTTTGGCAAGTTCAAGACCCATATGTGTAATGCCTGAACGAGATAAAAGTGTTGGAATTTTCATTTGAGCGACTTTTATTATCATTTCAGAGGTTAAACGTCCAGTTGTGTAGAAAATTTTATCTTTTCCAGAAATATTTTCTAACCACATTTTACCAGCAATTGCATCTACTGCATTATGCCTACCAACATCCTCAATAAATATTAATGGCTCTGATCCCTTGCATAATGAACAACCATGTACTGCTCCAGCGCTTTTGTAAACATCATTATATGCATTTAAATTTTTTATCAATGCATAGATCGTCGATTGCTTAATTTCTTTTTGTAGAATTTTTAAGCTATCAAGCTGTTCTAAAACATTGTTAAAGATTGTGCCTTGACCACAGCCTGTAGTAACAATTCTAGTTCCTAATCTATCAGCCCAATCATCTCGCTCATTTGTAGTAGTAATTACTGCAGCGTTTACACTCCAATCTACCTGAATTGATTTAATTTCTTGGAGTTTCGTAATTAGATCTTGATTTTTAACATATCCTAAGGACAGTAATTCAGGCCGTGTACCCAATGTCATTAATGTAATGATCTCAAAACTGTCTATGTAAATTGTAAGAGGGCGTTCTTCTGCAATATACAATTCCCTTTTATTTCTGTACTCATCTCTTACAAGAACTTTCTGTGTTGGCGATAAGCCAGAATTTGTCATCTCTGGTACATAATTATGTGACATTGTTTATCCGCCAGTAACATTCATATGTCTAAATATGACTGGTTTTTCATTTAAATCAAATTCATGTCCTTTTGGTTTTATTTGCATAGCATTTTTAATTGAATGCTTAAGTTTTTCAATATCACCAGGGAATGTTCGTATAACTTTCTTTAAATTTACTGAATGTTCTTGACCGAGACATAGTAGAAGTTGTCCTTCAGCAGTTAAACGAACCCGATTACATTGACCGCAAAAATTATGACTATGGGGTGAAATAAAACCTACTTTTGAATTAGTGCCAATAATTTTATAGTATTTTGATGGGCCTCCAGTTGATATTGCAGATGAAACTAACTCATATTTATTTTTAAGGTCATTTTTAATTTGATCGCTAGAGTAGTATGACTCGTTTCTATTATGCTCACTGACTATACCAAGTGGCATTTCTTCTATAAAACTAATATCAATTTTTCTATCAACGGCAAAACGAACTAGATCAATTACTTCATCGTGATTACGATTTTTTAATATAACAGAATTAATTTTAAGCTTTTTAAAATTCAATGATAGTGCTTTATCGATACCAGATAGTACGTTTTTAAGATCGCCCGTACGGGTTATTTTTTTAAATTTTTTGGGATTAAGTGAATCAAGGCTAATGTTTATTCTTTTAACACCTGCATTCTTGAGGGGTTTGGCAAGTGTTAGCAATTGAGAACCATTTGTCGTAGTCGTAAGCTCTCTAATTTTTGGTAGTTTTCCAATATTCTCAAATAACCGGACAATGTCTTTGCGAATAAGCGGCTCTCCACCTGTAATGCGGATTTTCTCGACACCCAATTGGCTAAACGCTTTTGCTACGAACGAAATTTCCTCTAATGTTAATAATTGGGCTCGAGGAACAAATTGCATTTTTTCACTCATACAATAAATGCAACGAAAATCGCAACGATCAGTTACAGAAATTCGAACATAATTGATATGACGATTAAATTTATCAATTAATTTTTCATGATGAGTATTTTCAGCAATATTCATTGATTTTTAAGATCCTTTTCAACCTACCTCATCAAATTTTAGATATTTTTTTATATAGAATATAACTAATAATACAGGCACGCCCAACAGTGATGCAAACAAGAAAAAATTAGTATACCCAATATTTTCTACAATAGAGCCTGAATAACCACCTAGAGTTTTGGGAATTAGTGTCATCAGCGAGCTAAAAATCGCATATTGCATGGCTGTGAATGAAATATTTGTTAACCTAGATAAGAAAGCAACAAATGCAGCACTTGCAATTCCTGCTGATAAATTATCTGCAGAAATAACAAAATATAATAAAGGAATGTTATAGCCATAAATAGATAGCAACATAAATAGTAAGTTAGTGAAAACTGTCAAGACTGCTCCTAAATAAAGAATTTTTAGAACACCATATTTTAGTGACAAGATACCACCAAAAAAACCGCCTGCTATAGTCATAATCAAGCCGTACGTTTTTACAATTGTTGCAATTTCTAGTTTAGAGAATCCAAGGTCTTGGTAAAAAATATTTGATATAACGCCAAGGACAATATCTGATATTCGATAAAGACCAATCAAGATCAGCAAAAATAAAGCAAGCTGCATGCCATATCTCTGAAAGAAATCAATAACAGGGGAGATGTAGCTTTCAATAAAAACTTTTTTTTCTATATATTTTATTTTTATAGATAGTATTGTTACTAATGAAGCTATTAATAATGCAAAAAACAATCTTAATAATTCAATTAAAAAATATGATAAATTATTATTATTTAGAATATCAGCAAGAATATTTTTTAAATATACTGAAATGTCGGAGCTAGATATGAAGACTCCAATAAAACAAAATACCGCTATTAAAAAAGTTATAAAAAACTTAATGTATGTATAGTTTGAATACTTCGCTGTAATTATTTTTTCTTCTTTAGGCTCATTTATAATTAGAGTTGTGGCAATGCCTACCAGCATAAAAACAGCCATAATAAAATATGTGATTTTCCATGCTTCGTAATTATAAGAATTTATTTCAGAGCCAAAATGACTTGCAATAAAAAGACTCCCAGCACCTGAAATTATCATGCCAATTCTATATCCAGCAATATATGTTGACGACATAAGTGCTTGTAATTTTATGGGGGCTGATTCAATTCTATAAGCATCAATAACAATGTCTTGTGTTGCAGATGAGAAGCCTAATGCAACAGCAGCTAAAGCCATAATTTTCAGTTCTGTATTTCCAGATGCTGGATCAGTGATACCCATCAGAAGAATAGATAAAATAACTGCAATTTGAGAAACGAATATCCACGATCTACGTCTACCCAAATATTTATTCAAAAATGGTAGAGGCAGGAAATCAACTATGGGTGCCCAGACAAATTTAAAAGAGTACCCTAAAGCAGCCCAACTAAAAAATGTTACAGCTGTTCTTTCAACTCCTGCTTCACGCAACCAGAGCCCTAATGATGAAAATATAAGTAGGAGAGGAATACCTGCAGAAAAACCAAAAAATAACATTGTAATTACACGTGGATGCAATAACGCATGAAAACTTTGTTGCCAACTAGTCATTTTTTATTATTTAATAGTTAAGATTTTATTGTGTAAACTAGATAATATTATCATTATAACTAAATACTTTAAGCTTCAACTGATTAATTAACAATGAAAAAAAACAACACACCAAGAATTGAAATTCGCTATTGCACGAAATGCAGGTTTATACTCAGAGCAAATTGGCTGGCTCAGGAACTATTGATGACATTCAATGATAAAATTGGGGAACTAGCTTTAATACCCACTAGTAATGGTGAATTTACTATATTTTGCGATGGGATTGAAATATTTTCTCGTAAGACTGAGGGGAAGTTTCCAGAATCAAAAGAATTAAAGCAGTTGATTAGAGATAAAATTGCTCCTGATTATAAACTTGGGCATAGCGATGAATAATAAAAAATGAACTTATAAATTAAGGCAATTCTCTTGCAATACGTATTCCTATGCGACTTGATTTCTCAGTTGAGTTAAATTTCTGTCTTTTTGTATTTCTAATTGATTGTTGGAAAGATGCAAAAGAACCTCCTCTAGCAATGCGGACGCTACAATCACCACCAGCCCAAACCGATCCATCAGTTGGCGAACCTTTATAATTTTCATGCCAACAATCATGAACCCACTCACTGACATTACCAGCAGTATCGTAAAGTCCAAAAGCATTTGCTTCAAAACTTGATATTTTTGTTGGCTTAGTGATATCAAAATTGGAATTACAATTTTCGCAGTGAGCTCGATTCGGTTCTTCATCATAACCCCACCAGAACGTTGATGTTTTACCTGTCGACGCAATGTATTCCCATTCAGCTTCACTAAGCATCCTATATTGCTGACCAGTTTGTTTGGATAGCCATTTTACATAATCATTTGCATCATTCCATGACACAAAATTTACCGGGAGATTTTTCCTATTTTTTTCATTCGGATTAGGCATAGTTTTTTGTGCTGTCTTAGCAAAGATATCATACTCCGCAAGCGTAATTTCATTTTGACTAACAGCGAATTTTTTAATTTCAACAGTATGTCGCGGTCCTTCATTTCTTTTAACGGAACTCGTTATTCCCATTTTAAATGATCCAGATTCTATTATTATCATGACCGGACCCTTACCACCTATACTTAGATTATCCTGTAAAGTTTTTATCGGAGCTCTTTCTGTGACTATGACATCATCTGTAATTACATTAATTTCTTCAGTAATAACTAAATCCGGCTCTTTATTTGAGACTTTATTATTAGAAAAGAAAATAGCCGTACCAATAATTATTGCTATTGCAATAGTTGAGGCAACATAAATACCCATTTTAGATTTTTTCTTATTTATATATTTTGGTCTTGGCAGAAGCTCTTTCCCTTCGAGTTCCTGTATAAAATGTACTATAGACGGGCTTCTGTCATCACGGAAAAAAGCGACAGCACCTCTTAAAGCCATATTCTGGATCTTATTAAGTGATTTTATGTAAGGTGGGATTAAGCGTTTTTCTCTGGCTTGATTAGCAGGTGTTTTTTTAAATGGATGTTCGCCTGTTAAAAGTTCATACGCAACACATCCTAATGCATAAACATCATCACGAATGTCTGGCTCTTTTCCTTCAAGTTGCTCATGGCTAGCATATGCAGGGGTTAAGGCACCAAGTTTACCAGGATCAAATAATGTTTGTGTTAGGTCACCCGTTATTGGGTTTTCAACTGCGCGAGCAATACCAAAATCAAGTGTTTTTACTTTACCATTATTACAAAGAAAAGCATTAGAGGGTTTAAAATCAGAGTGTACCAATTGGTGTTCATGGGCATATGTTAGGCCAGATCCAATTTGTTTAATAATTGAATATGCTTTTTCAAAACTTAAACCTTTTTTTGGTTTTACTTTTTTTCTAATAAAATCTTTTATTTCTACACCTTCCATTAATTCCATCGTAATATAGACAGCTGTACCTGGACCGCCAACACGATCAAAATCATAAACAGTTGCTATATTCGGGTGAGATAATTTTTGTTGTCGACTTGCTTCACGTTGAAGAGAAATAAAAGCTTCGGGATGATCTCTAAAATTATCGTTTAATAATTTGACCGCAACGTGAGGTTTTCTATCTTTTGCTTCCTCTTTGAGCAGGTCTAAGGCTTTATAAACTTTGCCCATACCGCCAACACCAAGCACTTTCACTAGTTTAAAGCGCCCTCTGATAATAGAGCCTACATCATAGTCAGTTGCTAACTCTTCTTCGCTCAATGCAAGTATTCCTTCTTGATATATTTTTTAGAATAATTATTTAAACTATTGATATTACTATTATAATTTATTTTTTTGACTAAATTTTGTTTGGTTAAATTTATAAATTCCGTATATATTCACAATGATACCAGTCGTTTTATATATTGCTAGATTGGTTAAGGTAAATTTCTCAAATTTTATTGCTATTTATACCTAAAAAGCGAATTAAGGTGCTTTTTCAGTATGTGGAAATAAGTCTATTTACATTAATGAGTTAATTAGGAACAAGGTAAAATGATGGAGCATTCAATCGAATTTTCGATTTTTGTAATTTTTACAAGCGCAGCTATTTTTGCAACGCTGGCTTTGTACGCAAGACAAGCCATGATAGTTGCTTATATTTTACTTGGTTTTTTGCTTGGACCTTGGGGTATAGCTCTAATTTCAGATGCAAAACTCATTAGTGAGATATCGAATATCGGAATTATTTTCCTTTTATATTTATTAGGATTAGATTTATTACCGCAACAATTGTGGAAAATGTTTAGAGAGGCGATCGTTGTTACATTATCAAGTTCATTTATTTTCTTTATATTAGGTTTTACTGTTGGAATTTTATTTGGTTACGAATCTTTGAAGTCAATTTTAATTGGTTCAATAATGATGTTTTCGAGCACAATTATTGGTTTAAAATTATTACCAACCTCAGTGTTACATCACAAACACACGGGTCAAATCATTATAAGTGTATTATTGATACAGGATTTACTTGCAATAATAGTCTTACTATTATTGCAAGGCTATGGTAAAGGCGGGAATCTTATTTTCGATATTACAACGCAATTATTATATTTACCTTTCTTAATAGCTATTGTTTATTTATTTGAGCGTTATATATTGTTTAAGTTAATTATTCGATTTGAGCAGATTTACGAATATATATTCTTATTAGCCATAGCATGGTGTTTAGGGGTTGCAGAGTTTGCAAATTTTATTGGTTTGTCACATGAGATTGGAGCTTTTATCGCAGGTGTTACACTAGCGTCTAGTCCAATTGCATTATTTATCACTGAAAGATTAAAACCACTACGTGATTTTTTTCTTATTATATTTTTCTTTTCTCTTGGAGCAGGTTTTAATATATCAATTCTTAACGAAATTTATCTACCAGCTATTACGCTTGCTATTCTTGCCGTTATATTTAAACCTATAATTTTTTCATGGATACTTCGCTTAGAGGGAGAAAAAAAGCATATTGCAAATGAATCGGGAGTCAGATTAGGACAAATTAGCGAATTTTCATTGCTAATTTCAGTTGTTGCTATCCAATCAGGATTTGTTGGAGAACACATATCATCGTTGATCCAATTTTCAATATTAATATCATTTGTATTATCTTCATATATTGTTGTTATGCGGTATCCGACACCGATTTCCTCAAATGATGCATTACGTCGAGATTAAAAAGTAATAATTTTTGATATTTATAAGATAGGAGTAAGAAAGAGTTATGTTTCATAAAAAAATTGATGTTAGCGCTCCAATCCACGAATTAATTAGTGCACGATGGAGTGGCCGCGCCTATGATTGCAATAAAATTTTAACGCGAAAAAAAATAATATCTTTATTGGAAGCTGCGAGATGGGCTCCATCTTGTTCTGGCTATCAACCATGGCGATATATTATATGCGACAAACTTTCCAACGAATTATCCTGGTCAAAAGCGCTTGAATGCTTGTCGGAAGGAAACCAAAAGTGGGCAAAAAACGCACCATTGCTTTTATTAACTTGTGCTGATTCAAAAGGATCAAATGATAATATAAATCGATGGTGTGAATATGATACTGGTGCAGCATCAGAAAATTTATGCCTGCAAGCAACAGCTTTAGGTTTAATGGCGCATCAAATGGGAGGATTCAGTGTAGAAAAGGCTAGAAGTTATTTTGATATACCAAAATCTTACGTTCCAATGGCGATTATTAGTATTGGCTATCAATTAGCAGAGGATATAATTCCTGATAATATGAAAAATAGAGAATATAGTGATCGGAACAGAAACACACTTGATATGAATTTTTTTGAGGGTTCATGGAATAAACCTATTCTTCTTTCTAATTAAATAATATATGGAATAAAATGAGAAAATGAACAAAAAAAATCAAATAAAAAGAGATTTTATTGCTCTTAATATTGCTATTTTAACTATATCAGATACCAGAACAGAGGAATCAGATGTTGCTGGTAAACGCTTAATTGAGCTATTGGAGGATTACGGTCATATTACGCACGAAAAAGCTATCGTTGCTGATAATATTTATCAGATTCGAACAGAAGTATCAAAATGGATTTCAAATTCTAAAGTCGATGTTATTTTGACAACTGGTGGAACAGGGATAACGGGTCGCGATGGTACTCCTGAGGCCATTAAAGTGCTATTTGATAAAACTATTGATGGTTTTGGTGAAGTATTTCGTAATTTATCGCATCAATCTATTAAAACTTCAACTATACAATCACGCGCCATTTCAGGAGTTGCAAATGGTACATACGTATTTTGTCTACCAGGATCTGTAAATGCTTGCGTTACGGCATGGGATGAAATAATTAAATTCCAATTAGATTATCGTACGCGACCATGTAACTTAGTTGAATTAATTCCAAGATTAAAAGAAAAATAATTATTGAGAATATTAAAAATGAAGTATATCTAAGAGTGCTTCACTTAATTTAAATCTTATTTAATAATATCCATGATGAGAAATTTATTCAAAATAGTAATATTCCAATTTGTATTTTTTTTAACTGATGTAATAGCGGGAGACAATATACCTCCAGCTATTGTGGAGATTGAAGAAGTTGTTAGCATTGAAATTTTTCCGTCAACATGGACTAGTGGAAGCGTAATTAGTCTTAATGATTCAAAAATTGCTTCTGAAGTAGAAGGAAAAGTTACTCAGGTTCTTGATGTTGGCGAGGAAGTAAAAAAAGGAAATATCATTGCTAAAATTGAAAATACAAAATATCAACTGAACTATAATGAGATAAAATCTGAAATTGAACCGATTGAGTCTTTATTGCAGTTTTACACAAGCGAGACCGAGAGATTAAAAAAACTTGCAGGAAATAATAATGCAGCAAGAAATCAGCTTGAAAAAATACAGGCAAACAAAAATGAGTCAATTGCAAAAATTAAATTAATTAAAGCAAAATTAGATACTGCTTCTGATTTACTTAATAGAACGATAATTAGAGCACCATTCGATGGCATTATAGTAAATAGGTTTAAAAGTATTGGTGAGATAGTTGACTCTAATGATGAAATTATTAGATTAGTTGATACAGACAACATAGAAATTAAATCTCATATACAAAAAGAGTCACTCCCTTATGTAAAGATTGACGACACTTTAGAAATAAAAATAGACTCTACATTGATAAATGGTGTTGTTAAAAAAGTGATACCTATTGGAGATCATGTTTCTAGGCTTTATGAGATTCGAGTGCAATTCAATAACAAGTCATTATCTATTGGCACCGCCGTTAAAGTAGCATGCCCCATTAACCAGAAACAAAATGTACTTGCTGTTTCACGTGACGCACTTGTTATCAGGCAATCAGGCATTGTTATTTACCGCATTAATAACCAAGATAAAGCAGAACTAATTCCTATTGAAACTGGGATTTCAAATACTAAGTATATTCAGGTGATTGGCGATATAAATTTGGGCGATAAAATAGTTGTTCGTGGAAACGAAAGGTTACGTCCAGGCCAAACAATAGAAATAATCAATAATTTGGATAACTAGTGTATTTAACACGTTCATGCCTAGCTAACCCAAGAGCGCTATTTGTTGGCGTTCTTCTATTATTTATTTTTGGTTCAATAAGCCTTTCACGTTTACCAGTTCAATTAACACCTGAATTAGAAGAACCGGAAATAACAATTACTACGAAATGGCGTTCTGCATCACCAAATGAAGTAGAGGCGGAAATAATTGAACCACAAGAAGATGTATTAAGAGGTTTGCCCGGATTAACGGAAATCCGTGCAAAAGCTTTTGAGAGTAGGGGAGAAATTAATTTAGCATTTGCAGTAGATATGGATATGAGAAGAGCTTTAATCGAAGTAATGAATCGATTAAATCAAGTATCTGATTATCCTGATGATGCTGAAGAACCATCAATAAGTACTGTTGGTCAGGATGCTCGTGCCATCGCTTGGTTTATTATTAAAACTTCTGATAACAACGAAAGATCAATTGAATCTTATAGGGATTTTGTTGAAGAAGTTATTCAGTCAAAATTTGAAAGGGTTCCAGGAGTTGCACGTTCGGAAATATACGGAGGGAGAGAAAAGGAACTAAGAATATCATTTGATCCATACAAAATTGCTGATGTTGGTGTACAGCTTGTTAATGTAATGAGATTAGCAGGAACTAGCAAAGATGTTTCAGGAGGATTTGTTAATGTAGGTAAACGTGAATACAGTATTCGATTCGCCGGTAGATATGAAGCTGAAGAGTTGGGCGAAATGATTTTAGAGTGGCGTGATGGTCGTCCAATATATTTACGAGATGTTGCAACCATTGAGGAACGACTTAGAGATAAAGATAGCTTCGTTCTAACTAAAGGTAGTTTATCTATTGCAATTAATGCGCAACGTGAAACTGGCGTTAATGTACTGGAGATAATGGCAGGGCTGAAAAATGTTGTTAGTGAGCTAAATAGTGGGCCTTTAAAGAGAGCAAATCTCACTATAGAGCAGGTTTATGATGAAACGGTTTATATAGATCGTTCAATAAGTATGCTTAGAAATAATCTTGGTTTAGGAATTTCTCTTTCCATAGCAATTTTATTTTTGTTTATCGTTAAATTTCCAGCAACATTGATTGTAGCTATGTCCATACCAATTTGCCTTATTACAAGTTTTAGTGTTATGGATATAACTGGAAGAACATTGAATGTTATTTCACTGGCAGGTCTTGCTTTTGCGGTTGGTATGGTGCTTGATGCTTCAATAATTATACTCGAAAATATTATTCGCCTTAGAGAAAATGGCTCTCTTCCTGATGCGGCATCAAATCAAGGTACAGATCAGGTTTGGGGTGCATTAGTAACATCAACAGCTACAACAGTAGCAATATTTTTACCAGTAGTGTTTCTCGGAGACGAAGTAGGGCAGCTTTTCTCAGATCTTGCTATTACAATTACTTCGGCAATTTTACTCTCACTTCTAACTGCTATAACAATAGTCCCAACAGCAACAAAATTATTTCTTACACATAAAGAATTCAATGATCCATATAAAAAGATTTGGAAAAAACTTTCTGTTTTGATAATGAATTTAACAAATTCACCATTAAGAAGAACAACGTGGATAATATTATTAATTACTATTCCTGTATTTGTCATGATTGAGTTGAAACCAAAAGCAGATTATTTGCCTGATGGAAATAGAAATCTTGCTTTCGCATTTATTCTGCCTCCACCAGGCATCAACATTGAAACAGTTGAAAAAGAAATGGGAGAAATTATTGCTGCTCGTTTAAAACCACATATCGAAGAAGAAAAAGAACCATATATAAAGCATTATTTTTTCGTTGCCTTTTCGAAAGGTGTATTTATGGGTGCAAGCGCTAAGAATGATTCTGAAACAGAGGAATTAGTGAGATTAGTAAATTCTGTTGTTCAAGGATTTCCAGATACAATAGCATTTGCAAAAAGATCGTCTTTATTTCGTGGATTTGGTTCTGGTAGAACAATAGATATAAATATCCAATCAAAAGATCTGTCGTTACTGATGAAAGCGGCATTACATGCATTTATTGATGTTTCAACTATATATCCAAATACAAGGCCGCGCCCGGGTCTTGAATTAGCACAGCCTGAATTAAGATTAGTACCGAATGAAAGACGAATAGCGGAGGCAGGATGGGATCGCTCAATTATTGCAGCCTTAACTCAGACATTTGGTGACGGTCGATTTGTAGGCGATTACTTTAATGGCGAGGAAACGCTAGATATAATTTTACGTGCAATTCCTTGGCATACACCAGAAGACTTAGAAAGTATACCTGTTGTGATATCTAATAATCAGGTTTTACCTTTAAATGAACTTGTAAAGATTGTTCGCACGGTTGGTCCTGAAGAAATTAGAAGGGTGAATCGAAGAAGAACAGTAACACTTGAGGTGTCGCCACCACCAAATGTTTCACTTGAAGAAGCTTTGTCTGTTATCAAAACGAGCGTTGAGCCAAAAATTCTTGAACAATTACCCGATGATGGCGATATTTATTACACAGGAACTGCTGATAAATTAACTACTGCATTAGAGAATATGAAAGGTAGTTTTTTACTAGCAATCGCAATACTTTATTTATTGATGAGCGCAATGTTTCGATCGTTTAAAGATAGTCTACTTGTTATGCTGGCCATACCTTTAGCAGCTTTTGGAGGGGTTCTTGCTTTAAAAATAATAAATCTTATTACTTTTCAAGCAATGGATTTGTTGACTATGATTGGATTTATTATTCTTTTAGGATTGGTTGTAAATAATGCGATTTTATTAGTTTATCAAGCTCGCATTACTGAACGAAGCGGGACAACAAGAAGAGATGCTGTAGAAGAAGCAATCCTTTTGAGATTAAGACCTATAATGATGAGCACGCTAACCAGTATTTTTGGTATGTTGCCATTGATAATTATTCCTGGTGCTGGTACTGAATTATATCGTGGGTTAGCTTCTGTAATAGTTGGCGGAATGATGGTAAGCACATTATTTACACTTATATTACTGCCTAGTTTATTACGAATAGGTGAAGATAAAGCATAACTAAAAAAATTATTCCTTATTTGATATAAAGTTAAGCATGATTAAATTAGTAAGCGTATAATTTTTAGCATGAAAAAAATATTTATTACTGTAACTTCCGTTCTTTTTTATTTTTTGTTGACGCTCAAAGCATATGCTGAGCAATACATATTTGATAGTGCAACTGGTAATACTGTAGTCGGTGAAATTAAAATTGTGAGCGCCGATGAACGTGAAACATTACTTGATATCGCGCGTATCCATGGTTTTGGTTACCAAGACATGAAGCTTATTAACGTAGGTGTTGATACATGGTTGCCTGGAGATGGTCAGAAAATCCTTCTTCCAGCAAAATTTATTCTTCCTGTAGCTCCAATGAAAGGAATTGTTCTAAATGTTCCGGAAATGCGTCTTTATTATTATCCACAAAAAAAGAAAGGTGAGTTACAAGAGGTTCACACATATCCTTTAGGTGTTGGCAGAGAAGGATGGAATACTCCTTATATTAAAACAATGATTGTGGAGAAAAAAGTAAAGCCTAATTGGCACCCGCCAAAATCAATTAGGAAGGAGCATGAAGAAGCAGGCGATCCTTTGCCAAAGATAGTCAGGCCTGGACCTGATAATCCACTAGGTACTCATGCAATGCGTCTGGGTAGAAGAGATTACTTGATTCACGGAACTAATAAACCCTATGGAATAGGTATGAGAATTAGTCATGGTTGTATTCGTCTCTATCCAGAAGATATAAAAGAGTTATTTTCGAAAGTATCTTTAGAAACACCAGTTAATATAATTAATCAGCCTTATAAAGTTGGCATTAAAGACGATGTTATTTATTTAGAGGCACATCCTTTTTTAGATGAAGATAAAGATATGTTTGAGAATAATTTAACAAGCATTATTTCCATGGTAATAAAACTTTCAAATGAGAGAGAGTATCAACTTGATATGTCAATTGCATATGAAGCTATTAAGAATCCAAATGGACTTCCAATTCCAATTGGAATAATTTTAAATAATTCAGAAGAAGAAAAAAATAAGAGCCTAGCAATAAAAACAGAGTAATTTGAAATAAAAAACCCTAACTAGATAGGCTAGTCAGGGTTTGTTTGTGCTTTAACTTTATATCTTGTGTTTTTTATTATTTCATCATTGCTTTTTCGAACATACGATCAAGCTTTTGTGAATTTTGGTTGCAGCACTCTAAAGCAGCATCGGCCGTAGACTGTGCTTGTTGAGCAGCATAGGCAGCTTCAGATGCCATCTCTCTTGCATTAGTAGCAAGATTGTAAGCATCAGTTGCTTTAGCCATTGCAGCATCAATAGCAGAACTATCTACAGGTGGTGCAGCACAACCACCAAGCATTCCTAATGCGAGCGCTAGTGCGGCAATTTTAGTTATTTTCGATTGCATATGCGTTCTCCCGTTAAATCTAGTGCTGGGGGTTTAACTCCAGCTCCCCATATATGGTTCGTATATCATGACCTATTTCATGTAGTTAATCAATTTTTCGGTAAAAAAGGCATATTTTTTATGCAAAAATAGCTTAAATTATGTAAAAAATTACCCTAAGAATGGTCGTTTAGAATCCTCTCCTAACGGGTCTCGATGTTTTCATGCGCTCTTCATAATGTTCAAAAATAAAGTTTGTAAGAGCGGTGTCCAATGACGACATAGGATTTTCTTCACAGTAATTATTCAACCACTCAATGACTTCTTTTTCTTTCATGAGGCCTGTAATGCTGTAGGTATCTTCTGTAAATGTATTGTAAGACGTAATGTATCCTTTTATATAGTTTCTATATCTATCAAAATTCTCTAGTTCGGTATTTTCATCCTTTTCATTCTCCCAGAATTTTAACTTAGATATCCAACTATTATTTTTTTCTTCGATCGTTTCATCCGAATTAAGATAATTTACATTGACTGAGTTAAAAGTAAAACAGGATTTCATACCGATACCCCATACAGCATAGTTCCCACTTTTATCGACAGCTATTGCTGCATTTGATAAAAATAAATATCCAAATATTGTTAATAAAAATTTCATTTACATCCTCTCTTCAATAGTATAAAAAATTAAGCAATAATTTCTTTAAGACCCTTTACTAATCTCTGAATACCAATAGCAGACATTTTTTTATCAAGTGCTCCATAACCAACTCTCAAATAACAGCCATCATTCATTCCGAATGTTTCGCCTGGTATAACAGCTATTTTATATTTATTAATTAATTTATCTACAATTTCTATTCCCGTTAATTCTGTTTTAAGATTGATTAAGAAATAAAAAGCACCCATTGTAAGCGGTGTTGTGCAAATATTATCAATAGTTTTTAACTCAGCATATAGCTTGTTTCGGACATATTCAATTTTATTCAAGAATTCTTTTGTGTACCCGACACCAACTTTTAATGCCATTATTGCAGCTTCCTGAGAAATACGTGTTGGGCATATTAGGTAAGTGTCTTGAGCTTTTTTAATTGAAAGAGATAAATGTTTTGGAATAACCATATAACCAATACGCCAACTAGCAAAACCATAAGCTTTTGATAAAGAAAATAGAGATATTGTGTAATCACAAGAATCAGGTATTGAGCCAGGAGAAAAATGATTAATTCCTCCAAAAGTAAAGTATTCATATGCTTCATCAGAGATATGATAAATTCCTTTTTCTTTGCATAGTTTATTTATTTCTTCTAAAGCCTTTCTCTCGTACACGGCTCCAGATGGATTGTTTGGCGATACTGTAACTATAGCTTTTGTTTGTGAAGTAATAGCCTCGGCTATTTTTTTCAGGCAAGGCTGATAATTTGAATCAGTATCTACAATAACCGACTTACAATTAATCATATTTATTGCCATTTCGTGGTTAAAATAATAAGGACGTAACAGGATAATTTCATCATCAGGATCCGCAATAGCTAATATTGCATTCATAAATGCCATATTTGATCCGGCTGTTACTATAAGCTCAGAGTTTTTATTTATGTTTATTTTATTTTCAAGGGTTATTTTCTTTGAGACTATTGAGCGTAATTTAGATATTCCTTCTACTTCAGAATATATATGATATCCAGGCGAAGGATCTAACTCACTTATTTTATTAATAACTTTCTGAGGCGGACCATAATAAACGACGCCTTGTCCTAGCGAGACTGTACCGGGGTTTTTTTTAATCAGATCTGAAACGATCGAAATTATCGGCGGTTGAACATCTCTCATTCGCTGACTAGCATTGAATGATTTAATCGGCATATTTTTTGTAATCAAAGATTAGAAATAATTATTAGACAAACTTTATTTATTCAATTCCCAATAAAGGATATTTTTCTTCCTGAAAATTGGGTTTTTAGAAATTCCATTTGATCCGCTAAAATTCTTCTATTTGATAGAGCTAAATATTCAGCCCAATTTGGAATATAGGGAACCGCAATCAGCGGCATATGGGAGTTTTCCGGAGTTCTATTTCCTTTTCTAATATTACAATTTCTACACGCTGTGACTACGTTTGACCAAGAATCCTTACCGCCTTTTGATAATGGCACAACATGATCGCGCGTCAAAGAGGTTGTTCGATATTTATTTCCGCAATATATGCATAAATTTGCATCTCTAAGAAATAACTCTCTATTTGTCAAAGGAGGTATGCCTCTTTGAGAATAGTTTGATGGAGTTGAA
>CAZJED010000010.1:0-33165 GCA_964544965.1 uncultured Enterobacteriaceae bacterium
AGGACAAGAAATTATAAATAAAATTATACATATATTGAAATCTAAATTATCTTTTGGAAATAAATTAAATATTCGATTATCTGTGGGTAATAGTGTTGGATTTATTGTGTTTTTCTTTTCTATTTTATTATTTTATTTTGTCGTTCTATAGAAGCTAATTTATCATTGATATTTTTCTCTATTAAACCATTCTATAGCATCTTTTAAACCTTCTGTTGCAGGCCGAGCGCGATAACCTAATTTTGTTTTAGCTTTTTTACTTGAGAAGTACATCATTTTTTTTGACATTCTAACTCCATCAACTGTTGCAAGGGGCTCATTACGAGTAAATTTAGCAGTACATTCCATAATCCAGGCAATGGGCAAAATAAAGTTATGGGGTAATTTTATTTTTGGTGGATTAATATTCACACTATTACATAGATAGCCAACAATCGACTCTAACGTCATGTCATCTCCGCCTAATACATAGCGTTCACCAATTTCACCTTTCTCCATTGCAAGCAGGTGCCCCTGCGCTACATCATCAACGTGAACGATGTTTAATCCGGTTTTTACATATGCTGGCATACGGTTTCGAATTGTATCAAGTATGATTTTTCCAGTTGGCGTTGGTTTTATATCATAAGGACCAACGGGTGTTGAAGGGTTAACTATGGTTACCGGACATGATTTTTTAGTTATTAGATCTTTTACTGCCTGTTCTGCTAAAAATTTAGAACGTTTATAGGTTCCTATCATATCTCCAAGTGAAGATGGTGTTGTTTCATCAGCTGGAGTACCGTCTTTATTTATTCCCAGTGTTGCTACGCTACTGGTGTAGACGATTTTTTCAACACCAGCATCGGTTGCTGCCATAATTAGGTTTCGTGTTCCATCAATATTTGTTTTGTACATTTGCTCAGGGTCTGGAACCCATAATCGATAATCTGCAGCAACATGAAATACCTGATCGCAAGAATGAACAGCAGTCTTTAATGAATCAGTATTTTGTAAATCTCCTCTAATTACTTTAACATTAAATTTTTCTAAGTTACGCATATTGGCATTTTCTCTTACTAATACACGCACATCATAACCTTCATTAACGAGCAGCCTTAAAACAGCAGAGCCTAAAAATCCAGTTGCTCCTGTTATTAATGCCTTCATTAAATTAGTTTTTTAATTTTAGATAATCTTTTGTAACGTAAATACAATATATTGGTGCTCCTATAGCAGCTGTGAAGATGAAGTAATAATCTAATTGAAAATAGGTAATAATGGGGAGGGCATATAATATATCTTCAGCTTCAACACCACTTTTATGTGGCTGCCGCGCATTCTTTTTACCTATACTTTTCTCAATATCATTTCTCATATAGAAAATTGCGGCGACAGAGGTTCCAGCAATTATCCCCATAACACTGGCATAAGCACCCAAATTAGTATGCATTAAACCAATTCCAATTCCTAAAAAAAGCAAAATATTAACTAGTGCGTCAGATATAAGATCATAGATATGACCTTTTGAGCTCATTTGATTTTTTAGTCTCGCTAATTCACCATCAGCATGATCAAGAAAATTTGAAAGCACAAAAAAAAATGCACCGATATTACTATATTTATATTCTCCAAGCGCAAAGAAAACTGCGGCAAAAACACCAAAAAGTAACCGAAGTGATGTTAAATAATTCGGAGTTACAAATGTATTGCGTAAAGGGTATATAAGTTTATATGCAATTTGTGCATCCCAAGGCCTATCATCTGCTCGATTAATTAACATACTATTTATTTAATGAATTACGCCATATAAGAAATGAAGGCAATATTATCATAGTTGCAATCATCATAGAGATTAATCCCAACGATAGAAGCAGTCCCATGCTCGCAGTTCCTTGATGTGATGAGAATGCAAGGTTACCAATACTAAATACTGTAGTAAGTGTGCTGACAATAACGCCACGCATTGAGCTTGTCATATAAATACTAGTTTCTGACTCTTTTTCTTCATAAAATCTTTCTGTTATATGTATACCGCTATCAACACCAATACCTAATAATAATGGTAACCCAATAATGTTGGCAAAATTTAATGGAATATTAAATAAAATCATAAATCCAAGTGTAAAGACACAACCAACTGATACTGAAGTAAGAATAATTACAACATCATATTTAATCCTCATTAATAATATTAATAATAATGTTATAACGATAAATGCATAGATAAATGCTGACTGAAAGGCATTTACTACTGCATTTCCAGCCTCAATATTTATAATGGGCGAGCCAATTACATTTTTATTATATTCTTGTAGTTGGCCTACAAATTTTTTCATTGAATTATTATTATTAAGATCATCCTTTGGTAAAATCTTTATTCTATATTTATTATTATTTACCCAGCGTTGATGAATCTCTTCAGGAATTTCATTAAACGAGACTTTTTTTGCGTTTAATGCCTCTGACAGGGCTTTTATTCTACCTGATAAATTTGCTAGTAATTGATTTTCAATGCCTTCTAGATTTGTATTATTTTCTAACAGTTGTAATAAATTATTTTTAAATAATTCTAGCTCTTGATCCATATTATCAGTTGGAATTTCATCTATCTTATCCACCAGTTTTAGAATCGCATCTAGTCTTTCATTATTAGTTATGCTTAGTTTAAGTGAATTTGTTGTTAATTGACCTAGTAGTAGATTCATTTCATCAATAATCATTAATTTATCATCTTGTTCTTTTGGTAGGAAATCATGGATTGAAATAACTTTATCGACTAGTGATAATGTTTCAATTTCCTGCCTTGTATTTTTGGTATTGTTAAATTCAGTTATTAAGATTGCTTCCCAAGGCGATGTTTTACTGCTTTTAAGTAATTCTTTGTAGGTTTGCACTGATTCATTTTTTGGGTCTTGAAGATTTAATCTATTAGTATCAAAACTTATTTTATTTATTTGTAATGATAAGAAAATAACCAGTATTAACGAAATTATTAAGATAGATTTTGTGTATTTATAGGGGAGGGTACTCAACACTCTCAAAGCATTAATTCCTACTGCTTTCTTTTTATTTACAAGTGTATGCTTAGGAATATAAGTTAATAATGCTGGTAACAAAGTAAAAGTAAGCGCCAGACTAACAATCATTCCAGTTCCCGCAATCCATCCGAGTTCTGCAACACCCTGATAGTTAGTAGGAATAAATGCATAAAATCCAATAGCTGTTGTAACAGCACATAAAATGAGAGGTTTTGAGATATGTTTTATTGTTTTTCTAAATGTATCAGAATAATTTGATGATGTATTTGATTCCTCTTTGAATCGAAGTGCCATATGAATTGCAAAATCAATACCTAGCCCAATATATAAGACTGCAAATGCAATAGAAATTAGATTGAGTTCTCCAATTGTTATTGAAGCAAAACCCGTTGTGATAATTAATCCTAATAGAAGTGTTGTTAAACAGGAAAATACTAGACGTAAGGAACCTAATCCAAAATACAGAATAATTGCGACGAGAATAATTGATAATATAATTGCTTTTACATTTGCATTTGAAACACTTTTTAATTCCTCATAAGCAAGTACTTCACCACCAGTTAATCGAATATTAACTGAGGATGTATTATAGAAATTAGTAATAGATCTAATATTTTCAATAGTATCTTTATTTGGTAATAATTCATTTTCTTCATCATTGATTTGTAGCTCTATAAATTCTCTATAAATCTTTTCATTTTCATGGTGCGGATCCATTAATCTTTGCCATGATACAAAATAATTCTTTTCTTTAAATGCTCGATTAATTTCTAGTAATACCGGGTTAATATCAATATTGTCATCATCTTTTCTTGCATCAATCGCATCCCCAATCATTTTAAATAAACCGCGTAAATTTCTATCTTCTAGTAAAGTACCAAGGAATGGCTGAATCTTCGCTAATCTATCTGATAGGTCCTGTAGTTCATCATATTCAAGAAATAAAAAAGAAGATTGCTTGAGGTAAGGTAGATTCTTTGGGTAATAAATATCTTTTAAGAATTTTTGATTTTTTTTCAAAGATACATAAATACTATTTGCTGTATCACTTGCAAGATCAGGAGATTTAGCTTCAATGACAATGAGAACGTTATCTATAAATTGAGGAAATAATTTTTCATACTCAATATCTAATTGACGCCAACTTAATTCTTCTGACAACATATCAGATGTGCTGGTACTAAATGATAAATTATTTTTAATGGAAAATAATGATGCTATTGCAAGCGCAGTAATACCAATAATTAAAGATAACCGCTTCTTTTTAATAAATTTTGACCAAAAAGTAAAAATATTGGCAAATTTAGATTTATAATTTCCATTCATCAAGCACACAACATATTAATTTCTAAAAGATTAATTTATCTGAATATTACTAAACTCTGAAAACATATTTTTTATCAGGGTTACGTTCAATATCAGGAGGGTAACTTTGACGCTTGTCTGCGTAGTATTGTCTACGATGGTCTCCTTCAGATATTGCATTATAGGTAATATAAAGTACTCTACGTTTTTCATCAGTCATATTAGGCCCTGATCGATGAGGAATAAAAGAATCAAAAAAAATAGCATCACCCGAATTAGTTGGTACTGATGCATAATCTAATATATCTTCTTCTAGTGGCTTCCACTGTTCCCCAATCAAACCTTTATTATGATTTCCACCAGATATTTCAAGACAGCCATTTTTTGTAGTTGAAGGATCAATACTGAGAAGAGCAGTAATATGTAGTTTAGCATACCGATCCCATCCTGCTTGAACATCTTGATGAGCTTTAAAACCATTACCACCAGGCATTTTAAAATTTATTTTATCTTTAAATAGTAAGGCCTCTTCATTAAATAGCTGAGATGTAATTTGCTGGATTTTACCACGAACAAAAAGCTCACTAAAACCTTGATGGAATGGCTCAATATCTTCCATACGCGATAAAATACGTTTACCTTTTTCGAGTTTACTTTCTTCGAAATACATCATGTATTTATTCGGCACTTCAGGATAATTTGTGATCTCGTCTGTCCATTGAATTATTTCCTTCATACTTTTCTTATTGTATAGATTACGAATTAATAGAAATCCATTTTCTTTAAAGTGATTAATTTGATCTTGAGGTAGCTTCATAATGCACGCCAGATAATTCCAGAATTTATGTTAGTTATAGCTCAGTTAGTAATTTATAACAAGAAATTGTGTAAATTCAGGTAAGGTAAAAAAAATTTTCTTTCTTGAGTTCGGTTGAAAAATTTTCTAGTGATTTCAATGCTTTTTTATAACTTTTTGCTAATAATAAGATCTGATTTATTTGTGAAGGATTAAATATGCAGGATATTATGAGTTTTAATATTTTGATATGGCCATAATTATCAATATTTTTTATTACAGTATCAGGAATATTTAGAATTGCACTATCTGCGATTGCACGAATAACAATAAAATCTAAATTATTTTTTATAGCAACTTCAGCCATTGCTGCGCTTTCCATATCTATAGCTAACGCTTTTGTTCTTCTAAATAGTTTCATTTTTTCTACAGGAGTAGCATATATTTTCTCAGTAGATACAATATCTTTATTGAATATTCTATGTGATGAATCATGAAAATGATAAATAATTTTTTTACACCACTCATCGGATGTGTAGTAAATTTTTTCATGTTTTTTTACTGCTTTAGCCAAGATTAAATCACCAGTATTTACTAAATCACATGTAGCACCTGCTATTCCCCAACTAATAAGGGCGTCCACATTTAATTTAAGTAATTCTTTTGTAGCATCAAGAGATGATTGATAACCGATACCGGAGACGCATAAAAAAATATTTTTTTCAATTTCAAAAGGCGATTTTAAAATTATTTTCTTGGTTTGAAGACATTTTGCCTCCGCAGGTAAGGCGGCGATGATTCCAAGCTTTTTCAATTTGTTTTTTGCAATAGGTTTCTATAGCGAGCAAGCGCCCAGAGTGGAAAGTACTTCGAATATCCATGATATTTTAAGTAAAAAACACGTGGAAATCCTGGTGCTGTAAAACTTTCGTCATACCATTGACCATTTGATAACTGATTTGAGATTAGGTAGGCAACTCCCTTTTTTACGATATTAGTTTTTACTTCTCCAGCAGCTAATAATGCAAGTAATACCCAGGAGGTTTGAAATGCGGTACTTTTATATGGACGATAGTGTCTTGGCGGGTAGTAGCTATCGTTACTTTCACCCCAACCACCATCATCATTTTGTGTTTTTTGAAAATATTCAACAGCTTTTCTTATATAATTTTGTTCAGGATTTTCTCCAGCAATTTCGAGTGCGGTTAGTACAGACCAAGTTCCATAGATATAGTTTGTTCCCCAACGCCCAAACCATGAACCATCATTTTCTTGTTCAGATTTAATATAACTAATACCCTCTTTAATATTTTTAGCATATTTTTCTCTATCTGAGAGACTAAGTAGGGCAATTGCGCGTCCCGTAACATCTGCTGTTGGTGGATCAAGCAAAGCACCATGATCTGCAAAAGGTATTTCGTTTAAATAAAAGTGTGTGTTATTTATATCAAACGAACCAAAACCTCCACCTCGAGACTGCATACCAGCAACCCAGTTAGCCGCACGTTGAATTGGTTTTACGTATTTTTTGTTATTAACGCGATGCATTGCCCAAGCAACCATAGATGTATCATCTAAATCAGGGTAATAGTAATTACTATATTGAAAGGCCCATCCTCCACCAGTTAATTCGGGTTTCTGAACACGCCAATCTCCCGGCTCATCACTTAATTGCTGCTCTTTTAACCAATTAAGTGCATTTTCAATTTCAGCAGAGGTTTGCTGATCCTTATCCGCTTCAATGAGAGCCTGACTGACTAAAGCAGTATCCCAAATTGGTGATACGCATGGCTGACAATACATTGAATTATCATGTTGTGTTAATAAATTATCTATTGCTTGCCGGGCCATTTTTCGTGTCGGATGATCTTTTGGGTAACCTAATACTACTAAGGATTCGTATACATTAACCATTGCTGGAAAAATACCACCGATTCCATACTTATCATTCATTCGTTCTAAAAACCATTGCTCACATTTACGTATGGAGTACCGACGAACAAATTCGGGAACTAATTTTTCTATAATTCTTCCAGTATGATCAAGCAATAGAAACGCACGTTTTAATGCTGTGGTTACTTTAAAGTAGTTTAGTTCATCTTCTGGTGGAGTAGCAAAGAGTTCTCGTATATCAATGCCTCGCGGATTTACAGCAGTTGGTTTTAAGGTACACAAAATAAATAGTGGAACCATAACTGTTCGAGACCAGTAAGATACCTTATCAATATGAAATGGAAACCATTTCGGTAAGATTATTACTTCTGCTGGTATAAAAGGCGTGGCTCTCCACGGCACTTGGCCAAATAGCGCCATTGTGATGCGAGTAAATACATTGCAATGAGCCGCACCGCCATGGTTCAGTATCATTGTTTTTGCACGAACCATATGTTCATCATGCTGATTATCGCCAACCAATTTCAGTGCAAAATAAGCTTTGACTGAACAGCTTAAATCAAAATTACCGTCTGTATAAAGTGCCCAACCACCTTCTTCGTTTTGTTTCTCACGTAAGTATAGGGCTATTTTTTCTTCAGTTTTGTTATCAATTTCTCCAACAAAATGATTCATTAAAATGTATTCAGCAGGAATTGTGCAATCAGCCTCGAGTTCATAGACCCAATGACCATTTTCATGTTGTTGTTCGAGAAGTTTGTTTCTTGCTGATTTAATTACGGCATCTAGATTTGATGCTAAATTTTTAGAAATAGAATCAATATTGAATTGATTAAGTAGATTCTCATTTTGAGTTTCTAACGTCATCTTTATATTGCGCTCGATTTTCTTATTTTATTGTACGGCAGATTAATTAAGGCCTTATCTACGGAGTCTCTCATGAATACCTATGGTAGGCAAATTACGTCCATAGAACTTAAATAGATATTTTAATATATTATTATTACTTGCAAAGAGACTCGTTATTAGAATGGTTATTTTTACATCACGACGACTGATTTTTACTTGATTTCCGCTAGTAAAATTTGGTTTTTTTCTAATTTTTTCTAATGTTAATGTAGCCATCCCGATTGCCCATAGGCAAAACTTACGCAAGCCTTTCTCTTTTTTCGGAATTAATAAAGTATAACGCAATGCATTCTTTAAATGATCATGGGCAATTCCTAATAAATCGATTAGTGCGTCATCAAAACCAGATTTATTTTTTCCAGGTAATTTATGCTTTATATTAATACCATATTTTTTGAAGTGATCACTTGGCAACCAACATACTCCTCTTTCATGATCATCCCAAATATCTTTCAATATATTAGTCATTTGCAATCCTTGACCAAATGAAATTGCTAATTTCATTAACTCATTTTGATGGGCATCAATTTCTGGAGAATAATCGCAAAATAATTCAGTCAGCATCTCACCAACAACTCCAGCAACGTAGTAACAGTATTCGTTCATATCAACAATATCTTTTAAGCCATTTAATGTTTCTAAATACTGGTACTTAGACATACCTTTACACATTATGGTGACACATCTCTCAAGCGCTTTTCTTTGACGACTATTGAAGCTATGTGTAATTCGAATGATTTTTTTTGAGTTTGCTATTAAATTGTGTTCAGCTTCAGTTGCTTCAGGAGATAATGAGACAAATAATTTTTCAGAGAATAAATCCGGATCCTTATTTTTCTTTACAACTTCGATAAATAGATTTGCATATTCTTTCTTTTTTTCGGCGGGCATTAACTTATCATCTTCAATAGTATCTGCAATGCGGCATAGAAGATAAGCATTTGATATAACAATTTTCAAACCATCAGGTAATTCTGGGATTGTTAATGCGAATGTGCGGGATACATACTGCAGTATCTCGTTTTGATAACTCAGATCATCGAGATTTGTGCTAAAATATTCTTTTGATTTCATTAGAATGAACCATGCTCTTTAATAAAATTTTATTTTTACACATTAATATATGTATCTAAATTAGGCAAAGAGTATTTTAGGAATAAGAAATAAATTTAAAAAATAAAATGAATGATATAACATACTTTTATAACAATAAATTAACCCTTTCTACTGATCGTATCTATGTTTTCATAATAAATTTTGGCTTATATAATTCTGATGATTTTGTAGAAATTTTATCAAGCGATGAAAATAATCGAGCTGATGAAATGAGATCAGTAGAAAAAAGAAGGCAATTTATTATTACAAGAGGTATCACAAAAAGAATACTAGCAACTTCTTTAGACAGAAAGCCATCTCAAATAAAATTTTTATATAATCAACATGGAAAACCATTTATTAATGATAAATATAATGATTATACAATTGAGTTTAATACTTCACATTCCGAGCTATATGGTCTAATTGCAATGACGCTTAATAGCAAAGTTGGTGTAGATATTCAAAAAATTAAGCCTCTACAAGATATTAGCGCATTATCTAGTCGTTTTTTTAGTGATAATGAAAGGAATGAATTAATGAGGATAGATGAAAATAAACAGCAAGATGCATTTTACCTTGGATGGGTTAGAAAGGAATCATTTATAAAAGCTGTTGGTACCGGTGTCGCATATGGACTTGATCGTTTTACTGTCCCCCTATCCAAGAAAGAAAATAAAAATATTATAATCCCAGATTTTGAGAATAAGAAGTGGCATTGTTATGATCTAATTGAATTCGAGAATTATAAAACAGCATTGACTACATGCAAGGATAATATAGATATATTAATCGCTCATTAACAGGCATTTATACAAAAATAAATAAATAATCATACTGTTAATTTATTTAATATTAGATATAAATTAATGATAAACTGGTACGATCTTCCAACTTATTATGATGTTTCATTTTCTCATGATATGAGTGATGAATTAGTTTTCCTTAAGAAAATTTTCAAAAAGTACTCCAATTTATCAAATCCAAAATTACTTGAACCTGCCTGTGGAACAGGTAGGTTAATTATTCCACTTACATGTGAGGGTTTTGATTGTTCGGGTTTTGATTTAAATAAGAATGCAATTATATATTTAGAAAATAAACTCAAAAGTAGAAAAATTCAAGCGAATATTTATCACGATGATATGGCTAAATTTAAGATACATAATAAATATGATGGAATTTATTGTACCGTTGACACTTTCAGACATCTTCTAAATGAAAATGATGCAAAAAAACATTTAATTAGTATAAAGAATGCATTAAAAAAAAATGGAATCTATGTTCTTGGACTACACCTACTTTCAGAAGAAAAGAAAATAGATAAGGTTACTAAATGGACAGCAAAGAGAGGACGATTAACAGTAAAAACAATAATGTCAATGATAAAATTAGACAAAGTTAAAAGAAGAGAAACATTAGAGATAAAACTAAGAATAAAAACTAATACATACAATGATTCATTTACTTCTGTTTATCAGTTAAGAACATATACTTTACTGCAGTTGAAAAAAATATTAAGGAATGTTCCTGAGCTTGAAATTATTAATGTTTATAATGAATATTATGATCTATCGAATCCAATAACACTGAATTCTGGAGTTGATTATGCTGTAATATTATTACGTAAGAATTGATTGTTTATTTTTATTCGAAGATCATCATATTTTTTTTGAACAATACCATGTAAAAATAGCAAAAGCAGGCGCACCTATTGATGCGCCGAGAAGAAAAGGCAGATGCCAATTTAACCAGACAATTGGTGCAAAAAGATACAGAATATCGTCAAAATCAAAACCCATTACACCTGGGTAGGCCTTTTTACCGGTACTTCGTTTTTTCTGATCAATAACTTCAGCATAAATTTCTGTAAAAATCACACCAACTGCAGCACATATACCCATAATTATTGACCAGGAATTAGGCAAGTTATCATGTAGGTTAATTCCTATAGATATAAAAAAAAGTGCCGTAATGAAAGTATCGGTGTAGTAATCAAATTTATGACCCCATTCAGTAGTTTTACCCGAAATTCTTGCCAGTTCTCCGTCAGCTCGATCTAAAAAAGTTGATATAAGCCAAAAAATACCGCCGAAAACATTCATTTTTAATGCAAAAGCAGTGCAAGCAATTATCCCCGTTATAAGGCGTACTATTGTTAGATGATTAGGAGATATGGGTGTATTGATTAATGGCAAAACGCAAATACGTGCAATTTTATGTGTCCAAGAGTCACCAATCATTTTTACACATTAAAACCAGAGAGCTTAATATTGAATTTATCAATTACTCTTTTTGTGCGAGCATTTATTAACGCATTAAATTCTGCCTTATAGTCATATTTTTTTAGCTCAGAATTATCATCATAATTGTTTTCTGTAGATGGATGAGTATAGATTTCAGTAATACCATTAGTAATGTGAGGAATAATGCGCACTAATTTTTCGATATTCATATGACCGCTATCATTAAAACCAAAGATAAAATCATTAAAACTAATATTATTTTTTATGCATTTTCTTTTCATAGGCGATGTAAATAACATAAAAAATAACCATCTTAAATATCTTATTATAAATTCTTTTTTATTATTAGTGATAGAATCTAGTGGCGGTTCATTTGGAATTCTGACAGCTGTTAGATTATAGTTATTGCCTATTTCAATAATTAAATTAAATATAGTTGGATGTAAATGCATATGATTATGTGCGTTAACATGGTCTAGTTTAAGGCCCGTTTCTTTGAATGCTTTAAACTGTGCATGAATTTCTTTTTTCAATTGTTCTCTTGCTTTTATATCAAAAAAGTATTTTATGCCACTGTTGAGTTCACTAGTTTGAAATTCACCAGTTTTGTTTACCAGTTTTGGGATTTCTGAATGAGGTAATTTTGCCTTACCATTACTTAGTACTAGATGTAGGCCAACATTTAATTTTGGAAGTTTTTTTGCACTTTTTATAGCATGCTTAACAGCAGGTGCGGTAATCATTAAACTTGTTGTAGTGAGAATACCTTTTGTAAAAGATTTTATTATGGCATCATTTATTGGAATAGAAGAACCAAAATCGTCACCTGTAACGATAAGTTTTTTCAGATTGGATTCTCCCGTCCAAATAAGAATTTAAAGAATTCAATACCTTCTCGTAGTCGACGTTTCATTATTTCCCAATTACCACACATTTCAAAAAATAATATGGCCATTTTCTTAGGGCGAAAATAAAAACGTTTATAAAAATTGTCTACAGCTTCAAAAATTTCTCTACTAGAAAGGTGAGGATAGCTAAGTATCGAGTGCTGCACACCATTATTCCCAACTAAATTTTCATTTGCGATCAACCAACCGTTTTCCGTTGCTTGTTTGTATAAAAGCGTACCTGGATATGCAGCAGGTAGTGAAACTTGAATAGTTTGAGGGTTTAATTCTTGCGCATAACTTATAGTCTCTTCTATAGTCTCAGATGTCTCACCAGGGAGACCAACAATAAAAGTGCCGTGAATGAGAATCCCAAGCTGATGACAATCACGAGTGAACTGACGCGCTATATCAAGGCGAATTCCTTTTTTTATGTTGATCAGTATTTTTTGATTCCCTGATTCATAACCAACAAGCAATAAACGAAGTCCATTATCTTTCATAATCTTTAAAGTTTCATAGGGAACATTTGCTTTGGCATTACATGACCAAGTAATTCCAAGTTTTCCGATTTCTCGTGCCAAAGCTTCAACATGTGAGATGTTATCTGTAAGTGTATCATCATCAAAAAAGAATTCTTTAATTTCCGGAAAATTATCTCTAGCCCAGGAAACTTCATCGACAATATTTTTTACAGAACGTGTACGATAATTATGCCCTGATATTGTTTGTGGCCATAAACAAAAAGAGCAACGAGATTTACAACCACGTCCAGTATAAAACGACATATATGGGTGTAACATATAACCATTGTAATAGTCTGTTGTGATAAGATGATCTTTATAGACTTTAGTTACCCATGGAAGAGTATCCATGTTTTCTATCATTGAACGTGGTTTATTGTGAACTGGCCTACCATTTTTTTTATAAGTCAAGCCATCAACATTTTCAAGTGCATTACCTTCTGCTATTTCTTTAATTGTAAAATCAAATTCATTTCCCGCTACAAAGTCAATTGCATTAGAAGCCAATATTGAATGATCAGGATTAATAGCAACATGCGGACCACAAAAACCAATAATTAAGTTTTTATTTTTATGTTTAAATGCTTCTGCTATTTTTACATCGTTAGGAAATGATGGAGTGCTTGTATATATAACAAGAAATTCATATTCTTTTGACAGAGGTAAAATTTCTTTTAAAGTTAAACCACGAGCAGGCGCATCTATTAATCGACTACCTTCAACTAGTGCAGCAAGCTGAGCAAGCCATGTTGGGTACCAGAATGACTTTACTTCCCGAGTGCATTGATACCGCGAACCTGCACCACCATCATATCCATTATAAGAAGGGGGATTAAGAAATAGTGTTTTAATCATTGTTTTGTGAATTTATATGAATTAATATTCTTAATTATGTTAATGACTCAGAAACATTCTCTGTCTTACTAATATTATTTGTTTTTATAACATGCTTATCATGCATCAAACCCAAATGGTCAACAGAAAATATATTGTTGCGCCATTTAACTGAATTTCCTGTATAGCTGATTACCCTAATAAAAAAAGATAGTATGTCTCTTAATGGTATTAACAAGATTTCAGGGATATTTTCTGATTTTGTTATTTCATTTGAGCTGATATGTAAAATTATTCGTAATACCAATGTTAAAAATGCAGGCATAACTAATAGTATTAAGCTTCCTGTTATTGTATGCAAAGTAATACCCAAAATAATACCTAATACTAGACTATCTGTTAAGAATGTTAATGCATAACCGACTGGTTCAACTCTTCTTAATGTCCTAGCCCAACGTAACTCATGTAATATTAAATTTTTAAATGAGGTTTCTTCTACTATATTTTCAACAATATAATCCGAGAGATATATTTTATAACCAAGGCTAGAAATTAATTTTCCTAATATATAATCATCAGCAAGATGATTTGATAATGATTCAAATCCACCAATTTTATTTAGAATACTACGTTTAACAACCATCGTTGAACCTAAACAATATTTCATTGGTTGTAATATACGAGAGATTAATACTGATGGTAAAAACCAGGTATTAATAAACATTGCATTAAGTTTAGAGGCGATTCTTCTTTTTGATTTACCATTATAGAGACAAGTGATGACGCCAACTTTTTCATTGCTAAACGGTTCCATTACATGAGTTAGGTATTTTTTAGAAACACGCATATCGCTATCAGCAATAAGAATATATTCATACTTTATATAAGGATTCATATTAATTAAATTTGATACTTTATGATTTGTTCCATGAAGCTCTGTATCGATAATAAAACTTATGTCGTAATCACTAAATTCTTTTATAACTTGTTTAACAAGAGGTATAGCGGGATCATTTTTATCTTGTAATCCAAATATAACTTGATAGCGAGGGTAATCTTGCTGACAAAAACTGCGAAGACAGTCTAACATATCAGGATCAAGACCATATATTGGTTTTAAAATTGTAACGGACGGACTAAAGTTACCAGAAAAAACTTTTTTATTTTTTTTGTATTTGAAATGTTCAAGTGCAATAAAAGCAAAACAAAGATATCCGAGAGAAAAAAGCCATAAAAATGTAGCTATAATCAAAGTTATATTAATAAAATCAATTTGCATTTTTTCAGCCCTAATTATCTAAATTTACAAGCCTCATAGAGAAAATCTACAATAGTGGGTTGGAAGGGTATTCTTATTGTATATGCAAAAAAGTCAGAACTAATCTTTTTTGCTACCCACGACTCCTACTCTCATAATAATAGATTTTAGACGTTCAATGCAAATGCAGAAAATTAGGTTTATCAGAAGATATACATGCCTACTAATTTTTTATTTATTTCCTGCGAAAATATTTAACTTCAATGTGTTGCCAATACAGTAATCCAGGTATATCAATGATTAACTCTCGAACTCGAGTGGCTAATGAGAGAGCAAGTGAAAATTCGGGTGTCAGGCCTATAAGTACTCCAAGTACTAGATAACCTCCTTCTTGGACGCCATACCCATTTGGGATAATAAAAGCAAGATCGGTAATAATTGATGTAAGACTTTTTAACATTATTGCTTCAATGAGATTAATTGGGTGACCAAGCAAATAACAAGCTAGCCATACTTCAGAAGTTTGCAAAATTAAACCTAATGTTCTCCACAAAAGCGAGACAATAAATTTTTTTCTATTACCATAGATTTCATTTACAGATTTATCAACATCGCTTGCTTTTAGTGTAATTTTATCCCAGCTATCAGCAGTATGAAATTTACCAATAGTTGTTGCAAAAAAACTAAATATACCAGTTCGTTGAAAAAAGATAAATCCTGCAATACCAAATCCTAATATTAGTGTGCCCAACATTAACAACATTGCTAGTTCGTTATCTACCGCTAAATAAATAAGTAGAGAAATACCAATTATAGCCCAAGGTATAAGCGCAAGTGCTTGAACGGTTTTATCAACAAGTACAGATGCGCTGACGTTGATGACAGGCCTTCCCCAGAATATAAGAAGACGGGCCTTTGCAATTTCACCGCCTATAGTTGCTACTGGTAATATAGTATTAATAGCTCTTCCGACCCATAATGCTAAGAATAATTCTTTAAATGATGGCACCATTTTATTTGGAAAAAGTTGATACCAGGAAATTACAGCAACGATAAGACTCGGCATCCATACAATAGGCAAAAACAATAGCGAAAAACCGGATTTAAATAAGAGTCCAAATATCTCAGCAAAACCTTGCCAGAAGATAAGTAAGGTTAATATTAAGATACCAATCAGCAGACCAATGTAAGATAATAATCGGATCATGAAATTTTAATGTAATTAAAGAATGTAGTTAAATTACACATTTTATTTTTGTAGATAAATATTAGAATACCAAGCAGAGCTTCATGATGCTAGGTAATTTATAAAACTTACATAATTGTTATTATGATTTCTCGAACAAAAAAATCATTGACAGAATTTTTCCCTCTGATTCGGCAATTATCTTGCCGATTAACTCCTATTTTATTAAAAACATTTTTTACTCCAAACCAAATAACATTTTTATCATTGTTATGCGGGTTATTATGCGCCGGCTGTTTTAGTTTTGGAGCGCATAATTTAGAAGTTATAGGCGCTTTTTTTTTGGTAATTAGTTATACCTTAGATAATTGTGATGGAGAGGTTGCACGTATTAAAAATATGTCTTCTGAATTCGGAGCAAAATTTGATGATATGGTGGATTGGATAGTTGATGCGAGTTTTTTTATTGCTCTAGGATATGGGGTAACCCAGGTAAACGAGCAAATTTTTTGGCTTTGGCTAGGCATTATTGCCGCACTCGGTGCTTTTATTGATTATGTCGTTGATTTGCATTATTACGCTAAAAATAAAGAAAAAAATGATGCAATAACAAGAGAAAAACAGGCTACGCAATTTAAGCAACCTCAAAATACACTAGATTGGCTGATCTATATTTTTCATAAATTAAGTCGTGCTGACTTTTGTTTTATTGTACTAATACTAGCTTTATTTAATCTGACTTACATATTGTTACCATTTGCAGCAATTGGAGCGCAAATATATTGGATTACAGATTTATTTGAGAGAGCGAGAGGTTACCGAACGTAAGAAGATTTTTAATAATTGTCGTATAGTATTGGAAGGATAAAATATGTTAAAAATGAAATATTTTCGGCTAATTAAATGGATGGGCAATCTTCTGTTTTTATCTGCTACATTAGTTTATGCAGAAGATAGCGATTCATATTATTTCTCTACTGCTTTTAATGCAGGTTTTTCTGATTTTGATAACGTAAAAAATACCGCACCAATTAACGGAAGCGCAAGAACCATTAAGGATGATGATATAACTGGAGGTTTTTCTGGTGCTATAGGTTATAAATGGCAACAATTTCGAATTGAAGCAGAATATTTATGGCGTTATCGTTACGATTTTGGCGCTAATTTTCATGTGGATAATACTGACAGTACAAATATAGGTGCTAATATTGCAACACAAAGCGTAATGCTCAATACATTTTGGGACTTTGAAAATCAAACAAAATTTAAACCTTACATTGGTGGAGGTCTAGGTTGGGTTACGCATGATGCTGAAATCAACAGGGGAAATCTTGTAACGGATGCGAATACCAAACTAGATGTCACGACCGATAACATTGTTTGGGCTTTGACAATTGGAACTACTTACTCACTTAGTGATCATTGGAGTGCAGTATTTAGCTACAGGTATGTTGATTTAGGTGACGTAGAGCTTGGTCCTTTTTCTGATGGCGGTAAGGTTGACGCTGAATATACTTCTCAAGATCTAGCTTTAGGATTGATCTATCATTTTTAATATTTTTTATACAGAATAAAAAGAATTTATTTTCACATTAATTAAGTTGTTAATATTATTAAAACACGAGCTTAATTAATTTTGTCTTTCTACTGAGAATTTAGCTAACGAGTGCAAAGCATCTAAATATTCTGATGGGGGTAACTGTTTTAAAGAATTTATGGCTAATGCTGATTCTTGTTTGGCAATTCCTGCTGCATAAGAAATTGCGCCCGTTGAATTTATTGCATCTTTTATTAGTTCAATGTTTTTAAGTCCGCCATTTGATATTGAGTCACGAATTATTTCGGCTTGTTTTTTATCTCCATTCCACATCGCATATAATAACGGAAGTGTTGGATTACCTTGAGATAAATCATTTCCAATATTTTTTCCTAACTCATTTTCTGAAGAACTATAATCAAGTACGTCATCGATTAATTGAAATGCAGTTCCGAGATGACGCCCATAACTTGCCATTGCTTTTTCTTCTACTACAGTTTTATTTGATATAACAGCCCCTAATTGCGCAGCAGCTTCAAATAATTTAGCTGTTTTATTACGAATTACATTAAGATAATTATTTTCACTTGTCTCTGGTTCATGACGATTTATTAATTGTTGTACTTCTCCCTCAGCAATAGTATTAGTTGCTTCAGAAAGAATTTGCATTATTCGGAGAGAATTCACATCAACCATCATTTGAAAGGCGCGTGAGTAGACGAAATCACCAACTAAAACACTCGCTTCATTACCCCAGCGTTGGTTGGCAGTTTTTTGCCCTCGTCTTAATATAGATGCATCAACCACATCATCGTGCAACAAAGTAGCAGTATGAATAAGCTCAATAATAGCCGCTAGGTTGATATGTTGATCACCCTGATATGAGAATATTTTTGCGCTCAATATTACTAATGCTGGTCGTAGTCGCTTACCCCCTGTGTTTATAATGTATTGCCCTAATTGATTTATTAGTGGCACATCGGAGGATAGGCTTATCTCTATTAATTTATTAACACTGATCATGTCATGCGAAATAAGGCTATTTATTTGACCGATATCGGTTATTGTAGTTTTTTTTGTTGTAGCGTTTTTTTGATTCATTTTTAGTATATAAAGGCTTCTACTTCCGTTATTTAGTTAAATTATCCAAAAAAATTAGCGGAATCTCCCTTAATTTCCGACAATATTGAGAATTTTAGCATTCTTACCTTGTCACCTCCTGTTGAATTTCTTAGAATCTGCTCCCTTTATTGAATATATGGATTCGTGGTATTGGAGAATTTATGATGCAAGCGGTAATTAAAACTGGTGGTAAGCAGTATAAGGTAGAAAAAGGCGATAAACTCAAGATTGAGAAGCTCGACAAAGAAGCAGGAAAAAGTATCAAGATTAATGATGTTTTGATGGTCGTCGATGGCGACAAAGTTACCGTAGGCACGCCAATTGTAAAAGAGGCTCATGTAAATGCTAAGATAGAAGGCCATGGAAGAGGGTCGAAGGTAAAAATTGTTAAATTTGGTCGTCGCAAACATCATCGTAAACAGATGGGGCATCGTCAGGCGTATACAGAAATTAAAATTACAAACATAGCAGTAAATTAAGGTGAATTAGGAATGGCTCATAAAAAAGCAGGTGGTAGCACAAGAAACGGTAGAGATTCTCAATCGAAGCGTCTCGGAGTTAAGAAATTTGGCGGTGAAATAGTGAAGGCAGGCAACATTATTATTCGTCAAAGAGGCACTAAATGGCATCCAGGTACAAATGTTGGTTTAGGTCACGACCACACGTTATTCGCTACTAAGGAAGGAAAGGTTGAATTTAATCAAAGAGGACCAAAGAAACGAACTTTTGTTGATGTGGTCGCGGGCTAATTATTTTATCGCATAATTTTTTAAAAACCCCGCCATTGGCGGGGTTTTTTGTTTTAACTAAGCGAGTTAATTTATTAAGTGATTAGGAACTATTTTTATGAAGTTTGTTGATCAAGCGACAATAAGAGTTGAAGCTGGAAATGGCGGCGATGGTTGTCTAAGTTTTCGTCGTGAAAAATTTATCCCAAAAGGTGGCCCCGATGGCGGTGACGGGGGTGACGGGGGAAGCAGTTGTTGATGAAGGATTAAATACACTTGTGGATTTTCGTCATAGTCGTTTATACCGAGCAAAAAATGGTCAGCCAGGAATGGGGCGAGACCGTTTTGGCAAAAATGCAGATGATTTGTATGTAAAAGTACCCATAGGAACACTTGTGTATGACGATGATACAGATGAATTGATTGGCGATTTATTAACTAAAAATGAAGAACTTTTGGTTGCTCAGGGAGGCTTTCATGGTTTAGGAAACGCAAGATTTAAAAGCAGTATAAATCGTAGCCCTAGAAAAACTACGAAAGGTACATCCGGAGAAGTTAGAAATTTAAAACTAGAACTTCAGGTATTGGCTGATGTTGGATTACTCGGAATGCCAAATACAGGTAAATCAAGCTTGTTAAGAACTGTATCGGCAGCCACGCCGAAAATAGCGGATTACCCTTTTACAACAATGTATCCAAGTCTTGGTGTTGTAAAAGTAGATAATGAAGAGAGTTTTGTGATTGCTGATATCCCTGGTTTAATTGAAGGTGCTGCGGATGGGGTAGGTCTCGGCACTGAGTTTTTAAAACATTTAGGTAGAACTAATCTATTATTACATCTTGTTGATATGTGTCAGGATAAAGAAGATGTGTATGATGATATAAAAAGAATCGAGGCAGAATTAATACTATATGATAAGAGTCTTTCAGATAAAGATAGATGGTTAGTATTAAACAAATCTGACTTATTGCCGAATGAACTTATTGATGAGTTGCATGAATACCTACTTAGTAAACTAGGGAGCGCAACAAATATTTTTGTTATATCAGCACTAAATGGTTCAGGGTGTAAGGAATTAATTTATGCAATATACAATTGGCAATCAAAATCGGAAGAAATGAAGTGAATAAAGAAAGAGAAAAAGTTAAAGCAAAACGACGCTGGGTGATTAAGATTGGCAGTGCTTTAATTACAGACAACGGCTGCGGATTAAAACATAATGTACTTGATAATTGGGTTAACCAAATTTCGGTATTAAATGAACGCGGTATTGATATTGTTATTGTATCATCAGGAGCTGTGGCTGAAGGCCTAACAAGGTTGGGATGGAAAGACAGACCAAATATTGTATCTAAATTACAGGCTGCAGCTGCTGTTGGTCAGATGGGGTTAATTCAGGCATATGAGGTTTGTTTCCAAAAGTATAATAAACATACCGCACAAGTTTTATTAACTCATGATGATATTGCTGATAGAGTCCGTTATCTTAATGCAAGAACAAGTTTAAACACTTTGCTTCAGTTAAACGTTATTCCAATTGTAAATGAAAACGATACCGTAGCTACTGATGAGATTCGATTTGGTGATAATGATACTCTTGCTGGTTTGGTTGCAAATTTAATTGACGCAGAATTACTTGTTCTATTAACCGATCAGAAGGGTCTTTATACATCTGATCCTAGTAAAAATGAGTCTGCAGAATTTATTGAGAAAGCCGAAGCTAATGATCCAGCTCTTATTAGTTATGCCGGAGAAAGCAATACTCAAGGACGTGGTGGTATGCGTACAAAATTAAAAGCAGCATCAATAGCCGCTAAATCTAATACTGATACAATAATTACATCAGGGAATGAGAAATCAACTCTATTAAAAATTGCTGACGGCAATATAGTTGGAACATTGTTAACAACACCAAAAGAAACTTTAAGTGCACGGAAACAATGGTTAGCAAACCAGTCACATGTAAAAGGGACTTTCACGGTTGATAGTGGAGCGGTGGTAGCTTTAGAAAGAAGCGGGAAAAGCTTGTTACCAATTGGAGTAAAATCTATTACAGGCGAATTTAAACGTGGAGAAATGGTTTCTTGTGCAGACGAAAACGGAAAAGAGATAGCCAGAGGTTTATCTAATTATAATTCTACGCAAGCTAGACTAATTATTGGTAAATCGAGCAAAGATATCCAGACGTTGCTTGATTGTGCTGAAGAAGATGAAATTATCCACAGGGATAATATGATTTTACTTTAAAGAAATTAATAGATTAAATAAGATTTATATTACGGTCGGAAGTTTAAAGCGCTTTTACATGGTTATTTAAACGAGATTTATGTCTAGATGCTTTATTTTTATGGATGATTCCTTTTGAGACCATCGAATCAATGACCGGGACAGCAGCCTTGAATGCGTCCTCTGCTGCTTTCTTATCTTTCGCTTCAATAGCATTAGTAACTTTTTTTATGTATGTGCGTAACATTGAACGCTGACTTGCATTATGCAGCCGTAATTTCTCTGATTGACGCGAACGTTTTTTTGCTGAAGCGATATTTGCCACTTTTTTACTCCTATTTTTTTTAAAGGCGCGCCATCATGCTGATATTAGGACAATTTGTCAATCCTTTAGTGATGGTATGTTATGCTATTTATATTTTAATCTGGCGCGTAAAACATAAAGAAAAGCATGGAATATCGGAATTTTTGTAATTTTTTTTAAAGATAATTATGCATGAGCTTTAAATTATTAAAGTCGACACTAATTATTAGTGTCATGACTACAATATCTCGTATTTTTGGCCTCATACGGGATATTGTAATCGGAGCACTTTTTGGCCCGGGGTTAGGCATCGATGTATTTATTGTCTCTTTTAGAATTCCGAATTTTTTACGTAGATTATTTGCAGAGGGCGGCTTTTCACAAGCTTTTGTTCCTATTCTTTCAGAATATAAAGAGAAACGAAAAGATAAGGATGTGCAAAAATTAATTAATCAAACCTCAGCAACCCTCGGACTAATTTTATTTATTATCTCATTAATAGGGATACTAATTAGCCCAATTCTTATCATGATCTTTGCGCCCGGTTTTTTGAATGATGCTAACAAAGCTAATTTAGCAAGTGATTTACTTAGAATAACTTTTCCATATATATTTTTTATATCCTTAACAGCATTTGCCGGCAGTATTCTTAACACGTATAAAAATTTTGCAATCCCAGCTTTTACGCCAGTTTTATTAAACTTATCATTAATTGCCTGCGCAATATGGCTAGCTCCATTATTGGAAACACCTGTTGAGGCATTAGCATGGGCTGTTCTTATCGCAGGTTTTGTTCAATTATTTTTTCAGGCTCCTTTTTTACTAAAAATAAAAAAGTTCCCAAAACCATCATTAAATAGTGATAAGGACGGGGTGAGACGTATTATAAAATTAATGGTACCAATATTGTTTGCGGCATCTATTGTACAAATAAATCTACTAGTAGATACATTAATCGCATCATTTTTGACAACTGGAAGTATTTCCTGGTTATATTTTTCAGATCGTCTTGTTGAATTTCCGCTTGGTGTATTCGGCATAGCTTTGGCAACAGCTGTACTGCCTAATTTATCTGAAAAGCATGCACAAGGTTCATCCGAAAAATTTTCTGATACATTAGATTGGTCAATGAGATGGGTTTGTATAATTGCTCTGCCAGCAGCTCTAGGACTTGCAATGTTAGCGAGCCCATTACTGATAACTTTATTTCAATACAAAGAGTTCTCACAATATGATGTATTTATGACAAGTTATAGTTTGTCAGCTTATGCTATTGGGTTGCCTGCATTTATTTTTATTAAGGTGTTATCTGCAGGTTTCTTTTCCAGACAAGATACGAAAACACCGGTAAAAATTGGTGTAATCGCTGTAATTGTTAACTTTTTACTAAATATTTTATTGGTTTTATTATTTAACCGTTTTAATTTGGGGCATGTTGGTTTGGCTTTAGCAACATCATTATCAGCTTATTTACAAGCATTTTTATTATTCTGGAAATTAAAGAAAATACGGGTCTATGAGTTAAGAAAAAAATGGCTAGAGTTTATTTTGAAGATTATACTTGCGATGATTTTTATGGCAGGAATTATTGTATATGGTGTATCTGATGTTTCGATTTGGTTTGATTGGAGCGTTTTTAAAAGAGTATTTAATTTAATGTTATGGATTACAATTAGTATGTTAAGTTACTTCACTTTTTTATGGTTTACTGGACTGCGTTTGCGCAATATTACAAGCCAAGAATAATAATATAATTCAAATATATACCAGCCAATGGAATTTATTTACGGATTAGTTAATTTATACAGACAACCTAAAGGATGTGCAGCAACTATCGGTAATTTTGATGGTGTTCATTTAGGACACCGACTTGTTTTAGAGCAACTAAAAGAAACTGCAGAACGATTTAATTTAATTTCAACTGTACTTATATTTGAACCACAACCAATGGAATATTTTAATTCTAAATCATCACCATCACGATTAACTCGTTTACGTGAAAAGTTACAACAATTTGGAAATTATAATATCGATCGTGTTGTATGTTTAAAATTTAATCAAGAATTGGCTAATTTATCTGCACTTGATTTTGTTGATAATATTTTATTAAAAGGATTGTCTGCCCAAAAGATAATTGTTGGAGATGATTTTCGGTTTGCAAGAAAAAGGGAGGGAAATTACCAGTATTTGTTAGAAATTTCACAAGAGAAAAAATTTGAAGTATTCAAGACAGGTTCTTATGTTGAAGATGGCGAACGTGTTAGCAGCACCCTGATTCGTGAAGCACTTGCTGAAGGAGACGTAACTAGCGCAAACCATTATTTAGGAAGGCCTTACACTATCAGCGGAAGAGTTGTTCATGGCGATAAACGAGGAAAAAAGCTCGGTTTTCCGACTATTAATATAAAATTGCATAGAAATTTATCACCTGTTAGCGGTATCTTTGCCGGTTACGTCCATGGAATCGACGGAAAATCACTTGATGCAGTAGTTTATATTGGTTCGAGACCTGTCTATAAAGGTGGGCGGGTTCTTTTAGAGGCACATATACTTGAGTTTGATGAGGACATATATGGGCGCCATATTCAGGTCGAATTAATTGATAAATTGCGCAATGATGAACATATAACCAGCGAGAAAGTATTAATTGAACAGATTAAGAAAGATATTGACGAAACAAAGAAATGCCTAAAAAAATATTCGGTGAGTAATAAATAATTAAGTAATGAAGAACTATAAAGATACATTAAATTTACCAAAAACAGATTTTCCAATGAAAGCAAATCTTGCTCAACGCGAACCTGAGGTATTAAATAATTGGAAAGAGAATAATTTATATAAGAAGATAAGGAAAAAGCGTAACGGCAATAAAAAATTTATTTTGCATGATGGTCCGCCATATGCAAATGGCGATATTCATATAGGCCATGCTGTTAATAAAATTCTTAAAGATATTATTATTAAGTCGAAAGGTTTTTGTGGATTTGATGCTCCCTATGTCCCTGGCTGGGATTGTCACGGATTACCGATTGAATTACAGGTTGAAAAAAAAATTGGAAAAGCTGGTGCAAAAGTTGAGCCTAGAGTTTTTCGTGATGCATGTCGTGAGTATGCTTTAAAACAGGTAGACAAACAAAGAGCTGATTTCGAACGCCTTGGAGTGCTTGGTGATTGGGAGAAACCCTATCTGACGATGAGTTATGATTCCGAAGCAAACATTATTCGGGCGCTTGGTAAAATTATTGAGGAAGGTCATTTACATAAAGGTGTTAAGCCGGTTCATTGGTGTATTGATTGTTGTTCGGCGTTAGCAGAAGCCGAGGTTGAGTATCATGAAAAACAATCACCATCAATTGATGTTCGATTTCATGTTAATAAATACAGCGAGTTACTTAAAAAATTTAATATAGAGAAAAATGTTGATTCTATTTCTGTTGTAATTTGGACGACAACACCATGGACTTTGCCTGCAAATCAGGCTGTTGCCCTACACCCGGAAAATAAATATGCATTAGTCTTAATTGATGATGAAATATTAATCATAGCTGATGAATTACATAAAACTGTATTAAATCGTTATGGTTTAACAGACTATGAGGTTTTAGCAAACTGTTTTGGTTCAGAATTAGAAGGTTTGAAACTCAAACACCCCTTTTACGAACGAATTATTCCTGTTGTATTGGGCGATCATGTTACATTTGAAACAGGTACTGGTGCAGTACATATTGCCCCAGGGCATGGACAAGACGATTACATGGTTGGGCAAAGATATAATTTACCCGTTGATAATCCAGTCGCTGATAACGGATGTTTCGTATCAGATACAGAAATATTTTCCGGTCAACATGTATTTAAAGCTAATGCTTCTGTGATTTCTGTTCTTGAAGATAATAATAATTTATTACTACAAGAAACTATAAAACATAGTTATCCGCATTGCTGGCGTCATAAGACACCGATAATCTTCCGAGCGACCCCACAATGGTTTATTAGCATGGAGAATAATGGGTTAAGAGAACAAGCATTGAATATAATTAACGATATTAGTTGGGAGCCTTCGTGGGGGAAAGAAAGAATATACGGAATGATTGAAAATCGTCCCGATTGGTGTATTTCCAGACAACGCACCTGGGGTGTTCCGATCCCTATTTTTATTCACCGGGAAACTCAAGAATTACACCCGGAAACATCTGAAATTATCTTAAAAGTTGCTGAAATTGTAGAACAAAAAGGCATTAATGCTTGGTTTGATTTAGATGCGGCTAAAATACTCGGAAATGATTCTGAAAATTATATGAAAGTAACGGACACGCTCGATGTTTGGTTCGATTCAGGCGTCACTCATGATACGGTATTGCATAATGATGAGCGTCTAACTTATCCCGCCGATCTTTACTTGGAGGGATCAGATCAACATCGTGGTTGGTTCCAATCTTCGCTTTTAACTTCTTTAGCAATAAATAAAGATCAAAAACCTTATCGTTGTGTTGTAACACATGGTTTTACTGTGGATGCTACTGGCATGAAAATGTCAAAATCAAAGGGTAATGTTGTTGCCCCGCAGAAAGTTATGAATGTTTATGGCGCGGATATTTTACGTCTTTGGGTTGCCGCGACAGATTATCGATCTGAAATGAATGTATCGGACGAAATACTAAAAAGAATAGCAGATGCATATCGACGGATCCGCAATACTTCTCGATATCTTTTGTCAAATTTAGATGATTTTGATCCGAATAAAAATAGTATTGGTTTCTCAGATATGCTGGATTTAGATAAATGGGTTTTTGAACATGCTATAGATTTGCAAAAAGAAATTATCAAAGCTTATGGTAAATTTGAATTTCACCTAATCTATCAATTATTACACCAGTTTTGTGTTGTTGAAATGGGGGGATTCTACCTTGATATAATAAAAGACAGGCAGTACACAACGGGGAAAAATAGTCTAATTAGGCGATCGGGGCAAACGGTTATGTACCATTTAATACAAATGCTGGTCAGATGGTTAGCGCCAATTATGAGTTATACCGCCGATGAAATATGGAAGTACATACCAGGAGATAAAAATACTTCAGTTTTTTTAGAGGACTGGTATGAAAATGAAGCAGGGGATGCGGATTCAAAATCAAGGAAAGCACGCTGGGAAACTATTATTTCAGTTCGTGACGAGGCAAACAAGCAATTTGAAAAATTGCGTAATGACGGAGTAATTGGATCTTCATTGGATGCTGAAATTAATATTTACTGCAATAAAGATTTATTTAACGAACTTAATTTTGTTAAAGACGAGTTAAAATTCGTCTTAATTTCATCGATTGCCAAAATTTATCCACTGGATAAACGTATTAATGAAGCATTAGAAACAGATATTCCAGATTTGTTTATTTTTGCAAAACAATGTGAGCATGAAAAATGTGTGCGTTGTTGGCATAGACATGAAAGTGTTGGCACAAATGATTCATATGAAACATTATGCTCACGTTGTTTTGAAAATGTTACAAAGGACGGTGAAGTTAGATTATATGCTTAATATAAAGGGTGCTTTATGTTTAGATGGTTAACATTTTCAGTAGTAATTGTTATTTTAGACCAAATAACAAAATTTTTTGCAGTCCAATTCCTAGTTCTTCACGAACCAAAATATATCTGTGACGGATTAAACCTCACTTTGATGTATAACACGGGCGCAGCATTTAGTTTTTTAAGTGATGCCGGAGGTTGGCAACGTTGGTTTTTTATAGGTGTTTCTTGTCTTGTCAGCATCATAATCATTATATGGATGTACAACACGCTAACAAAAAGCCGATGCTTGCTATATTCATTGTCTTTTATACTTGGCGGTGCATTAGGTAATTTGTGGGATAGGGTTACTCTTGGGTATGTTGTAGATTTTATTGAGGTTTATTATGAGAACTTATATTGGCCAACATTTAATATTGCAGATTCATCAATTACAATCGGCGCCATCCTCTTAATTTTAGATACTTTATTGATTAATAGCGCAAAGAACAAATTGTAGTGTACTAAGCATATTTTTTTTATAATAGAACTTTAATATGTATTTAATATCAATATTTTAGGTGTTTTGAATGCAGATATTATTGGCAAATCCACGGGGTTTTTGTGCTGGCGTTGACCGGGCAATTGAAATCGTTGAAAGAGCGTTGGAATTATTCGGGGCACCTGTATATGTCCGTCACGAGGTTGTGCATAACAAATATGTGGTTAATTCACTTCGTCACAAAGGCGCTATTTTTGTTGAGGAGCTTGATGAAGTACCTGACGAGTCAACGGTTATCTTTAGTGCGCATGGGGTATCAAAAGCAGTTCGTGATGTAGCTTCGCAGCGAGGGTTAAGGGTTTTTGATGCGATATGTCCGCTCGTAACCAAAGTCCATATGGAGGTGGGTAAATATCAGGACGAAGAAAGGGAATGCATTTTGATTGGGCACGAGGGTCATCCTGAGGTTGAAGGCACAGTTGGTCAATATCAGCCAAAATCAGGTAAGGGCGGAATGTATATTGTCGAGTCAGTTGAAGATGTAATGAAACTAAACGTAAACAACCCGAATTTTTTAGCTTTTGTTACACAGACAACATTGTCAATGGACGATACATATGAAGTTATCAATGCATTAAGAAAGCGATTTCCAAAGATTGACGGACCAAAAAAGAAAGACATTTGCTATGCAACACAAAACAGGCAGGATGCGGTAAAGAAATTAGTAAAAGAATGTGATTTGATTTTAGTTGTTGGTTCACCTAATAGCTCTAATTCTTCACGATTAATGGAAATATCTCAAAAGGCAGGAGTACCAGCATACTTGATTGATGATGCAACAGAAATCAAAGACGAGTGGCTAGACAAAAAAGAAAATATTGGATTAACAGCAGGTGCATCTGCCCCTGAGATTCTAGTAGAAGAAGTTATAAAGAAATTAAAAATAATAGGTGCTTCAATAGTTAAAGAATCACCGGGCATTAAGGAGAGCGTTGTTTTTTCTTTACCAAGAGAATTAATAAAACAAACCAAAGAGACAGCGTAGAATCTTTTACATCATAGTAAGAGGCAATAATCATACTTTCTTAATCAGGAGTACAACTGATATTAAGAAGAAAAACTCTATCAATAATTATAATTCATTATTTATATGAAATACGATTATATTGTCATCGGTGGCGGTGTTATTGGTATGACAACTGCAAGAGAAATTGCAATTCGTGGTGCAAGTGTTGCAATTTTAGATCATCAGTTATTTGGTAACGAAGCATCAAGAGCAGCTGGTGGAATTTTGTCACCTATGCGTCCCTGGATCGAAAATCAAGATTCCATAATTCTTTCTGAACATGCAAAAACGTTATACTCAGATTTTACTTCCAGTCTAAAAAATGAAACAGGTATTGATTCTGAATATGTTAAATCTGGTTTAGTCATTATTAATAAAAAACATGCCCAAGAGACTAAAAATTGGGCTTATAAAAATAAAATTCATTTTTCAGATGAAACAAATGTAAATCACTCAAAGATTAATATTCCAGAATATTCTATTTTGCTTCCGGAAATATTTCAGGTGAGACCACCGTTATTACTAAAAGCATTATACAAAAGCCTAAAGAATCTTGCTGTCAATCTATTTGAAAATTCTAAAATTTCGCATATAGGAGTAAATGATAATAAGTTTGAATGCATAACATTAGATAACGATAAAAAAATATTTGCAGATCATCTTATCTTTACAACAGGCGCGTGGAGCAAACTTTTATTAAATTTTATAAATAAGGATGCTGATGTAAAACCGATACGCGGACAAATAATCTGCATTCGATCAAATAATCTTATTACAGACAAAATTATTTTAGATGGTGGTTATTATTATATCCCAAGACTCGATGGCAATATTCTTCTAGGAAGCACTATAGAAGATGTCGGTTTCGATAATGAAACTACTGATATAGCTAGAAATCAATTGCTTGATTGGGGGTATTCTATAATTCCCGAATTAGCACAGTCAGAATTTATCGGTCACTGGTCTGGTTTACGCCCAGCAACTAATGATGGCAAACCCATTATTGGCTCAGTCCCCGATTTTAAGAATATTTATATCAATACGGGGCATTTTCGAAAAGGAATATTACAGGCTCCCTCATCAGCCAAATTGCTAACGGATTATTTGTTTGATAAACCTTCTTTCATGGATATTAATGGTTTTAGTCTAAAACGTTCTATTAATACAAAAAAAATAGCCTAATAGATGATAATCACTCTTATTTAGACTCCACTTTACTGCGAGCTTCTAATATAATGTCTGAATGAAATATGATTTAGACGAACAGGATTATACAAAAATGAGCAAGAGATCTGCCTTTAAAGTCCTGTCTTCATTAGATATAAAACCGACAAGTCAACGCATTGATATAGCAAATATTATTTTTCGTAAAGACCAACATCTTTCAGCTGAGGATATTATTATGGTGCTTAATAATAATGGCAGCACAATTTCTAGGGCAACTGTATACAACACACTTAATTTATTTGCCCAAAAAGGACTTGTCCAGCGTGTGGTCATTGATTCTTCAAAAATCTATTATGACTCCAAAACAACACCACATTCTCATTATTACAATACAGATACTGGTGAAATTTCAGACTTTGAATTTGAGAATGTAAGGATTAGCCCATTACCGAAATTACCTGAAAATACATTACAGGACGGCATAGATATAGTTGTTCGTATTAAAAATTCCAAGAAAAATTAAAAAGTTTTAGATAAATAATAATAAATTTAAGGAAATCATAAAAAGAGGTCATCATGAAATTAGAAACTATAGCAGTTCACGGCGGATATTCACCTGAACCTACAACGAAAGCAGTAGCTGTTCCAATATATCAAACAACATCATACGCCTTTGATAATACTCAGCATGGCGCTGATTTATTTGATTTGAAAGTCGAAGGCAATATCTATACACGTATTATGAACCCAACAACAGCGGTTCTTGAGCAACGCGTTGCAGAGATGGAAGGTGGTATTGCAGCTTTAGGATTATCATCTGGCATGGCTGCTATCAATTATGCAGTTCAGACTATTGCTGAATCTGGTGATAACATTATCTCAACAAGCAGTTTATATGGCGGCACATATAATTTATTTGCGCATACATTTCCTCAATTGGGGATAGAGGTACGTTTTATTGATGCTCCAAATTATGAGGAGATATCAAAATTAGCAGATGACAAAACAAAAGCAGTTTTTTGTGAGTCTATCGGTAATCCTGCCGGCAATGTGGCTGATCTTGGAAAAATTTCAGAGCTAGCCCATAGCGCGGGAATTCCTGTTATTGTTGATAATACTGTACCAACACCATATTTATGTCGTCCTTTCGAACATGGCTGCGATATTGTTGTACATTCATTAACAAAATATATGGGTGGGCATGGTAGTAATATTGGCGGTGTTCTCGTTGATTCAGGTAAGTTTCCATGGGCTGAACATGCGAGTCGTTTTAAAAGATTAAATGAACCAGACCCATCCTATCATGGTGTTGTCTATACAGAAGCTTTGGGACCAGCTGCGTACATCGGTCGTGCCAGAGTTGTTCCATTAAGAAACACTGGTTCAGCAATATCACCAATGAATAGTTTTATGATTCTTCAGGGTATTGAGACGTTACCTGTCAGAATGGACCGGCATTGTGAGAATGCAATTGAAGTAGCTAATTATCTTTCAAAACACGATAAGGTGGAGTGGATTCGATATGCGGGACTTTCTGATCATCAGGATTACAAATTACTAAAAAAATATTGTGATGGTAAGGCCGCCGGAATATTGAGTTTTGGTATTAAGGGTGGTGTAGAAGCAGGCACAAAATTTATCGATGCACTCGAATTAATTACGCGTCTTGTTAATATCGGTGATGCAAAATCATTAGCCTGTCATCCAGCGACAACAACGCATAGACAACTGTCTCAAGAAGAACTTGCGAAAGCAGGCGTGTCTGATGAACTTGTCAGATTATCTGTGGGCATTGAACATATTGATGATTTATTGAGCGATATAGAGCAAGCTCTAACAAAAGCGTAAGTTAGATAATTTTTCATTTCAATTTGGTTGTATATTTATATGCAATTATTTCCTATTGTTATTTTTTTATTATTCCTCTCTTTAGCTTGCTCTCAATCTAATGACCCAAAGTACTATTTTGATAAAGGACAATATAAGAAAGCACTTATATTGTGGAAGCCGCTTGCGAATAGTGGCAATTTAGTTTCACAGAATTATCTTGGGATTCATTATTATTTGGGATTGGGCGTTGAAAAAAATTTAGAATTAGCAAAAAAATGGTACGAAAAAGCAGCTTCACAAGGTTTTGCCGATGCTCAATATAATCTTGGCGTTATGTACATGAATGGCGAACTTGTTGAACAAAATTTTTTAACTGCCTCGATGTGGTTCTATGCGGCATCTGAGAATGGCAATGAGAATGCAAAGAAAAGGATTGATGGTTTACTTAACGATGATAAATTATTTCCGAATCAATATAATCACGCAAAAACTTTAGCAGAAGAATATTTAACTGCTAAAGATTTAAGTAAATAGCATAAATTTCCCACACCTTGATATGAGCCAGATCTGTTTAAGATCTTTTAGCTTCAGTTAACCCAATAAACAACTTTTTCTTCATCAGCCATTGAATTTAGGCACTTGGGAGATTATCGTAGGGGGTAGCTTATATATAAAAAAGATAAGAAATATATAAATAGTAAGAAAAATTAATAAAAACAATAATATAGAAGAAATAAAACAATAAAAATAGCTAAGCACGAGAAAGGGGAGAGGCTCCATGTCCAAATCAAAAGTAAGTTCAGCAAAATCAAAAGAATATTTCACTCGTTATATGGAAGGCGTGGAAAAACGTAATCCCGGTGAGCCTGAGTTTGTGCAGGCAGTTTATGAAGTTGCATCGACGATCTTTCCGTACATTGCCGACAAACCTATTTACCATGAAATGCAGATTTTAGAACGTATGGCAGAGCCTGAGCGTGTAGTTTCTTTTCGTGTGCCGTGGACTGATGATGAGGGAAACATCAGAACTAATCGAGGATGGCGTGTTCAATTTAATAGCGCAATTGGTCCGTATAAAGGAGGATTGCGTTTTCACCCCTCAGTCAATCAAAGTATTCTCAAATTTTTAGGTTTCGAACAGACATTTAAAAATAGTCTGACCGGATTGCCAATGGGCGGCGGTAAAGGCGGAGCGAATTTCAATCCAAAAGGAAAATCCGAGCTTGA
>CAZJED010000011.1:0-5085 GCA_964544965.1 uncultured Enterobacteriaceae bacterium
GAAAGTAACTTTAATAAGCTAGCTAAACAAGGATACAATCGTATACCTTTGATGTGTGAAATATTGGCGGACTTGGATACACCTCTAAGCACTTACACAAAGATCTGTCACTCTTCATACTCATATTTGTTTGAATCAGTAGAAGGCGGTGAGAAATGGGGGCGTTATTCAATTATAGGGCTACCTGCAAAAAAAATAATTTCCGTAACTGGAAAAAAGATAACAATTATGGAAAATAATAAATGCGTTAGTGAATATAACACTGATGACCCGCTTGCAGAAATTGAGAAAATCCAAAAATCATATAAGGTACCGCAAATTGAAAATATGCCTCGTTTTAATGGAGGTTTAGTTGGTTACTTTGGTTATGAAACAATCAAATATATTGAGCCAAAATTAAATAAAAATAATAAGAAAGATCCGATCGGCTCTCCTGACATACTATTAATGGTTTCTGATGAAGTTATTGTATTTGATAATCTAAGTGGAAAACTATTTATTATTGTGCATGCCAATCCAGAAAAAAATGATGCTTATTTAAATGCTAAAAAAAGACTCGATGAAGTAATTGAAATGCTTCGTAACAATAAAATTAAAGAATCACAATCAGATAAATCACGTGATGTTGATGAAAATGATTTTGTTTCTGGATTTACTCAAAAAAACTATGAGAACGCGGTTGATACTATAAAAAATTACATTGTAAATGGGGATGCTATGCAAGTTGTACTTTCTCAAAGATTATCTATCCCCTTTGAGTCAAAACCAATAAATCTTTATCGGGCACTTCGTTCACTCAATCCATCCCCCTATATGTACTTTCTTGATTTAGGTGATTTCCAGATAGTGGGGTCATCTCCAGAAATTTTAGTTAGACTAGAGGAAAATATTGTTACCGTAAGGCCTATTGCCGGTACAAGGCCAAGAGGTATAACTGAGACAGAAGATCTCGCGCTAGAAAATGATCTCTTACAAGACCCAAAGGAACTAGCTGAACACTTAATGTTAATTGATCTTGGCAGAAATGATGTCGGACGTGTTGCTGATATGGGCAGTGTTAATTTAACTGATAAAATGATCATTGAACGTTATTCTCACGTTATGCATATTGTCTCTAATGTAACTGGTCGACTGAAAAAAGATATGAACGCAATTGATGTTTTACGCTCTACTTTTCCTGCCGGAACTGTTTCTGGCGCTCCAAAAATTAGAGCAATGGAAATTATTAATGAACTTGAGCCTGTAAAACGTGGTGTTTATTCAGGGGCAGTTGGATACATATCATGGAATGGTAATATGGACACTGCAATAGCAATAAGAACCGCTGTTATAAAAGATAAAACTCTACACATACAAGCGGGAGCTGGTATTGTCGCTGATTCTATACCACAAAATGAATGGGATGAAACAATGAACAAAGGACGTGCTATTTTCAAAGCTGTTAGTTTAGCAGAGAAAGGTCTAACTTAGATAAAAAGAGTATTTATGTTATTAATGATCGACAATTATGATTCTTTTACTTATAACCTTGTTCAGTATTTTGGTGAACTTGATCAGGATGTACAAGTATATAGAAATGACAAAATTACTATTGATCATATTAAAAAATTATGTCCATCACATATTGTTATTTCTCCCGGCCCTTGCACTCCGAATGAAGCTGGCATATCTATTGAAGTTATTAATAATTTTAAAAAAGAAGTGCCGATTCTTGGAGTTTGCTTAGGACACCAAAGTATAGGCCAAGCTTTCGGAGGGAAAATAGTTCACGCAAAAAATATCATGCATGGTAAAACATCCGATATTTATCATGCAGGAAAAGATGTATTTAAAGATTTTGAAAACCCCTTTACTGCAACAAGATATCATTCTTTAGTTATTGAAAAAAACACTCTTCCGGATTGTTTTGAAATTACTGCATGGACAAATAATAAGGATGGTAGTATCGATGAAATTATGGGCATAAAACATAAAAATTTCTTGATATCAGGAGTCCAGTTTCATCCCGAGTCAATACTAACTTCATATGGGCATGAACTTTTAAAAAACTTTCTTTCGAATACTAATTAAGTAAAAAATTTTACAAATAACCAATGGATATTCAAACAGCAATTAATAACATTATTAATAACATAGATTTAAATCGCGAAGACATGCATAGTGTTATGCAAACTATTATGAAAGGTGAAGCAACACCTGCGCAAATTGGTGGTTTTTTAGTTGCCCTACGCATAAAAGGTGAAACAGTAGATGAGATTACTGCTGCTGCAGAAGTGATGAGAGAATTAGCTGCAAAAGTAGATGTTGATAAAACTAATCTTATAGATACTTGCGGAACAGGTGGTGATAGTTCTAATACATTTAACATTTCAACAACATCAGCTTTTGTTGTCGCAGCAAGCGGTGCAAAGGTAGCAAAACATGGGAATCGTTCTGTATCAAGCAAATCTGGAAGTGCCGATGTTTTAGAAGCTGCAGGAATTAATATAGAATTAGATGCTAAACAAGTCGAAAGCTGTGTCGAAAATATTGGTATTGGCTTTATGTTTGCGCCAATGCACCATAGCGCAATGAAACACGCTATCGGTCCAAGACGAGAGCTTGGGTTAAGAACATTATTCAATGTTCTAGGCCCATTAACAAACCCAGCCTCTGCCCCAAACCAAGTTATCGGTGTTTTTGAAAAAAAATGGTTAGGCCCTTTAGCTGAAACTTTAAAACAGCTTGGTAGTAAGCATGTCTTGGTTGTTCACTCAGAAGATGGTATGGATGAAATTAGTATTTCAGCTAAAACATTTATTTCGGAGTTAAAAAATAAGGAAATAAATAACTATGAAATTTCACCAGATGATTTTGGTATTAAAAAATTTAATATTAATGATTTATCAGTTGAAACTATTGATGAAAGTTTAACTATGATGAAATCAGTTTTTGATAATAGTAATAATGCTGCAAAATCTATCGTTAGTCTAAATGCGGGAGCTGCAATTTATGCTTCTGGTATTAGTGATTCAATAAAAGCTGGGGTAGAAATGGCTAAAAATATTATTGAATCTGGTGCAGCCAAAAATAAATTTGAGATGCTTATCCAACACACCCAATCTTTTAACACCTAATATTGTATGCCAAAAGAGACGCCCGATATCTTAAAAAAGATACTCGATTATAAAATTGAGTATGTTAGAGGTAAAAAAAGTAAAGTTTCGTTAGAAGAAATAAAACTACGATCCGATGATTGCCCTGAACGTCGGGGCTTTACAAATAGTTTGATAGAAACTATTAGCAGTGGTAATCCTGGAGTGATCGCGGAAATAAAAAAAGCATCGCCTAGCAAGGGAATAATCTGTAAAAATTTTAATCCCAACACCATAGCAAAAAGTTATGAAGGTGCTGGTGCTTGCTGTTTATCTGTATTAACAGATATTAAATTTTTTAAAGGCTCCGATGACCACCTGAAGCAAGCACATGATACGTGTACGCTGCCAATATTACGTAAGGATTTTATGATTGATGCATATCAGATATATGAAACTAAACTAATTGGCGCTGATTGTATACTAATAATTATCTCTGCATTATCAGACATGCAAGCACAAGAAATGGTGGGTATTGCAACCGAAATTGGTCTTGATATTCTTATAGAAGTGCATGACCGAGAAGAATTAGAACGCGGAATGATGTTGCGAACTCCGCTGATTGGTATTAATAATAGAAATCTCCGTACTTTCGAAACAAATCTGAATACGACTTTAAATCTTTTAACCGATGTCTTCCAAGATCGTACGGTAATAACAGAAAGCGGAATATATAAAAAAGATCATGTAAAATTAATGCAAAAAAATAATGTAAATGCATTTCTAGTAGGGGAAGCATTTATGAAATCCAAAGATCCGGGTGAAGAATTAAAAAAATTGTTCTTTGAAAAATAAATATTATTAATAAAATTAAAATTCTTATCTTATACAATAAAGAAAGATTAGGAGTGATAATAATAATGCTTTCAATAAAATTTAAAAATAGTATTAAATCTTTATGTTTATATTTAATTTTAGGTAGTTCAGTAAATGCTGATGTCAAAAATTTAACATTAAATTGGGAAATTGATGGTCTTAGCAATCCTGAATCGGTTATATACGATCCGAAACTGAATCATTTATATGTTTCTAATGTTAATGGTTCTCCTGTTGAAAAAGATGGAAATGGTTTCATTTCAATCGTATCTTTAGATGGAAAAATTATTCAAGAAAAATGGGTAATTGGATTAAACGCCCCAAAAGGTCTCGCGCTTCATGGTCGTACTTTATACACGGCAGATATTAATGAATTAGTAGGAATTGATATCAATAGCGGACAGATCATCAGTAAATTCAAAGTTGATGATGCTAAATTTTTAAATGATGTAACAGCTAGTGAAAATGGTGATATTTATATTTCAGATATGCTTCTTAATAGAATTCATCTCTTAACTGAAGATAATTTTTCTATTTGGGTTGAATCTTCGGATCTAGAGGCTCCTAACGGCTTACTTGCTTTGGAAAATGAAATTATTCTTGGTAGCTGGGGTAAAATGACGGAAGGTTTTGCAACTAAAATACCTGGCCACCTAAAACGAATTTCAATTAAAGATAAAACGATTCAGTCTATTGGAGATGGTTCTTCAGTTGGGAATCTTGATGGTGTAGAAAGTGATGATAATGAAGGTTTCTATGTAACAGACTGGATAAGTGGAAAATTACTGCATATAAATAGTTCGGGAGATGTTTCTGAGTTACTAGATCTCCCACAAGGCAGTGCTGATCATGAAGTTATAATACAAAAGAATTTAATTTTTATACCTTTAATGAAGGATAATAAACTGCTGTCATATATTATTAATAAATAGTTTTAAAAATATTTTTAGATGAGCCCCTTTGATTTAAGGCGTTGAATTTTTCGTCTCCAATTTTTTAAGGCACGCTCATAATAGATAAAAACACAATTTTCACAGCCCCGATTACAGCACTCTGATTCGTCTGGTTTTGTCGGTTTTTTTGGTATTTTTTTTTCTTCCAATGTAAAGCCCCCCGCCATTTTGTGACCACCTCC
>CAZJED010000011.1:5095-32717 GCA_964544965.1 uncultured Enterobacteriaceae bacterium
ACATAATAAATTTTTTGTATTATTCAAAAATTATTTTTTGCTCAAACATTAAATCTAAATAAGATAACATCACCATCATTAACAATATATTCTTTTCCTTCTGAACGACATTTGCCAGCGTCTTTTGCCCCCAACTCACCATTGTATTCAATATAATCAGAATATGATGTTACTTCCGCTCGAATAAAACCCCGTTCGAAATCAGTATGAATAACCCCTGCTGCTTTTGGTGCAGTTACCCCAGTTGAAATAGTCCACGCACGCACTTCTTTAGGACCAGCGGTAAAATAATTTTGTAAGCCTAATAACTGATAACCCGATTTAATTACACGATTAAGGCCTGGCTCTTTCATGCCTAATACTTCAAGAAATTCTGCTTTTTCATCTTCGTCATTTAATTCTGATACCTCTGATTCGATTGTTGCGCAAATTGGAATTAAATGTGAATTTTCGTTTTCTAAAAATTTTCGTAATTTTTCTAACCAAGGATTTGAGTCGAAACCACTTTCTTCAATGTTAGCTATATATAAAATTGGCTTTTCAGTTAGTAGATGTAACTCTTTTATATCTGAATTATCTAAGACTGATGTATTCATTGTGCGTATCGGCAAGCTCTCATTTAGATGAGTCATTAATGTTTCTAAAATTTCTATTTTTTCTTTTATATTCTTAATGCCACTACGGTTTAGTTTATTCGCTTTTTCAACTGCATTATTGACTGTTTCTAAATCAGCTAAACAAAGTTCGGTATTAATAACCTCGATATCAGATATTGGATCGATCTTGCCTGATACATGCACAATATTTTCATCATCAAAACATCGAACTACTTGAATAAGTGCTTGTGTTTCTCGAATATTTGCAAGAAATTTATTTCCTAATCCTTCGCCTTTTGAAGCGCCTGCAACTAAACCTGCAATATCAACAAATTCCATGTGAGACGGAATAATTTTTTCTGGTTTAACAATATTAGCTAATTCTTGAAGTCGAAAATCAGGAACAGCAACAATTCCAACATGAGGCTCTATTGTACAAAAAGGATAGTTTTCTGCTTCTATTGATGATCGAGTTAATGCATTAAAGAGAGTTGATTTCCCAACATTAGGTAAGCCAATAATCCCACATTTAAATCCCATTTAAAATTTACCGAATTAATTTATCTTATTTTTTTTATTGTTCTGATTCATTAATTCTTCAATATTGCAATGGAACAAATTCTCATATTCGGCAATGATATTATCAATACCTAAAAGTATATTATATTTATCGTCAGTATTTGGTTTATTTAAAACATAGGAAACAACTTTATCTATATTTCCAGGATGTCCTATTCCTATACGTAAACGATTAAAATTTTGATCGCCCAATTTTTCTATAATATTTTTAACTCCATTATTGCCGCCATGTCCGCCGCCAATCTTGAAACGTAAATTACCAACATCAAGATCAATTTCATCATGCACAATCAAAACTTGATTAATTGGAATTTTATAATATTTAATTAATGCCTGTACTGCTATTCCACTATCATTCATATATGTCTGAGGTTTGCATAGCCAACAATCAACGTCATTATTTTGATAACGACAAAGTTCAGATTGAAACTTTTTATCTAGTGTAAAATTTAGAGAAAATCTTTCTGCAAGAGAATCAAGAAACCAAAAACCCGCATTATGGCGTGTCAATATATGTTCAGCGCCAGGATTCCCAAGTCCTACGATTAGCTTTAATTGTGTTGACACCTGGTTATCCCAGGTAATTAGCTTTCGCTATCCTGGGAGTCGGCTTCTTCCTTTGTAGAAGAATCACTGGTTTCATCTGATGCTTCAGCACCTTCAGCACCTTCAGCACCTTCAGCACCTTCAGCACCTTCAGCAGCCTCAGCAGCCTCAGCAGCCTCAGCAGCCTCATCAGCAGCACTAACCTTTGGAATATGAACAGATACTACAGGCTGAGTATCGTCTCCGCCATGTAACAGACTATAGATCTGTACGCCTTCAGGTAGTTTTATATCAGTAAGATGCAACGTTTCATTAATACCTACTTCCAGCATATCAACATTTAAAAACTCTGGCAGATCTTTTGGTAAACAAACAATTTCTACCTCGGTCATTAGATGGCTAATAACGCCTCCATCTTGTTTTACGCCTAAACATTTTTCCTCATTCATAAAATGAAGGGGGATACGCATCGTTAATGTTTGTTCTTCATCTACACGCTGTAAATCAATATGTAACACCGAACGTTTATATGGGTGTCGTTGTAAATCTTTTAACACAACTTTTTCTTTTGTTTTCCCAATTTTGAGGGTAAGCACACGTGAATAAAAAGCTTCGTGCTCCAGATGATGCATAATTTCATTATGGTTAAACATAATCATACTAGCATTCTTTTCGGTGCCATAAACAATACCGGGTAATTTACCATCACGACGTAAGCGGCGGCTCGCACCTTTACCAACATCGTTGCGTGGCTCAGCAATAAGTTCAAATTCGTTCATTTTTTACTACTCCTTAAAATAACAATTTTTTATTTTTTCAATCGCGACCAATCAAAAAATCCAACACCAATAAATTAATCAAGAAACATAGAGCTTAGTGATTCTCCCTCAGCAATACGCCGAATACTTTCAGCTAACATTTCAGCTACACTCAACTGTCTAATGCGATTTGAAGTTTTAGCCTCTGAACGAAGCGGAATTGTATCGGTTACTACCAATTCATCAAGCTCTGAATTCTCTATATTTTTTACCGCATTACCAGATAAAACTGCATGGGTACAATAGGCAACTACTTTTTTTGCTCCAAATTCCTTCAAAGCCCCAGCAGCATTGCCTAATGTTCCAGCTGTATCAACTAAATCATCGATTATCACACAAGTCCTTCCATTAACATCCCCAATAATATTCATTATTTCAGATTCATTTGGATTTGGGCGACGTTTATCGATAATCGCTAAATCAGTGTCATCTAATCGTTTTGCTAGCGCCCTAGCTCTCACAACACCTCCGACATCTGGTGAGATGACCATCAAATCAGGGTATTTATGTTTCCAGATATCCCCCAATAAAACTGGTGAGCCATAAACGTTATCCAAAGGTATATCAAAAAAACCCTGAATTTGATCAGCATGTAAATCAACAGTTAAGACCCTGTCGATGCCAGCTGAAGCAATCATGTTTGCAACCATTTTTGCCGTTATTGGTACCCTTGATGATCGTGAACGACGATCTTGTCGTGCATACCCTAAATAAGGAATAACTGCTGTTATGGTTGTTGCTGATGCTCTTCGAAGCGCATCAGCAATAACTAGTAATTCCATCAAGTTGTCGTTTGTTGGCGCACAAATTGGCTGCATAATATAAATATCTCTGCCACGAACATTTTCGTTAACTTCTACCATAACTTCGCCATCACTAAATTTACCGGCTGTTATTTTTCCTAACGGCATATTTAGATGTTCGACTGTTCTTAGCGCCAAATTTGGGTTAGCGTTTCCACTAAATATCATGATATTTGAAATAGTCATGTTCGTAATTTTCTCCAAACGATTAAATAATTTTGGCTGGGGTGCCAGGACTCGAACCTGGGAATGCAGGGATCAAAACCCTGTGCCTTAACCAGCTTGGCTACACCCCAAAATAATTGTAATTTACCTCATTTTCAAATTAAAAAATTCAAAGTTATTAGCTTTTTTCCTCATTCGCTAATTTTTCCAATAAAGGGGATTTATTTATACCCTTGACAACAAAACCTTGCCACTTTTTAGGCAGTTTACTTTTTACCTCATTTGCCTTCTTTTTATCTATAAACTCAGCAAACACACAAGCTCCTGTACCTGTTAATTTTGAAACAGCATAATTTCCTAACCAATCCAACGCTTCTGCGACGTTACTATAATGGTTTCTTACGTACGATTCACAATCATTTTTTACACGTCCTTCTTGGAAGTCGCGTATTGTGATTCTAGGTGTATTCCGTGTCAAATCGCTTGCTGCAAAAACAGACTTCGTCGAAATACTACAATCTGGATAAATAACCAAATAAAAACACTCGTTTAAATCAACTAGTGTTAATTCCTCTCCAACACCTTCAGCCCAAGCTGCACCACCATGAATAAAAAACGGTATATCCGCGCCAAGTGATAAACCAATCTTGGTTAATTCCTCAACTGATAACCCTACATGCCACAATTCATTCAAAGCAACTAAAGTAGTTGCAGCATCTGAACTACCGCCGCCCAAACCAGCGCCTATTGGTATATTTTTTTCTATACTAATATCTACGCCAAGTTTCGAGCCACTTATTTCTTTAATTTTATTAGCGGCCTTGATAACTAAATCATTATTTTCATCAACAACTGAAGAATGTTTACTTCGTTTTATTAGCCCAGATTCTGTAATAGTAAAATCTATTTTGTCAGCCAACTCTATAAACTGAAAAACCGTTTGCAATAAATGATAGCCATCCGTCCTCTTACCAATTATGTGTAAAAATAAATTTAACTTTGCCGTTGCTGGCCATCCAGAACTTCTCACTTATTTATATTTCCCAGTTTTGTATTACTAATCTAAGCTGAATATTATTACTTCTAATGAATAATTTTTCAGGTAATGAAATATTTTCTTTTTCTGTATAACGTAAAATACTTATAAAAAATCCAGATTGCTTCATGTCTTTCAATCGTCCTTTTTCATCTAGCAAAAGCTGACTATATTTTACATTCGGTTCCGGTACCCCTCTCACCCAATATTTAAGTCCAGCAAGATTGACATCCCAACCAAGTTTTTCGCGAATTAAATTTTCAGGAGTATCAGAAGTAAAAACTTTATTTTTCGGAGTTATCATTACAACTCTATCTTCTGTTACTTTTAATAAATAAGTTCCTTGTCCTAAACCTGAAATAAATCGTAATTCATAACTAGTATTAAATTGGTCCCAATGTAAAAGAAATGTGGCACTATTATTTTCACTCTGTATAGCTGCACGACCCTTAATATTCCATGATTCTATTTTATTAACTAAAGCTTGATGGTTTTGCCATTGCTGCAATTGCAAATCACTATCAACGTCGGGTATTGAACTGCAAGCGCTAATTAGCAATAATATAATCGTAAAAAATAGGATTATTCTTTTCAAGGTATAAAACGTTCAATAACTTTTAGTAATCTATCATCTGCTGGTGTGTCTTTTAATGCTGTTTCCCAAACGTTTTTAGCAGCTTTTTCATTGCCCATTACCCAGTAAACTTCGCCAAGATGAGCTGCCACTTCGGGATCATTTCTCAAATCAATTGCCTTTCGTAAAAAATCAATTGCCTCATCTAATCTTCCTAGTCGATAAAGAACCCAGCCCATACTGTCTAAAATATAAAAATCTCCAGGGCTTAATTCATATGCACGTTTAATATAGTTATATGCGTCTTCTAAACGTTCGCCTCTATCAGCAAGTGTGTAGCCAAGGGCATTTAGCGCGGCTGCATTACTAGGATCTTTTTCAATAATTGACATAAGATCTGACTCCAAAATATCAAAACGATCTATCTTTTCTGCAAGCATCGCACGAGAATAAAGAAGATCGGGGTGACTTTGTTCCTCAATTGCCGTATTAAATACACTTAAAGCTTCTTCAAAACGTTCCTCTTCTATTAATATTTCAGCTTCTGCTTGTATTAATATATTACGATTTGCATCTTTCGGTTTTTCAATAGAACGAATATTAGTAAGTGCTTTCTCAATTTTTCCTTGTTTTGCAAGAATCAAACTTACCCGTATAAGTGCATCATAATAATTATCGCCTCCTTGTACGTTAAAATAAAAATTATTGGCTCTATCTAATTGTTTTTTTTCTTCTGCTATTCTTCCTAAATAATAATTTGCATCAAACACATATTTTTTTAGTTCAAGAAGATTTTCAAAATACTTCTCCGCCTCGGAAGATTGATTTTGTTGAAGCGATAATAGACCAAGCGCATAAATTAGATCTGCATTATCTGGTTTTTTATTATAAAGTAGCTCGAACTGCTCTCGTGCTTCATCGAAACGTTTAATGTCAGTTAATAATCTTGCGTATGTCATACGCAAATTAAAACTTTCAGCACGATCTTTTAGAACTGCCTCAAGCCAATTTAAAGCCTTTGTCATATTTCCATTACTCTTTAACAGGTATACGTAAGACATGGCTGCAGTATCATTCTCTGGTTTTAATTCTAACACCCTCTCAAATAATGATTCGGCACGTTCAATATCACCAATCCGCGATGAAACAAGTGCATAGGCATATAAAGCATCGGTATCATTCATATGATTTGTCATTAACCTTTCCATCAACTTTATCACCATGCCTTTATCCTTTTCGCTACCAAGAAAATTTGCCACCATCCATAATTTCTGATCAAAATCTCCGCCGGACACTTCTAAAATAATCTCAAGATGCCGAAGAGCTTCATCAAGATTATCCTTTCTCAAGTACATTACTGTTAGTACTTGATGTGGATCTGGATTCCTTGGTTCGACTTCAATCCAAAGCTTGGCTGCTTCATAACTAGCCTCATCATTACGTGCGTAAACAGCGATCCTTGTTGCGCGCTCTATAATTACTGGGTCAAGTGTCATTTTTGCTAAATCTAAGTAATGTTTGGTGGTTAGCTCAATTTTCCCACGGTGTCCGGCAATCTCAGCAACCATGATTTTGAAAAGAATATCCTTAGAAAGCTCAATTTCCGGTCTTTCTAAAACTATTTTTTGATTTTCTTGTGTATATGCCTTAACTGGTGATTGTTTTGAATCATTTGCTATTTCCTGTTTTGCTGATGTTTCAGAACTAGGTACTCCCGCGCACCCACCAAACAGGAAAATCAACGGAAATACCATTAGTTCAAAAAAGACTTTATATTTTGAAAATTCGACCATAATTATCATTTTTCATGGTTTTTGATAACTTATTTTCTCAGATTAAGCTTAAAAATAATACAGGATTTCAATATCCTATAAATTTTAAGGCTGATGATGTATATACTATTAGGATTATACAATTCTGGATTTGTTCAACATGCTAGCTTGAATTATATTTGTTGAAAATCTAATGAATATTTTACCTATTATCGCTTGTATTAATTTAACTCATGGCACAAAATTTTCTTTCAATATTCGTGAATTATCAAAATTATGACGCTTTTTGCCTACGGAATTAATCATTCAACAGCTCCCGTTGATATTCGGGAAAAGGTGTGTTTTGGTAATGAAATCATGCCCGATGCATTAAACGAGTTAAAACATCAAAATGGTGTTTATGAAGCAGCGATCCTGTCAACCTGCAATCGCACAGAAATTTACTGCAATATTGATCAAGAAAAAAATCATGCTCCCATAGATTGGCTACATAATTATCATGGTATGAAAAAAGGACTGCTAAAGCCTTTTTTATATGAACATCCTGATGAAAATGCTGTGCGTCATGTTTTACGTGTCGCAAGTGGTCTTGACTCAATGATTCTCGGTGAAACACAAGTCTTGGGGCAACTGAAAAATGCTTATCAAGAAGCAATTAATGCAGGATGTATAGGTCATCAATTAAATCGTCTATTTCAACATTCATTTCATGTTGCAAAAGAAATAAGAAGTAATACAGCAATTGGGAACCATCCTGTATCTGTCGCTTATGCTGCAGTAAGATTGGCGCAACAAATTTTTGGCAACCTGAATGATAAAACTGCATTATTAATTGGTGCAGGGGAAACAATCGAACTCGTAATTAAACATTTACATGAAAGCGGCTTAAAGCGAATGATTATTGCTAATAGAACATTAGAAAGATCACAGGAACTAGCAAAAGAATATTCTATTTATACAATACATATAGGAGATATCGCTAAGCATCTGGCTGAAACAGATATTGTTATTTCTTGTACTGCTAGCTCGCTACCTATTATTGGTAAGGGAACTGTTGAAGAAATAATAAAAATCAGGAAATACAAACCGATGTTTATGGTTGATATAGCAATCCCTCGTGATATTGAAGCTGGTGTTGGAGAATTAGACGACGTTTATTTATATAGTGTTGATGATTTAAAAGATATAGTTCAAGTAAACTTAAAAAATCGTAGATATGCTGCGAAACAAGCTGAACAAATAATTGATATACAGGCGCAAGAATTTATGGACTGGATTAATTCGCTTGAAGCCGTCTCTACAATTAGGGCATTACGTGGGCAAGCGGAAAGAATACAAGAAGAAGTTTTACAAAAAGGATTATCTAGAATAAAAAAAGGAGATATCCCTGAGGCAATATTACTCGAAGCAGTTCATACACTAACTAATAAATTGATCCATGAGCCTAGTTTCAAATTAAAAAATGCAAGCTCTAAAAATAGAGATGATTTATTAAAAGCAGCGGAAGAACTCTATGGCCTAAAGAATAACAATATAAAGAATAAAGAATAATATAAATTATTATTAGTTACCCCCCCTAATCATAAAAATGAAAGATTCACTACAATTAAAACTAGAAAGATTAATAGAGCGTCAAGAAGAACTAGAAGGGCTGCTTTCCGACCCGGACGTTATTAGTAACCAAAATAAGTTTCGTGAACTGTCGCAAGAATACTCAGAAATTAAACCAATTGTTGTTTGTTTTAACAATTATCTTAATACAAACAAAAACATCGAAAACTCCAGAGAAATGCTAAAAGAAAATGATAAAGAAATTCAAGAACTTGCTGAGGATGAAATTAAAAAAGCAGAAATAAAATCAAAAAAACTAGAAACTGAACTTCAAGTACTATTACTGCCAAAAGACCCCAATGATAATAGTAATATATTTCTTGAAATACGCGCTGGAACAGGTGGAGAGGAAGCGGCTCTCTTTTCTGGTGATCTTATGCGAATGTATGCGCGTTATGCTGAAATAAAAAAATGGGAAGTTGAATATATTAGTATATCGGAGAGTGATTTGGAGGGTTACAAAGAAGTAATTATGAGAATTATTGGTAGAGGGGCTTACTCAAGATTAAAATTTGAATCGGGGGCCCATCGTGTGCAACGAGTGCCAGAAACAGAATCTCAGGGTCGTATACATACATCTGCCTGTACAGTCGCGGTACTACCTGAAGTTGAAGAAGTCAATGAAATAAATATAAATACAACTGATTTGCGGATAGATACATTTCGTGCATCAGGAGCGGGTGGTCAACATGTAAATAAGACAGATTCTGCAATTAGAATAACTCATCTACCAACAAATACTGTTGTTGAATGCCAAGACGAGCGTTCACAACATAAAAATAAAGCGCGAGCAATGTCTTTATTGCAAGCAAAATTATTAAAAACCGAACGTGAACAACAAAAAAATGAGCAAGCTGAGAACAGACGCGATCTTGTTGGTAGTGGGGATAGATCTGAAAGAATACGAACATATAATTTTCCTCAAGGACGCATTACTGACCATAGAATAAATTTAACGCTTTACAAATTGGAAAATTTTATGGAAGGTAATATTGATGTTGTCATTGAACCTCTAATAAACGAGTATCAGGCTGACCTCTTAGCATCATTAAACGAATAAAAAATATGCAAATCTATGATGCAATTAAATATGGAACCCAAAAACTTGATTCATTAAATAGCAAAAGAATTGATTCAGAAATATTGCTTTGCACTATTTTAAAATGTAATCGTTCGAGACTTTACGCTTATCCAGATAAAGTGCTATCTAAAACTAATATAAAAAAATTTGAAGAACTCATTAATAAACGTTCAAAAGGTTACCCAATCGCCTATATTACAAAACAAAAAGAGTTTTGGTCGCATAAATTATATATTAATGAGAATATACTAATACCGAGACCAGAAACTGAATTGTTAGTTGAAAAATCGCTAGAATTAATATCAACTTATCCTTTAAATAAAATCCTTGAATTAGGAACAGGCTCTGGTGCTATAGCAATTGCATTAGCATCCGAGAATTCTGCGATAGATATAGAAGCTACCGATATAAAAGATGATGCTATTAAAATTGCACGTAATAATGCTGATTTATATAAAATTAATAATATTAAATTTATTACATCAGACTGGTTTAGTACTATTAAAAAAAACGATTATGATTTAATTGTAAGCAACCCCCCTTATATAGCTAGTAACGACCCAAACTTAAGAAATCATGATATTAAATTTGAGCCTGAATCAGCCTTAGTTTCAGGAAATGATGGTCTTGATGATCTACAAAAAATTATTCAAGAATCTGGTAATTATTTAAAAAATCATGGGTGGTTAATAGTTGAACATGCTTATAATCAAGGGATGAAAGTAAGAAAATTATTTCTTGATAATGACTTTTCTTCGACAACAATCAAAGATTACAATAAATTAGAAAGGGTTACCTTCGGTAAATTATTAAAAAAGAATGGATGATAAACAACTATTAAGATATAGCAGGCAAATTATGTTGCCTGAAATTGATATTAATGGGCAAGAAAGAATAAAAAAATCAAAGATTCTGCTTGTAGGACTTGGCGGGCTTGGCTCTCCAATTTCAATATATCTAGCGGCTGCAGGCGTTGGAGAGCTTATAATTGTAGATTTTGATAAAGTCGACCTTAGTAACCTGCAACGGCAAATACTACATAAAACTAAAGATATAAACCGACTAAAAATTGATTCGGCAAAGGAGCATTTGCTCGAACTTAACCCAGAGATTAATATTCACACAATTAATAAGAAATTATCTGAAAATGATCTAATAAATGAAGCAAAAAAATCGAATGTTATTATCGATGCAAGTGATAACTTTGATACCAGGTTTTTATTAAATAAAATTTCAGTAAAATCAAAAATACCTCTTGTTTCAGGTGCAGCAATACGCTTTGAGGGCCAAGTAACTGTTTTTAACCCATCGCAAAAAATATCTCCCTGCTATAGATGTTTATATAGCGAAGATGCTTCCTCGGAGGAATCTTGCACAGCTAACGGTGTGTTTGCCCCTTTATTAGGAATTGTGGGGAGTATTCAAGCTAATGAAGCACTAAAACTTATTCTTAATTTGGGAGAAAGCATACAAGGCAAATTACTATTAATAGATGCATTAAACATGGAATTTAATGAAGTATTTCTAAACAAAGATCCCTCCTGCCCTATTTGCAATTAAAACATTAACTGGCATCAAGTAATTTTATAGCAGCATCATAATCAGGTTCGTGTGCAATTTCAGGAACCAATTCAGAATGAGTCACTATATTCTCTTCGTTAAGAACTACGATGGCACGAGCTGTTATACCAGCTAGTGGTCCATCAGTAATTAATACACCGTAATCTTTAGCAAAGTTTCGTGAACGCATCATTGACAATGTTATTACATTATCAAGATTTTCTGTTTTACAAAAACGTGACATCGCAAATGGCAAATCCGCTGATATTGTAATAAATAAAATATTTGTTTTTTCTTTAGCTAATTTATCAATTTTTTTTGTTGATAGTGCACAAACCGGGGTGTCTAGACTAGGCACTATACTAAGTAATTTCTTTTTACCTTGATAAGCAGCAAGTGAGATTTCTTCCATATCAGAATTAACTAAAACAAAATCCGGTGCATTCTCGCCTATCTTTGGAAGTTCTCCGTTCGTGTTAATCTGGTTACCTTGTAGTGTTATAGTGGCCATAATTAATCCTCACCAATTAATTCAAAATAACTATTTGCATCTATTAATTCATCTAATTCTGTATCATCACTAGCTTTTAATAAAAATATCCATCCTTCGCTATATGGGTCTGAGTTTATTAAATTAGGATTTTCCTCTAACTCAGCATTAATCTCAGTAACTATACCACTCAATGGACAATATATATCAGAAGTCGATTTAACTGATTCAATCACTGCGCATTCATCTGCTTGAGAATATTCTTTTCCTTCTTCTGGTGGTTCAACAAACACTATATCCCCCAATTCATCTTGTGCAAAATCAGTAACACCAATACGAAAATTGTTTTTACCAATATTCTCGACCCAGATATGTGCATTTGTATACTTTAAATTACTCGGAATATCGTGCATCTCAATTATTCTCTTAATTTTCTATACTTAATTATAAATCATTGCAAAATTTTTTGACAAAAAAATATATGCTTAATTTTAGTAAAATTTTTTAATCAGCAAATATTACTAAATGATCAATTTCTAATTTTATTCCAATTGGTTCATTAATAGGATGATCGTGATGACTTGGAATAAGACTTTGTACGTGTAAACCATTTTTCATTTCAAGTGTATATAAAAATTCAGCGCCTCTAAACACTTTGCTTATAACAACAGCGGTTATTTCACTATCATCATCATGCAAAATATCATCTGGTCTAATTAAAACACGGACCTTCTCCCCTTTTGTGAGATTATCTGGTATATAGCCTTTTATATTACCAATGTCAGTTTTAACCTCTTTATTATTTATAACCTCTCCAGATATAAACACACCTTCACCAACAAAATCAGCAACGTCTGGTGTTTTAGGCATATGATATAAATTAAAAGCTGTATCCCATTGTCTTAATTTTCCGTCCTTAATCACACCAATTGCATCTGCCATTGCAAATGCCTCTAGTTGATTATGAGTAACCATAATAGTAGTTATTCCGTCTTGCTTTAAAATAGATCGTAATTCATGTGCTAACTGTTCACGAAGCTCAATATCTAAACTAGCAAATGGTTCATCCAGTAGTAATACGCCTGGACGAGGCGCCATTGCTCTGGCTAATGCTACGCGTTGTTGTTGCCCTCCCGATAATTGATGAGGAAACTTATTAATTTGATCGTCTAAATCCAATAATTCTATTAACTCATCTAATCTCTGTTTAATTCTTTTTTGTTGAAGATTCTTCAACCCAAAAATAATATTTTCTGAAACAGACATATGGGGGAACAAAACATAATCCTGAAAAACCATTCCGATATTTCTTTGCTCAACTGGTATGTAATGATTAGGATTATTTATTATTATGCCCTTAATCAAAATTTCGCCTCTTTCAGGTATTTCAAACCCAGCGATACAACGTAAGAGTGAAGTTTTACCGCAACCACTTGGCCCTAACAAACAAGCAATATCAATTTCTCCCAAACAAAATGATATGTTATTTAATATTGAACGCCCATCAATTGATAATGACAGATCTCTTATTTCAATTGCTTTATTCATAGCCTAGTCGGGATTTTGAAATTGAATTACTTATCATAATAACTGGAATAATTCCTGCTACAACGATCGCTAATGCTGGTAATGCGGCATCCGCCAAACGTTCCTCATTAGCTAGCTCAAAAGTACGAACGGCTAATGTATTAAAATTGAAGGGTCTTAGAATAAGTGTTGCGGGTAGCTCTTTTAACACATCAACAAATACTAATAATAAGGCTGTCAATAAACTTCCTCGCATGATTGGAATATGTATTCTTTTTACAATACTAATATGCGAAAAACCATTGGTTTTTGCAACTTCATCCATCTCGGGTTTTATTTTACTTAAAGCTGCATCCACCGTGTTTATTGAAATAGCTAGAAAACGAACAAGATAAGCAAAAATTAGTATAAACAAAGTTCCGCTAATTAATAAGCCGCTACTAATATTGAAATGTATTTTTAAAAAATCATCTAACCTATTATCAAACCACGCAAATGGAATTAGGACGCCGATAGCAATAACCGTGCCTGGTATCGCATAACCAATACCAATAAATCGAACTAAAAGTCTATTTATAAAAGAATAACTATTTCTGTTCGTATATCCCAAGAATAACGCTATAGCCAATGCTAACAATGCTGTTATAAATGCGAGTGCTAGAGTATTAAATAATAGTAAATAAAAATCTTTATTAAATATTTCTGAATATGACTCAATTGCCCAATTAAATAAAAAACTTGCTGGGATTATAAAACCGAGTAGTAATGGAATAAAACAAACAAAAAATGCAAAAAATGCTCGAATTCCTTTTAATTTCTGCTTTAGTAATGGGCTGTAGCGACTACTAGTATGATGGAAAGCTAATTGTGTGCGAGAACGTCTTTCTAAAAATATAAAAACAGCAACAAATAATAATAATAAAGCAGATAATTGTGCTGCTGCTAAACTATTATCCATACCAAACCATGTTCTAAATATACCTGTTGTAAATGCAGATACACCAAAATATTGAACTGTTCCATAATCAGCTAAAGTCTCCATTAAAACTAATGATAATCCGACTATAATCGCAGGTCTTGCTATGGGTAATGCCACACGTCTAAATGCATCCACATAATTACAACCCAATGTTCGAGATACCTCTAAAACACACACTGATTGTTCTATAAATGATGCTCTAGTTAACAGATAAATATAGGGATATAGCACAAACGATAACATTGCTGTTGCACCGCCAAGAGAACGTACCTCTGGAAACCAATAATCATGATACTCCCAACCCGTTAATCCTCTTATCATTTCTTGAACTGGGCCAGAGGCATCAAATGCTCCTGTATAACTATAAGCAACAATATAGGCGGGCATCGACATAGGCAATAAAACTGCCCATTCTAGATAACGACTCATTGGAAATTTATACATGGTTATTAACCATGCGGGTATTATTCCTAGTATTAGACTTAGGGAGCCAACTCCTATTAATAACGTAAATGAATTAGAAATATAATCTATCAGAACTGTATTAAATAAGTGAGTCCAAATTTCTTTAGCTGGGAAAAATAAAGACCCGCAGATAACTATTACAGGGATGCAAAATAATAACGAAAGTAAAACTAATGCTAGATTAAAATTTGAAAGATTAAAATTTAATTTACTATGTAATACTTCTGAATATTTTCTAAAGGTCATTTATTACACTATATAATCTACTTCCATCCGACTCGATCCATTAATAAAACAGCATCACTATTATACTTGCCTAATAAACCAAGATTTATATCATCAGATACAAATGATCCCCACTTTTTTAAAACTCCAGTATTTTTTATTTTGGTATTAACTGGATACTCATAATTAACATTAGAATACCATTCCTGTGCTTCATTAGTAACAAGATATTCTAATAATTGAGTGGCTTCATCTTTATTTTTTGAATATTTTGTGATGCCCGCTCCACTAATATTCACATGAGCACCATTTCCATTTTGATCAGGCCAAAATAACTTTACCTTCATTGCTGCAGACACTTCATTTTTTTGACTAGAGTCAAGCATACCTGCTAGATAATAATTATTCACCAAAGCAATATCACATACACCTGTAGCAACAGCTTTTATCTGATCACGATCGCCGCCTTTTGGCTGTCTTGCAAAATTCCCAACTAACCCTTTTGCCCAAATTTCAGTTTCGCCAACTCCATGACGGGCAATCATTGATGCAACCAATGACTGATTATAAATATTTGATGATGAGCGTACGCATATACGACCTTTCCACTTTGGATTCGATAGATCCATATAATTAATTAAATCTTTAGTTTTAACTCTTTCGGGAGCAAAAACTATAACCCTTGACCTAACTGAAAGACCAAACCAATAACTATTTTTATCACGCAAAGTTTCGGGTATCACTTTACTTAAAACTTCAGAATTAATTTCTTGTAACAACCCTTTTTCTTTTGCCCTAACTAGCCTTGCTGCATCGACTGTTAACAAAATATCAGCTGGTGTATTTTTCCCTTCTATTTCTAGACGCTTTATAAACGTATCTGCCTTACCAGTGATAAGGTTAACTTCAATACCTGTTTTTTCATTGAATTTCTTTAATAATGGTTTTATTAACGCTTCCTTTCTTGCAGAATAAATATTTACTTCAGCTGCATTTGCTAATTGTTGAAATATAAGAAAGACAATAAAGACGTATATTATTTTGACTCTAATATTCACTGAAAAACCTTATTTTATGTTAAGTATAAATAATTATAATTCTTAATTACATCGTAAAATTAAAAAAAAGGGCGCTAAAAAGCGCCCTATAAATATCACCACGAGGATATTACCGTGTTAACGATAATTCTTAAAATTCGTGATTTAACGTAAATACGTTTCTAATTTAAATTGAAGCTCTCGCTATATGTTCGTCCGTATTTTTCTTAAATTTGAAAGTAATTCTAATCGAGAATTATTATCAGTTAGATAATAATCTAAATAAGAATTATTATCAATAAGAAATTATTACACATAAATACAATAAGTTAATACAATATAATTTGGCTATTATTTCTTCTGCTGCCTAGAAATAATTTTAATTATTAGTTTGTTTTAATAGTAATATTTGCCATAAAATTTCACTTAAAAAAAGAACGGCGTAAACAATGAAAAACGATAATCCTTTACTACAAAAATATACTCTTCCCCCATTCGATAAAATTATGGTACGACATATTGAGCCGGCAATTAACTATATGATTGATGAAAATAGAAAAGAACTGAAATATATAATTAAAAATACAAAAAACTATACTTGGAAAAATTTCTTTCAAAAAATTGAAAATATGGAAGACCGATTACAACGTGTTTGGTCGCCTGTAAGTCACTTGCATTCAGTTGCAGATAATAATGAACTTCGTAAAGCTTATAATAATTGTTTGACTAAATTATCAAATTACTCTACAGAAATGGGGCAAAACATAGATCTTTTCAAAACTTACGATATTTTCTCAAAAAAATCTTCATTTAAAAATCTATCAAAATCTCAAAAAAAAATTATAAATAATTCAATACGTGATTTTCGTTTATCTGGCATAGATCTTAATATTGAATCAAAAAAAATATATAAAAAAATTCAAAATAAATTATCTGAACTTCAAACTAAATTTGAAGAAAACCTGCTTGATGCCACTCATGCATGGAAAAAACATATTACTGATAAAAATGAACTCTCCGGTATCCCAGATTCAGTAATTGCGCTAGCTTCCGAGACTGCAAAAAAAGAAAATAAAGAAGGTTGGCTATTTACTCTTGAAGCCCCTTTTTATATACCAGTCATGAAATATGCAGATAGTTCTGCCTTAAGAAAAGAAATGTACTGGGCATACACAACAAGAGCTTCTGAAATAGGACCAAATGCTGGGGAATTTGATAACACTAAGATAATGTATGACATTCTGGAGTATCGGACTAAAAAATCAGAACTATTAGGTTTTAAAAATTTTGCTAATTATTCACTAGAAACAAAGATGGCAAAATCAACTGATGAGGTTTTAAATTTTTTGACTAATCTTGTTGATCGTACAAAAAAATATGCAATAAATGAATTTAAAGAGTTAGAAGAATTTACATCTCGACTTTCAGGTATAAATAATTTAAAGGCGTACGATATTCTTTATTACTCTGAAAAACTAAAACAAAAGAAATTTTCAATATCACAAGAAGAATTACGCCGTTATTTTCCTATCAAACAAGTTATTAATGGCTTATTTTCAATAACAAAGAAACTTTATGATATTGAAATAAGAAAAAGAAGTGGCGTTCAAGTATGGAATAATGATGTAGAATTTTTTGACATTCTTGATAATAAAGGAATAATTATAGCAAGTTTTTTTCTTGATCTTTTCTCACGCCAACATAAACGTGGTGGTGCATGGATGGATGAGTGCATTGTAAGAAAAAAAATAAATTCTAAAATACAAAATCCAGTGGCATATCTTACATGTAATTTTACACCACCCATCGACGACAAACCTACTCTATTAACACATGATGAAGTAATTACACTATTTCATGAATTCGGGCATGGTTTACATCATATGATGACAAAGATTGATTACTGTGGTGTTTCTGGAATTAATGGTGTCCCATGGGATGCAGTTGAATTACCAAGTCAATTTATGGAAAATTTTTGCTGGGAAAAAGAAGCTCTGGACTTATTTGCGCGTGATTTCGAAACCGGAAAAACGATAGATAATGGTTTATTTAAAAAAATGACGAAGGCAAGGTCGTTTCAAATGGCAATGCAAATGATAAGGCAGCTTGAATATGCCATATTTGATTTCCGGCTTCATTTAGAATATGCATCAAGAAAAGATTTAGATATACAAATATTATTGGATGAAGTGCGTAAATACGTTACTGTAGTAGAAACCCCTGAATTTAATAGATTTCAGCACAGTTTTTCACATATATTCGCTGGTGGTTATGCAGCTGGTTATTATAGCTATAAATGGGCTGAAGTTTTATCCGCAGATGCCTTTTCTAAATTTGAAGAAAAAGGTATCTTTAATAAAATAACAGGAAAAGAGTTTTTAAAAACGATTCTTGAAAAAGGAGGGAGTTGTGAACCGATGGAAATGTTTGTTGAATTTAGAGGTCGCGAACCTAGCATAGAACCTCTCTTAAAACATATTGGAATTACAAATTAACACTGAATGAATAATAAAAACTTTTTTTATATACTAATAAGCGCAGTTTTAACTGCTTCAACAGCAATACATGCTGAAGTCGTTTATGTAACTGATGAAGTAAAAATTGGTCTGCATAAAGAACCTTCGAATGAAAGCCCAATAATAAAGCTTGTTCCTAGTGGAACCAAACTAAATATCATTGAACGTGAAAATGATCTTATTCATGTTGAGGAACCAGAAGGTGTGCGTGGATGGATAAACAGCCAAAATATATTAAATAGTAAACCAGGAAAAACAAAAATAATTGAATTAGAAACAACAAAAAAAGAATTGGAGAAAAAAATAGAAACATTAAAAAGTGATCATGAAAAATCAATTTCAAATCAAGAACTCGAACAAAAATTAAACGCTGAACGTCTTAAAGTTGGTGAATTACAAGTAGAACTAACAAATATAAAATCAAAGGCTGGTGATATTGAATCAAATGAAAAACTACTTGCGGATATCAAGCATCTAGAAAGTGCAAATGAACAATTAATTGGCCAATTGGAATCTTCAGGAATTGGAGTTGAAAATAATGACGGCAAATTATCACCAAGCAATAATTCTTCGTTGTCATTTATTTCATTTTCAATTATTTTTATTTTTGGTGTAATTGGCGGAGTTTTAATTATTGATTATTTAAATCGCCGAAGACATGGTGGCTTCAGAGTTTAATAACTAATTCTTCTAATTTTAATATTTTTTAAAATATTGTGTTTAAGATTGCTACATGGAATGTCAATTCGCTAAAAGTAAGATTGCCTCATGTTTTAGCGTGGCTAGAAAAAGAAAAAGCTGATGTGTTAGCCCTACAGGAAACAAAATCTATTGATGAAAACTTTCCAATTGATGCAATTAAAGAAATTGGTTATCGAGTAAGTTTCACTGGTCAGAAAACTTATAATGGTGTTGCTACAATTTCAAAGCACCCAATTAAAATAATATCAAAAAACATACCTAATTATAGTGACCCACAAAAAAGAGTCCTGGCTGTTAATACAGCAGATATAACTATATTAAATGTATACGTACCAAACGGTTCTGAAGTAAATTCTGATAAATATAAATACAAACTCGAATGGTTTTCTAAACTACACCCTTTCATAAAAAAATTACAAAATGAAAATAGTCGATTAATTATTTTAGGAGATTTTAACATTGCTCCGGCAGATCAAGATGTACATGACCCGAAAGAATGGGAGGGATGTGTTCTTGTCAGTCAACCTGAAAGAAATGAATTTGAAAAATTATTATCAAATAATATGATAGATTGCTTCCGGATCTTTAATAATGGTGGCGGCTATTTCTCATGGTGGGACTATAGGGCGGCATCTTTTAGAAGAGATCGTGGAGTTAGAATTGACCATATATTGGCATCCAAAATTACTTCTGAATTATGTAAAGCATGTTATATTGATAAAAATCCACGAAAACTTGAGCGCCCCTCTGACCACACCCCTGTAGTCGCTGAATTTGATATATGAACTTTTACGATTCTCTCAATACATCTTCTAATATCGAGATTGCCAAATAAATGGAGTTAGCATAGAATTCCCGCCCCACGGCATGAAACATAAAAAATAGAGTACGTAAATAATGAAAGCAGATATACACCCGAAATACGAGGACATCACCGTCCAGTGTAGTTGCGGAAATGCATTTAAAACAAAATCTACATATTCCGGAGAACTTCATATAGACGTTTGCTCCGAGTGCCATCCTTTCTATACTGGCAAACAGAAAATGCTTGATACCGCAGGGCGCGTAGATAAATTTCGTAAAAAATACGGGATGTCTTAAAAGTAAAACACTCTCGAGTCTATTAGATTATGCTCTATTTCAGGGCAATTTTTATATATAAAATTATCCACATTTTCTGTGGATAACTCTGTGGAAGTTATGCATATATCGAGGCTGAAGCGACACAACTATCTCAACTTTACTAAAACTATTAAAAATTAACCACTTTTCTAAATTCTTTATAATACATATACTTAGATTAATAATGTTCTAATCTGCAAAGTGTTTAACCGCATCTTATTGAAAATAATTACTGATATTACAAAATTGTGTATAAAGAATTTCTTAATATACTACATCTGCCCATGGAACTTTCGAATCTAACAATACTCTAAAGTGTTATATGTCATCTTCTGTCTTTCCTCCCTTGGGCAGAAAGAATCCGGCTTTAAGTGCCGGAAGACATTAAAAGACACATAACTAAACTCCTACTGTAAGTGTCTTTAGCCCCGGATAGATGAAAATTCCCTAGATAAGCACAAAAATCCGGGGCGCTTTTTGTATAATCAACAAAACAGCCATTCGGCGAGTTTTTGACGGGATTCTTCTACCCCCGTACCTTTTAGAGCTGAAAATAACTGTATACTTGAATTAATTTCAGATAATTCCTTATTAACCTTAGCCATCGCGTTTTTAGCGTCATTTTTTGACAGTTTATCCGCTTTATTCAAAATAATATGAAGCGGTAAATTATTAGTTGTGCAGTACTTCAACATTAAATAATCAAAGTTTTTTAGTGGGTGGCGAATATCAACAATGAGGAAAACGCCTTGCAATGATGAGCGTTCTTCTAGGTAATAATTCAGTAATTTTGACCATGATTTTTTTGTTGAATCATCTACCTTTGCATATCCATACCCAGGTAAATCAACAATGCATATGTTTTCACTATACGAAAAATAATTTAATTCCCTAGTTCTTCCTGGAATTTTGCTAGTTCTTGCAAGATTTCGACGTGAGGTAATTTTATTTATTACGCTCGATTTTCCAACATTCGAACGGCCGGCAAAAACTACTTCCCTATCAACATTAATGGGGAGCTGTTTTTTTGACACAACACCTAATTTAAATTCGAAATGTTGGTACCAATCTTTTGGAAGCTCATTAATTAAGATAATTATTACTCCGAGTAAAATACGTTTTTCTAATTTCAGCTAATTATGCCAATAAATATAGCTAATTTGTGGCTTTTTTTGTTATTCGCTTGTGAATTACTCTTGTTTATAAGGCATAATTACAGAGAAATAATCGTAGTATGATTGTGCTCTGGAGGAAAAATAATCTTACTACTATTTTTTTCATATACTTTATTATAATAATTAATGAAAGCCTGTATATTAAATATCGGCGAGGATAATTTAAATGAGTCAAGAACAGGATAAAATATTTTTTAGAAATTTTTCACTTGCGTTTATCGCTGCAATTATGTTAGCTTTTTATTTTACTGCTAAATTAGTAACCGGTAAAAAAGAACTCCATGGGGTTATTAAGCCAACGATAAATAATAGCATTGAGTTAGTCAGCGGTGATCTTATAAATGGTAAAAATCTTTCGCAGCCATGTGCTGTTTGTCATAATGCTGATGGAAATAGTGTCAATCCAATTTGGCCTAAAATAGCCGGTCAACATGCTGCTTATATTCTTAAACAATTAAATAACTTTAAAGATGGTGATCGAGTAAATGCACAGATGACTGGTATGGTTGCTTCATTAAGTGAACAAGATATGACTGATTTAGCGTTATATTTTGAAAATCAAAAAAATAATCTAGGTTTTGCGGAACCAGATTTAGTTAGTCTAGGACAAAAGATTTACCGAGCGGGTGATAGTGAAACAGGAATAGCAGCTTGTATGGCTTGTCATGGACCTGCAGGCTCAGGAAATCCAGGGGCAATGTATCCCTCATTACGTGGTCAACACGCCGAATATACAGCAATACAACTAAAAATGTTTAAAACGGGAGAACGGAATAATGATGACAATGCTGTCATGAGGTCTATCGCTAGCCGTATGACGGACTCTCAAATTAAGGCCGTCTCTGAATATATTCAAGGATTACGATTAAGATAAAAAAAATAATCTGCGGCACAATTCCCGATTCTTGTGGTCTAATATTGTAAAGGTAAATCTCGCATATAATTTTCGTTATTGTAAGGAAGAAAATATGAAAAAAATTTTTAGCTGCTTTATTTTCACTATACTTATTTCGTTATACAACCAAGTATATGCCTTCGATGGTTATGTTGAAATAACACCAGCACAACCAACACATTCTGGAAATAAAATTGAGGTGCTAGAGGTATTTTGGTATGGCTGCCCACACTGTTACGATTTTGAGCCTTTTATAAATAAGTGGCTAGAAAAAAAACCAGAGGATGTTGTCTTCAGAAGAATGCCTGGTATTTTCAGAAAAGACTGGATACCACATGCAAAAGCTTACTTTACAGCGGAAAAATTAAATATACTAAATAAAATTCATAGTTCATTATTTACAGCTATTCACAAAGAAAGAAAACAAATCTACGATGATTCATCAATAAAAAAATTCTTTCTAAAAAACGATGTCGATAAAAAAGAATTTAAAAAGATATATGAATCGGATGAAGTTGATACGAAAATAAAACAGGCTTATGTAATGGGCCAACGTTACAAAATAACTGGTGTACCTGCAATAATTGTTAATGGAAAATATATGGTTAGTGGGTCAACTGCGGGTAGTTTCGAAAATGTCACAAAAATAATAGACATGCTTATTGAAAAAGAAAGAGGTGGCTAAAAATATCGGTGATTATTTAAAAATATTACCAAAAAAAAAGGACCTAAATCGGTCCTTTTTTTCAATAAGAAGGAAGTCTCTTATTTGTTGTTAATGTACATGGTGACTTCAAAACCAAAACGAATGTCACTGTACTCAGGTGTTTCCCATTTCATAGCATTATTCCTCTTCTTTAACGTTAAAAAATTGTACTTCTTATAAAACTACCTAATATAATGCAGATAGTGTGCCAAAATCTTTAAAAACTAATAATCTTCTTTAAATACAATAGGTTAAAAAAATCTTGAGCATTTAATAAAAAAAAGAAGCGGCAAATATTGGTTAAAAATAACCAATTAATTGGTCAAAATTAACCAATTCAGCCAATATAACCAACTATAAATTACAGATTTAGATCCTGGTTTGTGCTAAATTCGCCGCTTTTTTTTAATAGCTATTTAGTCGTGGTACCCACTATAGGACAAAAATACGTGAAAAATAACTTTGTAAATACGCCCCGAATTGGAATTATCGGGGGTGGCCAATTGGCCAAAATGATTGCGATTTCTGCCATAAAATATGGTTGTCACATTGTTATCTTAGAAAAAACACAAAAAAGTCCCGCTGAAAACCTAGCAGCAGAAATAATATATGGCGATTGGGATGACCCGAAGAATCTTCTAGAACTTGCCAATAAGGTTGATGTGATAACACTGGAAAATGAATTCGTTGATGCAAATAGTCTTAAAGTGCTTGAAGATACAGGTCATTCTCTATACCCAAGCTCTACAACAATTGATTTAGTTCAAGACAAATTAAATCAGAAAAAAACTCTCGAAGATGCTGGAATACCAGTAGTAGCTTTTACTGCAATTGAATCTCGCGTGGAAATAACACGCCATGCCGATAAATTGGGTTGGCCAATTATTTTAAAAGCTAGGCGTAATGCGTACGATGGTAAAGGAAATTTAACACTTAATAGCGAGGATGATATTACATCGGCATGGACTAAATTAAACGGTGACAATAGAAAATTATATATTGAAGGTTTTTGTAATTTTAAATCTGAATTAGCAGTCATGATAACGAGAGATGTAAATGGTAAAATAATTACTTACCCGGTTGTGGAATCAATACAAAAAAATCATATTTGTCATATCGTTAGAGCGCCTGCAAGTATTGATAATCAACTTGCAGAAAAAGCAATCGAATTAGCAGTTAGGGCTGTAAAAGCAATCGATGGTATTGGAACGATAGGTGTTGAAATGTTTTGTACAAAAGATAATAAAATTATCATTAACGAAATGGCGCCCCGGGTTCACAATTCAGGCCATTACACAATAGAAGCCTGTGAAACCTCACAATTTGAAAACCATGTAAGAACAATCCTTGGTTTACCTTTAGGTTCTAGTAGAATGATTGCACCAGCAGCGGTTATGATTAATATGCTTGGCAACAAAGAAGGAAATGGATTCCCATTCGGGATTGAAAAAGCGCTAGCAATAAATGGAGCACACGTACATGTATACGGAAAAACTACTACTAACGCAGGCAGAAAAATGGGGCATGTTACTGCATTAGGTTCTAGTATTGCTGAAGCAGAAGATGTGGCAATCAAAGCCGCTTCTTCGATAAGTTTTGGAGAACAAAAGTAATGCAAAATAAAAAAGCATTAATTGGTGTGATCATGGGTAGTGATTCCGATTGGAAAACTTTAGAAGCAACAACAAAAGTTTGTGATGACTTTTCAGTGCCGTATGAAGCACATGTCGTCTCAGCACATCGCACCCCTGATGACATGTTTGAATATGCTAAAAATGCGCATAAAAAAGGATTAAAAGTCATTATTGCAGGTGCAGGAGGTGCTGCACATTTACCAGGAATGGTCGCAAGTAATACGCCATTACCGGTTATTGGAGTGCCAATCAAAACTGACTCATTAAATGGGATGGACTCATTATTATCTATAGTGCAAATGCCAAACGGTGTGCCAGTTGCAACTGTAGCAATTGGAGCTGCTAAAAATGCAGGATTACTTGCTATTGAAATTTTAGCAACTAACGACAAAAGTTTAATGGATAAACTTATTTCTTATAAAAATAAGATTGCGGATGAATCTAGAAAAAAAGATGAATTAATTAATAAAAATGATTAATTATCAAACACTGTAGATTTCCAATTTCTATAGAGTAGCTCCGCAGCGTGGTTAAAGTTATCAATATTTACTAATACATCTTTCTGTAATTTTTCTACTGCATTTTCACCTAAACTTTTTTCTAATGAAATCTTATACTCAGAAATTTTACTCCAATCAGAAACAGTTGTTTCTGTAATCTCCTGATGATATTGAACACTAAAAACTTTATCTTCATAACTAAGTGCCTGTATAGCACATCGATCGGATTCGCCTAATACCTGAAAACCTTTTGGAACGGTTTTAACTTCTGCGCTATGCCATTGCAACGTGTCCATTATGTCTGGTAGACCAAGAAAAAATGTTGACTGTTTTCCATCTTCAGTTTTTCTAACAGGCATAACCCCGACCTCAAGCTTATCACTAGGCCCAACTTTTGCACCATAGGCATAAGCAAGCAACTGGTGGCCGAGACAAATCCCCATAAAAGGCATTTTTAATTCATCGATTGCCTTTCTAATTGCTCTTATCTCTTCAGCTAACCAAGAATATTTATCTTCCTCCCAAACATCCATTGGCCCTCCCATAATCCAAAGAGCATCAAAACCTTTTAGATCTGGAATACTTTCTCCTCGATCAAGCTCAACAGTATGCAATTGGATTCCATCATCTTTAAAAAAATTTCTGAAAATTCCGGGATGTTCAACACTAACATGCTGGAAGACAACAACTGATTTAATTGTCATTTGGTTTTATTTATCCTGTAAATTGATTTTTTTTGAAATTTTTAGTTGGCGCGCCTGAGAGGATTCGAACCTCTGGCCTCGGCCTCCGGAGGGCCGCGCTCTATCCAGCTGAGCTACAGGCGCATCAATAATTTCTGACCGGATATCAGCACTTCAGTTGACCCAGATCAATTTTTTTCACTATAAACCGTTATAGCTTAAGAGTCAGTATAGGTCTGCTTGCTTATTTTGCAATAAGCTATTGTTTCCACCTATAAATACAATGGGTATACTACGCACTCATAACAATTAGAGAAATATAACTTTAATAAAATTACTACTGGGGAAAATAAATGAGTCAAGAACAAGATAAAATATTTTTTAGAAACTTTTCTCTTACGCTCGCATTTATTGCTGCGATGATGATAGCCTTTTATTTTGCTGCAAGTGCTGCAGTAGAATCTAAGTTTGGTTTAGCTGCAGAAGATATAACTGCTACTGACACAAATGTGGCGGAATTAACCAAACCAGTGGGACAAGTAGCAATAGCAGAGGAGAAATCAGAGAATAGTGTTGAACAAAATATAGTAGTTGCTGATGCAACTGCTGCAGAAGATAGTAATGGTGGCGATGGTGAATCTGTATACAATGGTCTTTGTGTTAATTGTCATGGAATAGCGGCTCTTGCTGCGATGATTCCGCAAGCTGGTGACGCTGCAGCCTGGAGGGCACGTATTGAAAAAGGCGTTGATGTTTTGTACGGAAACGCAATCAATGGTTACACTGGTGAATTAGGAATGATGCCCGCTAAGGGAGGAAATCCGGCTCTTAGTGATGATGAAGTCAAAGCTGCGGTTGATTACATAATCAATCAAGTGAAATAAAAGAACAAACACTTTAAAAAATAATTATAAATTATTTTATTATTCTAACTTTAAGCTGTCCTGATAAGCTTTATCTGAAAGCTCTCCCCAAAGTTCATAACTTTCTCTAAAACTTTCATAAGCATCATAAACTTTTTTAAATCTTGGATTATCATTTTCATTCATTAACTTCACTGCTTCCTCATCTAGTGTTTTCTTTGTCAGAAATTTTAGCTTAGCAAGAACATCATTAGGATATTTAAGTATTTCAACATTTTGTTTTTTTCTTAATTTAGCTAATGCTTCTTGATTATGAAATTCCATCTGAGCATAAATCCATTCACTTATTGCCCCTGCTGTAACTTCAACAATCTTTTGTAAGTCCGCTGGTAACAAATCCCATTTAGAATTGTTAATCATTAACTCAAAAACTGTGCCAGGTTCATGCCACCCCGGATAATAATAGTACTGAGCGGTGCGATCTAAACCCAATCTCATATCATGAAAAGGCGCAACCCATTCAGTAGCGTCAATCGTTCCGCGCTCTAAAGCAGTATATATTTCGCTTCCTGCCATTAATACGGGGTTACCGCCAGCTTTTTTAAAAACTTTTCCGCCCAAACCGGGGATACGCATTCGCAATCCCTTAATATCTTCAATTGAATTTATTTTCTTTCTAAACCAACCTCCCATTTGCACACCGGTATTGCCCATCGGAAACACCATTAAATCAAATGGTTGATACATTTCCTGCCATAATAAAAGTCCGCCACCATTATATAACCATGCGTTCATTCCTTTTGCTGTCATCCCAAATGGAACTGATGAAAAAAATTGTGCTTCGGGGATAGTTCCAGCCCAATAGTAAGGTGAGCCATGGCCCATCTCAACTGTGCCTTGTGATACTGCATCAAAAACTTGCAGAGCTGGAACAAGTTCTCCCCCTGCATACACATCAATAT
>CAZJED010000012.1:0-14070 GCA_964544965.1 uncultured Enterobacteriaceae bacterium
ATCTTTCTTCACAATCATAGATAAATCTCTGCACTAATGTATTAGAGTGAACTTGCTATGCTATTGATTATATTAGAGATATGAAATTTCTGCTTAATTTCTGCAGACATTGAAGAACAGCAAGTTACTGATTATAAAGAATTATATCATATACTATGATTTTTTGTCAATTATAGCAATGATGATCCAACCAGATTCTGGTTTTATCTCGTTATTTACAACAAAAACATGTAAACGTTTTTTATCATCGATTGCAAACATAGGAATAATATTTTTTTCATGCTCCTTTAGGTATTGTTCAAATGTAAATTCATCACTTAGTTGAGTGCTTTTTATTTCAGCCTGGTTTCTCAAACGATACGCGAGTTTACCGTAATCGGCATCTTCACTAAAAAGTTCATAACCTCTATGTTTAGTAGATACAATGTGTTTGTCTTCAGTATGTTTTTCACGCGTTGTTTTTAATTCATAGATATTTTTTGGCCCAAATTCAGATTTGAATCTTAAGCATGCCAATGTGTCTAAATTTAATCGTCCTGACATAGCGAGTAATTTTCCTAAACCGACAAGGTTTAGATTTCTATCGGCATGCTCAGAAACTGGATTTCCGAAATAGGTTTCCAGTCCATCCATTCTCGCTAGTCTTATATTTTCCCAAGTACTATCCGTTAGTAGCGTCTTAAAACCATGAGACTGTAATTCTTTCCCAATCGCTCGAGCAACATTACCCGCTCCGATAATTAATAGCCCAGTTGGTGGTGGCTCCCGAACTTTTAGAAAATCTGCAATATATCGTGCCGTTATGCTTTGAATGACAACAGTACCAATTATTATCACAAAGGTAAGTGGGACAATTAAGACTGCTTCTGAGTAACCCGCTTCTTCAAGTCGTAGCGCAAATAAAGATGAAATAGCAGCGGCAACAATTCCACGTGGGCCTATCCATGAAATCATTAGTTTTTCATTAACTGATAGGTCAGAACCAATCGAAGAAATAAAAACCGAAATAGGTCTTGCAATAAATATAATAATTCCAAGTAAAATTATTGCAGGCCATCCAACAAGAATTAATTCATGTAATTCAATTCTAGCAGCAAGAATAATAAAGAGAGCTGAAATTAATAAAACACTTAAACTTTCTTTAAAATCCAAGATATTATCAATATCCATATCTTTCATGTTAGCCATGGTGATCCCCATAATTGTGACAGCTAACAGCCCCGATTCAGTTTCAATCATTTCAGAAGAAACAAATATTGCAAAAACAGAAATTAGTGTAAAAATATTTCTGAGATATTGTGGTACGTGTTGTTTTCGTAATAATTCTCCTATTAACCACCCTGAAACGAAGCCAATAAAAAAGCCTGAAAGAATAATTTTTCCAAAGGTAAGAAGAATTACCCCCAACGCATTATCCTGTTGTCCTGATATAATGAAATCGAAAACCAAAACTGCAAGTAAAGCGCCTAAAGGATCAATAACGATACCCTCCCAACGAAGTACGTTAGCCACTTTTATATTCGGCCTTACTATTCTCAGCATTGGAATAATGACGGTTGGACCTGTCACGACTACAACAGCGCCAAATAAAAAAGCAAGTTCTATTGGGAGATCGAGTAAACGATATGTACTATAACCAATGATAATCCAAGTTATTAATGCACCGATACTAACCAGATTACTAACAGTTTTACCGTGGCCACGTATGTCTTCAAATTTTAAAGTTAAACTACCTTCAAAAAGTATTACCGCAACAGATAAGGAAATAAATGGAAATAATAAATTTCCTAATAATGCATCGGGATCAAGTAAATTAAGTCCGGGACCTGCAATAATTCCTACAGTTAGAAGAAAAAGAATGGATGGTATTCTTACCCACCAAGCAAACCATTGACAGACAATACCTAGTACACCAATACTGGCGACGGATAATAAGATTTGATTATCCATTTCTATTTAATCTTCCGTTGTTTGAAATTATTTTTAATTTGAGCCGCATGGTAATTTATACATCTTTTCTATAATGATGTTGAGCACCCATGATAATTCTTAATAGGGCTTCTTGTAATATCGACTCATTATCGTTGCTAAACAGAGAGAAAATTAATAATAGTTCACCAACAGCTAATGCACCCTGTGTTAAGAATTTATATTCACCAGAATCTGCCGTACTGTCAGACAGGTTAAACCAATAACCAGTTCCATTCAGCCCAGTAATTTTTTCTAAAATTAACTCAGATTGATCCGAACCAATTAACGCCTCTTTCCCTGTTTTTTTAACTAAGGAATATATGTATTTGGGAGACAAAATATTTCGTCCAAAACCATTATCCCAAAGTACAGATAGATTTAATTGATATATTTCCTCTTTATCTTTGTCAAGATTATAAAACGTTATGATAGGTGGTTGGTTATTTCCGGGTATTGTAAAATTATAATTCCAGACTTTAGGCACATCCATTATGAGTTCACCATGTCCTGGTATTAAAAATGATTCAGATTCAGTCTGGTAGCCTAGATTATTTTCTTTCGCTGCGTGAACATTATTTATATTTAAAGAAAATAGCAGTATATTTAATTTAATTATAATTTTAATGAATCTATTCATAACAGGATTTTGAGATGATTGGATTGACATCTCTAGGCAGTGTTTAATTTTTATCCGTATTTTCTAAATATAACAGAAGCATTTGTCCCACCAAATCCAAAGCTATTAGACATAACCGTTTTTAATCGGGGACCATCGATTTTTTTTCTAGCAATGGGCATATTTTCCGCATCTGGGTCAATTTCTGAAATGTTTATTGATTTGGCGACAAAATCATTTTCCAGCATCAATAGACTATAGATTGATTCATTTGAACCAGCGGCACCGAGTCCATGACCAGTTTGCGATTTCGTTGCACTAATTATCGGGATTTTTTCTTTAAAAACTTCTTTTATTGCAGTTAATTCGGCAATGTCACCAGCAGGTGTGCTTGTTGCATGTGCATTAATATAATCGATAGGTGTATCAACAGATTCTAGCGCTTGTTGCATGCATCTAGACGCACCTTCTCCGGTGGGTTTGACCATATCAAACCCATCTGAGGTTGCTCCATAACCAATTATCTCAGCATAAATTTTTGCGTTTCGGGAAATAGCGTGTTCCATTTCTTCGAGAACGAGAACACTTCCTCCGCCTGATATAACAAAACCATCGCGATGTGAATCATAAGGGCGTGAAGCTTGCTCTGGTGTTTCATTATATTTTGATGAGAGTGCCCCCATGCTGTCGAATAATAATGTTGATGTCCAATGAATTTCATCTCCGCCTCCTGCAAAGATAATATTTTGTTTTCCGGTCTGAATTAGTTCATAAGCATTACCAATACAGTGTGCACTTGTAGCACAAGCGGACGCGATGGAATAATTAACACCTTTAATTTCAAACGCAACTGAAAGACAGGCGCTGTTTGAGCTCGTCATTATTCTGGGAACCATTGTTGGACTTACTTTGCGCGCACCACGCGAACGAAGCGTGTCAATTACATCCAACATATTTTCATTTGAACTTCCTCCCTGACCAACGATTATCCCAGTGCCATTATTAGAGACATCATTTTTATCGAGTACGGCATCTTCAATTGCCTCTTGCATTGCTATATAACAATAGGCAGCACTTTTACCCATAAACCGTTTTTGTTTTCGATCTATAAATGTATCTAAGTCAATATTAATCGACCCATGTACGTGGGAACGGAATTCAAACTCAGCATATTCTGGGCAGTATTTAATACCAGACTTTCCATTTTTTAAAGACTCCAATACTTCTATCTTATTATTTCCAATACTGGATACAATTCCTAGACCTGTAACGACAACTCTTTTCAATTTAAATATTCCTAAAAGTCTTCAGTTGATTTAAATAAGCCGACACGCAAATCTTCAGCTGTATAAATTTCTTTGCCATCAATCAACATGCTCCCATCTGCAACACCCATGACCAATTTTCTTAACATAACTCTTCTCATATCAATACGGTATGTAACTAATTTATTTTTTGGTGTGACTTGACCAGAAAATTTAACAGTGCCTGCACCGAGAGCACGTCCCCTACCTTCTGCTCCTGACCAACCTAAAAAGAATCCAACTAACTGCCACATCGCATCTAACCCAAGACAGCCAGGCATAACCGGATCTTCTTTAAAATGACAATCAAAGAACCACAGATCAGGAGCGATATCTAATTCGGCTGTAATCACTCCTTTGTTTGCTTTACCGCCATCCTCAGTTATGTTAACGATACGATCAAACATTAACATTGGCTTTAGTGGTAATTGAGCATTATTTTCACCAAACATTTTTCCGTGTCCGCAAACGATTAGTTCTTCTTGTGTGTAGCTATTTTTCTTGCTCATATATGGATTAGTATCTCATGTCAGTAGTTTTTTTTCTAAAAAAAACGAATGATGAATATAGTATACTAACAATTCTTGACAGTGGTTTTTTGACCATTAGACTTTAGATTATGTTTGATATTGTTATGTTTAATACCATTAATGTCTCTAGATAGACGTCATAGTGTTGCCGTAAAGGTCGGCTCTGTAACTATTGGGGGTAACAACCCAATCGTTATTCAGTCAATGACCAATACTGATACAGCAGATGTCGACGCAACAACGAAGCAAGTGCAAGAACTAGCTGTAGCAGGATCGGAGTTGGTAAGGATAACTGTTAATACTAATGAAGCTGCTGCAGAGGTTGCAAAAATTCGGGAAAAACTTGATACCCTTGGTTGCCATGTACCTCTAGTTGGCGACTTTCATTATAACGGCCATAAGCTTTTACTTGATTATCCAGAATGTGCTCAGGCGCTAGATAAATATCGGATTAATCCAGGAAATGTTGGGTTTGGCAAAAAAAAGGATAATCAATATGCAATTATGATTGAACAGGCTATTAAATATGATAAACCAGTTAGAATTGGAGTGAATTGGGGCAGCTTAGATCAAGAATTATTAACAAAAATGATGGACGAGAATGCTAAGCAGCCAACACCTCTAGGTACCGATGAAGTGATGCAAGAAGCATTAATTGTTTCTGCATTAAAAAGTGCAGAAAGAGCAGTTGAACTGGGTTTACCAAAAGATCATATAATTTTGTCATGTAAAGTGAGCGGAGTTCAAAAATTAATATCAGTTTATAGGGACATTGCACAGAGATGTGATTACGCATTACATCTTGGTTTAACTGAAGCAGGAATGGGTTCAAAGGGAATTGTTGCCTCCACGGCATCACTTGGTGTGTTATTACAAGAGGGAATTGGCGATACAATTCGAATTTCACTTACACCTGAGCCAGAAGGAGATAGATGCAATGAAGTAATTGTTGCTCAGGAAATATTACAAACAATGGGGCTTCGTTCGTTTACTCCGCTTGTGACAGCTTGTCCAGGATGCGGAAGAACAACTAGTACTGTCTTTCAAGAACTAGCAGAAAAAATACAAACCTATGTACGAAATCAAATGCCAATATGGCGGGAGAAATATACTGGGGTGGAAGATATGAATCTTGCTGTTATGGGCTGTGTTGTTAATGGTCCTGGCGAGAGCAAGCATGCTGATATTGGCATTAGTCTCCCAGGCACAGGAGAGAATCCTTCCGCGCCTGTCTTTATTGATGGAGAAAAAACAGTCACTTTGAAGGGCGATAGTATTGCTGAAGATTTTCAAAAAATTGTGGACGATTATGTAAAGAAAAAATATTCAATCAAATAAAGAGCATTGTTTGTAACTAATTAAGTAGTAAGATGCATCTAATAGCACCCATCAAACTATAAACCCAGTGATTTAATGTATTAAAAATAATTTTTTCTCGGGAGGAGAAAAATGGCAGAAGAGAAAGTATATAAAGTACTTACCGATATTGCTAAACACGCATTTATAGATGATGACAAATACCAAAAAATGTACACACGCTCTATTGAAAAATCAGATATTTTTTGGGGAGAGCAAGCCGAGAAATTTTTAACTTGGTTCTCAAAATGGGATAAGGTTCAGCATTGGGATTATAACAATGTAGATATTAATTGGTTTACCAATGCTAAGTTAAATGTAAGCTACAATTGCCTCGATCGTCATCTTGAAAAACGCGGAGACCAAGTTGCTATAATTTGGGAAGGCGATGAACCAGATGTTGATAAACATATTACTTATAGAGAATTGCACGCAGAGGTATGTAAGTTTGCCAATGTTTTAAAATCACGTGGCGCCAAAAAAGGCGATTGTATTTCTATTTATATGCCGATGATTCCTGAGGCAGCAGTTGCGATGCTTGCTTGCACTCGGATTGGCGCAATCCATTCAGTTGTATTTGGCGGTTTTTCACCAGAGGCTCTAAAAGACCGTATCCTAGATTCAGATTGTAAATTCGTTATCACGGCAGACGAAGGTATTCGAGGCGGACGTACCGTCCCATTAAAAGAAAATGTTGATACTGCCCTTAATAAATGTCCGAATGTCCACACTGTTATTGTTGTAAAAAGGACGGGTAAAAATATTAACTGGAGCGATAGACGTGATATTTGGTATCAAGACGCAATGGAAAATATGTCCGCTGATTGTCCAGCGGTTGAAATGGATGCTGAAGATCCACTATTTATTTTATATACATCAGGCTCCACAGGAAAACCGAAAGGTGTTCTACATACGACAGCCGGGTATCTTTTATATACAGCAATTACACATAAATATGTATTCGATTATCACGAGAATGATATTTATTGGTGTACAGCGGATGTGGGTTGGGTTACAGGGCATTCTTATATAATTTATGGGCCACTTTGCAATGGTGCGACAACGCTCATGTTTGAAGGTGTGCCTACTTATCCAGATGCAAGTCGTTTTTGGCAAGTTGTCGATAAACATAAAGTAAAAACTTTTTATACGGCACCGACTGCTATTCGTGCATTAATGTGTAAGGGGGATGAATTTGTCAAAAAAACGAATAGGGAAAGTCTTCAAATTTTAGGCACAGTAGGCGAACCAATAAATCCAGAGGCATGGGAGTGGTATTACCATGTTGTTGGAGATAGTCGCTGCTCTATTGTGGATACGTGGTGGCAAACTGAAACAGGGGGGCATCTGATAACGCCTTTGCCCGGCGCGACTAATCTCAAACCTGGCTCAGCAACGCTGCCATTTTTTGGAATCGAACCTTGTTTGATGGATGACCAAGGACAGGAAGTTATCGGCGCTGGAGAAGGTTCTCTGTGTTTTAAACGTCCCTGGCCAGGTCAAATGCGAACAGTTTTTGGCGACCACGAACGTTTTAAAAGCACTTATTTTCAAACATACCCAGGCTTGTATTTTAGCGGTGATGGCGCGCGAAGAGATAAGGATGGATACTATTGGATTACTGGTAGAGTGGATGACGTTATTAATGTTTCAGGTCACCGTATGGGAACTGCCGAAATCGAAAGTGCGTTGGTATTGCATAACGATGTTGCAGAATCGGCTGTTGTTGGATATCCACATGAAGTCAAAGGTCAGGGCATTTATGCTTACGTAACTTTAAACGATGGAGTTACACCTAATAACGAATTAAGGCAGGAACTTGTTAAGCATGTACGTAGTGAAATTGGCTCTTTCGCAAGTCCTGATATTATTCAATGGGCACCAGGCCTACCGAAAACTCGATCTGGAAAAATTATGCGTCGAATTTTAAGAAAAATAGCAACAAACGAAATTGATAATTTAGGCGATACAAGTACTCTTGCTGAACCTGAGGTAGTGAATAATCTCATTGAAAATAGAGAGAACAAATAATACAGCCAATATTTTTTGTTCTTAATCAGCAGATAGACACCTGATGTCTTGATACACTATAATACTCATCAATAGATCAGCGGGAGTGACCATCAAGGTTACTCCCTTTTTTATGTCAATAAGAGGTTATGTTTTTGACGGATGACGCCCTGCTAGCCCTCGAAGATGGGTCATTATTTTATGGTGTTTCTTTTGGTATTGAAGGAGAAACAACCGGCGAAGTAGTTTTTAATACCGCAATGACAGGTTATCAGGAAATTCTCACAGACCCATCCTATTACAAACAAATTATCACACTCACTCATCCTCATATCGGGAATGTTGGTACAAATTCCGAAGATGAAGAGTCAGATGGTGTTTATGTTAGTGGTTTAGTTATAAGGGATTTACCTAGCGTTATAAGTAGTTGGCGTGCAAATGATAATCTCAGCGATTATTTGAAAAAACATAAGATTTCTGCAATAGCAGGAATTGATACACGTCAACTAACAAGACATATACGAACACATGGAGCAATGAAGGGATGTATCGTTGCTGGTTCAAAAATAGATTCTGAAGATGCAATAAAAAAAGCAAGATCTTTCCCCGGATTGGTAGGCATGGATTTGGCTAAGGAAGTGACAACAAAAACTAACTATGATTGGACCAAAGGAATGTGGAGTTTAAAATCCAAGACTAAAAAAAATAACAAAAATAAATGGCGGGTTGTTGCATATGATTTTGGCGTAAAGCGAAATATTCTTCGAATACTTGTTGATTTAGGTTGCGAGGTCAACGTTGTGACCGCAAAGACCCCCGCTAAATATGTACTCGAACAAAAACCTGATGGTATCTTTTTATCAAATGGACCAGGTGATCCTGATGCTTGTGATTATGCAATTAATGCAATAAGTAAAATTATTGATTCTGGAATACCTGTTTTTGGTATTTGTTTAGGTCATCAGTTACTATCGTTAGCGCTTGGCGCGAAAACTACAAAGATGAAATTCGGTCATCATGGAGCAAATCATCCGGTTTTATCACTTAGTGACGGGCAAGTTTTAATTACGAGTCAAAATCATGGTTTTGCTGTTGATGAAGAAACATTACCTGAAAATTTAATAGCGACACACCGTTCTTTGTTTGATGGTTCATTGCAAGGCGTACATCACAAGCAATATCCTGTATTTGGATTTCAAGGACATCCTGAAGCAAGCCCGGGACCACATGACTTACGCCCACTTTTTAACAATTTCATTGAGCTAATAAAAGAAAGTAAATTGTAAATTTATTTATGCCAAAAAGAACAGATATAAACAGTATTCTTATTATTGGAGCTGGACCCATTATAATCGGGCAGGCATGCGAATTTGATTATTCTGGAGCACAAGCTTGTAAAGCTCTTCGTGAAGAAGGCTATAAAGTTATTCTCGTTAATTCAAATCCGGCAACAATAATGACAGACCCAGATATGGCAGATGCGACATATATAGAACCCGTTAATTGGAGAATTGTAAAAAAAATTATCGAAAAGGAACGCCCCGATGCATTGTTACCAACAATGGGAGGACAAACAGCACTTAATTGCGCTTTGGATCTTGATAAACATGGCGTGCTTAAAGAGTACGGTGTAGAAATGATTGGCGCATCAAAAAATGCGATTGATAAAGCAGAAGACCGTGAAAAATTTCGTGAAGCAATGAAAAAAATTGGTCTAGCTATGCCGCAATCTGAAATTGCACGTGACATAAAACAGGCAAAACAAGCATTAGATATCATAGGATTTCCAGCAATAATTCGTCCTTCATTTACACTTGGAGGTACAGGAGGTGGTATTGCCTATAATGAAAATGAGTATTTCGATATTTGTGAAAAAGGACTTGAAGCATCGCCAGTGTCAGAGGTTTTGGTAGAGCAGTCTGTTTTAGGCTGGAAAGAATATGAAATGGAAGTTGTGCGTGATAAAAATGATAATTGCATCATTGTTTGTTCGATAGAAAATTTTGATCCTATGGGTATTCATACAGGAGATTCTATAACTGTTGCCCCAGCACAAACCTTAACAGATAAAGAATATCAAATTATGCGTGATGCTTCTATAAAAGTACTACGTGAAATTGGTGTAGACACAGGCGGTTCTAATGTTCAGTTTGCAGTAAATCCAGAGAGCGGGGAACTTATAATTATTGAAATGAATCCAAGGGTTTCTCGTTCGTCAGCACTAGCATCAAAGGCAACTGGTTTTCCAATAGCAAAAGTAGCAGCCAAACTTGTAGTTGGTTTTACTTTAGATGAATTAAAAAATGAAATTACAGGAGGTGCTACTCCTGCATCATTTGAACCTACAATCGATTATATTGTTACAAAAATACCCCGTTTTACTTTTGAAAAATTTCCTCAGGCAGATAATCGACTTACAACACAAATGAAATCTGTTGGCGAAGTAATGGCGATGGGCCTTACATTCCAAGAATCATTACAAAAGGCTATCTGTGGTTTGGAAACCAATTTTACCGGATTCAATGAAATTTTTGTTAAAACTAAAAAAAATACTATAGATAAGCTTCATAAAGAATTACGTGTACCAGGTGCGCATAGACTTTGGTATGTTGCTGACGCATTTAGGCATGATATGAGTATTACAGATATTTTTAATATTACTCACATAGATAAATGGTTCTTAGCTCAAATTGATAATTTAGTTAAAGAAGAAAATAAGCTTAAAGAGCAGGGGTTTATTTCTTTATCAGAGGACTGGTTAAGACAATTAAAGAAAAAAGGTTTTTCGGATTCACGATTAGCTGAGTTAACAGGTAAATCAGAATTAGAGATTCGTGAACTGCGAATTAAGAAAAATATTCGCCCTGTTTTTAAAAGAGTTGATTCATGTGCTGCAGAATTTGAGGCAACAACTGCTTATATGTATTCATGCTATGGCTCTGAATGCGAAGCTTTACCAAGTAATAGAAAAAAAATTATGGTACTAGGTGGCGGACCAAACAGAATAGGGCAGGGGATTGAGTTTGATTATTGTTGTGTTCAAGCAGCGTTTGCAATGCGTGAAGCTGGTTATGAGACAATCATGGTTAATTGTAATCCAGAGACTGTTTCGACTGATTACGATACGTCAGATCGTCTTTATTTTGAACCTTTAACTTTAGAGAATGTTTTAGAAATTATTAATATTGAAAATCCTTTTGGTGTAATTGTTCAGTATGGAGGACAAACACCATTAAAACTCGCTCGAGATCTTGAAAATCAAGGAGTACCAATTATTGGAACAAGCCCAGATTCAATTGATCTTGCAGAAGACAGAGAAAGGTTCCTGAGATTATTGAATGATATTGGATTGAAGCAGCCCCCTAATGGGACAGCTAGAAATGTTGAGCAAGCAGTTAAATTAGCTGAAAAGATTGGTTTTCCGCTGGTAGTTAGACCTTCTTATGTATTGGGCGGACGTGCAATGGAGATTGTCCATAATAAAGAAGACCTCAGAGATTATATGGAAAAGGCCGTTAAAGTTTCAAACTCATCACCTGTGCTACTAGATAAATTTTTAAATGATGCGATAGAAGTTGATGTAGACGCCTTGTCTGATGGCAAAGACGTTTTTATTGCAGGCATTATGGAGCATATTGAACAAGCAGGCGTGCATTCAGGCGATTCTGCGTGTTCATTACCACCTTTTAGTCTAACTGAGTCCATACAAAATCAGCTTTCAGAACAAGTAAACTTAATGGCGAAGGGATTAAATGTTATTGGCCTAATGAACACTCAGTTTGCCATTCAGGGAGATGAAATTTATGTTCTTGAGGTTAACCCAAGAGCCTCGAGGACAGTTCCTTTTGTATCGAAAGCAACAGGACTTCCCATTGCAAAGATTGCTGTAAATTGTATGGTCGGAAATAGTTTGGCATCTCAAGGCATAGTTGATACACCCAAACTTAACTATTATTGTGTTAAAGAGTCTGTGTTTCCCTTTATAAAATTTCCTGGTGTTGATCCATTATTGGGTCCAGAAATGAAATCAACAGGCGAGGTAATGGGCATAGGTAAAAATTTCGGAGAGGCTTTTGCGAAAGGGCAATCCGCAGCAGGTGAGATATTATCTTCTTCTGGCCAAGCATTTATTAGTGTCAAAGATATTGATAAAGAATTAGCGATAATTATAGCTCGCCAATTAAATCAGTTAGGATTTGAAATATGCGCAACATCAGGAACTAGTAATACTTTGAATGAAGCAGGTATAAAATGTAGTAGGGTTAACAAAGTAAGGGAGGGGGAACCTCATATTGTTAACATGTTAGAAAATAATGAGATTAGTTTGATCGTTAATACAACTGAAGGTAAAAATGCAATAGCGGATTCTTTTTCAATAAGAAGGACAGCACTTCAGCAAAAAGTATTTTATACCACGACCATGGCTGCTGCTCAGGCAACTGTAGAAGCATTAAAACAAAAGGATTATAGTAGTGTTAGTAGTTTACAAGAATTACATATGGGAATTTTTTCATGAGTAAATCACCGATGACAAAAATCGGAGCTGAAAAGTTACGAAAACAATTGTACGAACTAAAAACAGTTGAGAGACCTCGTATAACAGCGGCAATTGCCGAAGCAAGAGCACATGGCGACCTAAGTGAGAATGCTGAGTATCACGCAGCTCGTGAGCAACAAAGTTTTGTGGAAGGACGTATCAATAAATATGAATCAACACTTGCCGATATTCAAATTATTGACGTAAAAGAGATTACGGAAAAAGACAAAGTCGTTTTTGGCGCAACTGTTACTATTTTAGATCTCGATTCAGATAAAGAAGTTACCTGGCAGATAGTTGGTGAATTAGAAACTGATATAAAAAAAGGATTAATATCAATCGTATCACCTATTGCTCGTTCACTAATAGGTAAAAAAATAGGCGATGTAGTAGATGTTAATGCCCCTGGCGGTGTAATTGAGTATGAGATTGTTAAAATTTGTTATATATAATTTTTAAATGACAAAGAATAAGTCCAGTAAACAGTGGATAAAATCTCAAAATAGGGACCCATACGTAATAAAAGCTCGAAAGTCACATTTTCGTTCTCGAGCCGTTTATAAACTTCAAGAAATAAATCAAAAAGATAAATTAATAAAACCCAATTACTGTGTAATCGATTTGGGGTCTTCTCCTGGAGGCTGGTCACAATACTTAAGCAGTATCATTGATTCTCGGGGGCAGATTATAGCTATTGATATATTGCCCATGGAGCCGATCGAGCATGTCTTCTGTATATTAGGTGACTTTACAGATGAAATTGTTCAAAAACAGTGCATTACAAAAGTTGGAAAACAGGGCTCAGACCTTGTAATTTCTGATATGTCCCCCAATTTAACAGGTATAAGGGTTGCGGATCAATCGCGCAATATAGCTCTTGCTGAACTTGTATATGATTTTTGTACTCAAATTCTAAAGCCAGGAGGCGATTTACTAATTAAGCTTTTTGAAGGAGAGGGAACGCATGAATATAGGCAATTATTGAAAGACAATTTCACTAAGGTCTTAATAAGGAAACCGAAGGCATCGCGCGATCAATCAAGAGAATTTTATGTTTTAGCGCGCTCTTATAAATTATAGTAAAATTAAGACATTCTTTTAAGAATATAGGATTAAGGGGACAATTAAATTGAATGATATGGTGAAGAATCTTATTTTATGGGTCGTTATAGCGCTTGTTATGATGACCGTCTTTAAAAACTTTAGCAATCCGGCAATGTCTGGGGAGATGACATATTCCCAATTTATTTCTGATGTGAAGACTGGACGTGTTGGTTCAGTAAATATTGAAGGTAGTTCAATAACTGGAACTCGTACTGACGGAAGTCGATTCAACACTTATAGCCCTGAAACTAATAATGATGCGTTAATTGGTACATTACTGGAGAATAATGTAGAGATTAAAGGGATGGAACCAAATAAGAATTCATTTTGGGCCCATGCTTTAATTTCGTGGTTCCCTATCATATTGTTACTTGGTATCTGGATCTATTTTATGCGACAAATGCAAGGTGGTGGTGGTCGCGGAGCATTGTCATTTGGTAAAAGCCGCGCACGTTTGTTGAGCGAAGATCAAATAAAAATAACATTCAACGATGTAGCTGGTGTAGAAGAAGCGAAACAAGAAGTTTCCGAGTTGGTGGAATTTTTACGTGACCCAGGCAAATTCCAAAAACTCGGTGGTAAAATTCCTTCAGGTGTTTTGATGGTAGGTTCTCCCGGAACCGGTAAAACTTTATTAGCAAA
>CAZJED010000012.1:14080-14331 GCA_964544965.1 uncultured Enterobacteriaceae bacterium
TGCTGGTGAGGCTAAAGTTCCTTTCTTTACAATTTCAGGTTCTGATTTTGTTGAAATGTTTGTGGGTGTAGGCGCATCTCGTGTTAGAGATATGTTTGAACAAGCAAAAAAACATTCACCATGTATTATTTTTATTGATGAGATTGATGCGGTAGGACGTCATCGCGGGGCTGGTTTAGGCGGCGGTCATGATGAACGTGAACAAACACTAAATCAGTTATTGGTTGAGATGGATGGGTTTGAAGGCAATG
>CAZJED010000012.1:14341-24186 GCA_964544965.1 uncultured Enterobacteriaceae bacterium
GTGATTGCAGCGACAAATCGTCCTGATGTTTTGGATCCGGCATTGTTAAGACCTGGTCGTTTCGATCGTCAAGTTGTTGTCCCATTGCCAGATATTCGTGGACGTGAACAAATTTTAAAAGTACATATGCGTAAAGTTGCATTGGGCGATAATGTCAAAGCTAACATCATTGCGCGTGGCACCCCAGGTTTTTCTGGAGCAGATTTGTCTAATTTAGTTAATGAGGCTGCATTATTTGCAGCACGCGCAAATAAAAAATTTGTTGATATGGAAGAATTTGAAAAAGCTAAAGATAAAATTATGATGGGTGCTGAACGTCGATCTTTAGTTATGAGCGAGGAAGAAAAGAAGCTTACTGCTTATCATGAAGCCGGACATGCAATTGTGGGGCGATTAATGCCATCCCACGATCCGGTTTATAAAGTGACGATAATTCCTCGTGGTAGAGCGTTAGGGGTTACTATGTTTTTACCAGAAGAAGATCGTTTAAGTTACAGCAAAGAACTGTTGGAAAGTCAGATTTCGAGTTTGTTCGGAGGTCGTATCGCAGAGGAGCTTATTTTTGACGCCAGCAAGGTTACAACGGGTGCAAGTAATGATATTGAGCGTGCAACCCAGCTTGCTCGTAACATGGTTACGAAATGGGGGTTATCTGAAAAGCTTGGTCCGTTAACTTATAGCGAAGAGGATGGAGAAGTTTTTTTGGGTCGTTCAGTAACACAACATAAGGCTATTTCTGATGAAACAGCACACGCTATTGATGAGGAGATTCGTAATATAGTTAATAAAAATTATAAACGCTCCGAAAGAATACTTAAAAAGAATGTAGCTAAGCTACATTTAATGGCGGATGCATTAATTAAATACGAGACCATCGATTCAGGTCAAATTGATGATATTATGAAAGGAAAAGTACCACGACCACCGTCAGATTGGAATGATGGCGATGATCAAAATTCTTTACCTAAAAAGAAAGCAAAAAGAAAAACTAGGTCTTCAAGAAAAAACACTACACCATCAGGTGAACCACCTGCAAAACCAGCATAGATATTTATAACTAAACTGGGCAATAGTAGTTTAAGGTAAGGGGTTTTTATACAATGCAATAAACACCTTTATTTTATATTAATAAGGTAATTACTATTAAAAAAGATACCAGAAAATATTTTGGAACCGACGGCATACGCGGCAGCGTTGATGACGGCGGTATAAATGCAGATTTTGTGATGAAGCTTGGCTGGGCTGCTGGGCGGGTATTAGCAAAAAAAGGTAGTGGCCCTGTTCTGGTTGGAAAAGATACTCGAATATCTGGCTATATGTTTGAATCTGCTTTAGAGGCAGGCTTATCTGCAGCTGGAGTTGATGTTCGTTTATTAGGTCCGATGCCTACTCCCGGAATCGCTTTTTTGACGAAGAGTACACGCGCTCAAGCCGGAATTGTTATAAGTGCATCACATAATCCATTTCATGACAATGGAATTAAATTCTTTGCAAGTGATGGCACTAAGTTAGCCGATGATGTTGAGATGGAAATTGAATATGAATTAAATTATCCAATGCGTTCAGTCCCTTCTCTTAATCTTGGAAAAGCGCGACGCATAACTGATGCGCCAAGGCGGTATATTGAGTTTTGTAAATCAAAAATTAAGAATAATATAAATTTTAATAATCTAAGGATAGTCATCGATTGTGCAAATGGAGCAACTTATCACATAGCTCCTAAGGTTTTTGAAGAACTAGGCGCAGAAGTTATATTGCATGCAACTTCTCCAGATGGTTTGAATATCAATGATGAGTGTGGTGCAACTTCACCAGGCACTTTGCAAAAGTTGGTTAAAGAATCTCGAGCAGATGCAGGGATTGCATTTGATGGGGATGGTGATAGGTTAATTATGGTGGATCAGCAAGCAAATGTATTAGATGGCGACGACATTCTTTATATAATTGTTTGTTCACAACTTGAAAAATTAAATGGTGCGGTTGTTGGTACTGTTATGAGTAATTTAGGTTTAGAGCACGCGGTCAATAGACTAGAATTAGATTTTTTTAGAGCTTCTGTAGGAGACCGTTATGTTATGGAGTTGTTACTTAAAAAAGGCTTAACTTTAGGGGGGGAAACTTCAGGACATATTATTAATTTAGATCTTACCACTACTGGGGATGGCGTAATAACAGCACTACAGGTGTTGGAAACAATGGTCTCAACAGGTAAGAGTCTTTCAGAACTTGTTAAAGATATTAAAAAATATCCACAACAAACAAGGAATATCCAATTCGACTCACAAATTGATATAACAAAAAATAATGATATTGATCGTGCGATAAAGGATACAGAAAATCTTTTAGGTAATACCGGTCGAGTTGTTATAAGACCTTCGGGGACTGAATCTTTAATAAGAGTTATGGTTGAAGGTGAAAATGAAAATCAAGTAGAAAACCTTGTTAATGAACTTGTAAATAAAGTTAGTGAGATCACAAGAAGATTACATTAAAGAGAGTATTATTATTTTAATAACTTAAATTTTTCTTCACTAAAACCAACTAAATATTCGTCTTTTGATTTAATTATAGGACGTTTGATAATTGTTGGATTTTTTATTAGTAGCTCAATTAAGTCTAGTTTTGTATCCGCTAATTTTTCTTTAGTAGATAATTTTTTCCAGCTAGTACTACGTTTATTTATAAGCAGTGTTATATCTATATTCTCAATAAATTCTTTTATCATCGTTTTTTTTACGCCGTCTATACGAAAATCATGAAAAACATACTCAATCGAATTCTTATCTAACCATTTACGAGATTTTTTTATGCTGTCACAGTTTTTTATACCGTATAGAGTAATCATAGAAATGAAGGATGTAGAATTTACAGATCACGCAAAATTTCATTAATACCAACTTTACTTAGCGTTTTTTCGTCAACTGTTTTTACTATTACTGCACAGTAAAGACTATATTTTCCATCTGTAGAGGGTAGATTGCCCGAAACAACCACAGAGCCTGGCGGAATATAACCGTAGGTAATTTTTCCTGTGTTGCGATCATAAATTCGTGTACTTTGGCCAATGTAAACACCCATCGAAATAACCGACCCTTCCCCTACAATTACACCTTCAACAACCTCAGAGCGGGCACCGATAAAACAATTGTCTTCAATTATAGTTGGATTTGCCTGCAATGGTTCAAGCACTCCCCCAATCCCGACACCGCCTGATAAATGGACATTCTTTCCGATTTGAGCACACGATCCAACTGTTGCCCAAGTATCAACCATAGTACCACTATCAACATAAGCTCCAATATTTACGAAACTTGGCATTAGCACTACATTTTTTCCAACAAAACTACCTCGTCTTACAATGGCGGTAGGAACAACACGAGCACCAGTATTAGTAAAGTCACTTTTGTTGTAATCAGAAAATTTGTTTGGGATTTTATCAAAATAATTGGTGTGATTACCTGAGATCACAATATTTTCATCAAGAATAAAAGATAGTAATACAGCTTTCTTTAACCATTGATTTACAATCCATTCCTTATTGATTTTTTCCGCAATTCTTAATTCACCATTATCTAGTTTTTGAATAATATCGCTGATTACATTCTTAAGTTTGTCATTAGCTTGATTTGGTTCAATTTCTGCCCGTTTATCAAATTCTTCATTAATAAAATTTTCTAAATTATCCATCTTTTTTCCTTATATTTTAATACATGTTTTCTAGAAATTTTTTGATTCGTTTTGCAGCTTCAATGCATGTATCAGTTTCTGCAACTAAAGCGATACGAATGCGTTTATTACCGGGGTTTATGTTATCAATTTTTCGAGATAAATATGAACCAGGCAATACTTCGACATTCTCACTTTGATATAGTTCTTTTGCAAAGTCTACATCAGAATTAGGTAATTTAGGCCATAAATAAAAACCACCCGATGGAGGTGATACAGGCAAAACTGGTTCTAACTCACAGCAAACCCTTAAAAATTTTTTTCTATATATATTTCGATTTTCTTTTACATGTTCTTCATCGTTCCATGCGGCAATACTTGCTTTTTGAACATGCAGGGGCATTGCGCAACCATGATAGGTCCTGTAGCGGTAAAAAATTTCAATCATTTCACTATCACCCGCGACAAATCCAGAGCGTAGTCCGGGCACATTTGAACGTTTGGAAAGACTATGAAATATCAGGCAACGTTTATATTCGGTGTTACCAAGTTTTTTAGCATATTCAAGTAGACTTAGGGGCGGCTTTTTCTCATCGTAATAAATTTCTGAATAGCATTCATCGGAAGCAATAATAAAATTATATTTATCAGCAAGCTTCATCAGTTCTTTTATAAAATCAAAATCAACAACAGCCCCACTTGGATTACCAGGCGAACATAAATAAAATAGTTGGCAGCGTTCCCAAATTTCTTTTGGGACTAGAGATAAATCAGGGATGTATTTATTTTCTTCAATACAATTTAGATAATAAGGTTCTGCTCCAGCTAGTAAAGCCGCACCTTCATAAATTTGATAAAAAGGGTTTGGCATCATAACAATCGGCTTCACATTTTTTTTATTTATTATGGTTTGCGCAATGGAAAAAAGCGCTTCTCTTGTTCCGTTCACGGGCAATATATTTCTTTCTTCATCAAGAGTTTTATGAGAAAGATAAAATCGTCTACATAACCAATCAATGATCGTTGTTTTTAATTCATTAGTACCGCGTGTTGTTGGATATATTGATATATTACCAATATTTGCCTTTAATTCTTCTGTTATAAACTTCGGTGTTTGATGTTTCGGTTCTCCAATCGCTAACGTTATAGATGGTTTTTTGGTGTTGGCATTACATTCGCTAAGTAACTTTTTCAGTTTTTCAAAAGGGTAGGCGTGAAGTTTTTCCAATTCAGGGTTCATCTAAATAAAACGTTAAGTGGTTTAATTTTTTGAAGAATAGTTCTTGATACTTACAATATAGTTAATTTTATTATGTATTTAACAGTATATTCATTAAGCCTGCTGTTAATATTACTAAAGTCACGAAAAAGACAGTCAAATAAATCGTGTCTTTTTCAAAATAGGCAACAACCATAAAACATGTTACGCCGATAATAGTGAGACCAAAATCAAATTCTTGCGGTAGTCCACTTGAACGTAATATGACACCTAGAACTGTAGTCAAACCACCTAACCATCTAAGCCTGTTAAGATCTAATTCTCTGTACAGTGGAATTTTGTATACCTGATGCATTTTCTGCTCGATGAGACCCATTCTTTGCCTCCGAAGTAGGGCTTATATAATGTTGTATTTAAATAAATTTATGATAATCATTATACGGTATCACACCTGATTATCCCAATTAGACACACAATTTTTTTATCATTTTCTTGTATACTTGAATCATTCGGCGGGGTTGTCTGAGTCACAAAATAAATATTTCTAAGATAATTATTTTAGGAAATACGTGACTTTTTATGTCGTAGATGTATTCTTGCCTACCTTTTCAAAAAATAATGTTTGGAACTTAAACAATTAACAAATGACTAAGAAAATTTTAATTTTATCTGGAGATGGTGTTGGCCCAGAAATAGTCGCTCAGGCTGAGAAAATATTGTCTTTTTTTAATGCAGAAGGCCACTTAGCCATAGAATTAGATTATGGATTAATTGGTGGCGGTGCTATTGATGAAGGCGGTGTTCCTTTACCGGAAGAGACGATAAGAAAAGCTAAGGAATCAACCGCTATACTGATGGGGTCAGTCGGCGGTCCAAAATGGGAATCAATTGATCGCAAGCTTCGTCCGGAGAGAGGGTTATTGGCAATTCGAGCTGAACTTGCTCTATTTGCAAATTTACGCCCCGCCTTTTTGTTCCCGCAATTAGCGCAGGCATCTACATTGAATGAAGAAGTTGTTAGCGGTCTTGATTTAATGATAGTTCGAGAGCTTACCGGTGGTATTTACTTCGGCAATCCTCGTGGCATTAGAGAACTCGATGATGGACAACGCGAGGGGTTTAATACGCTTGTTTATAATGAAAACGAGATTAAACGTATCGCCAAAGTTGCATTCGAAACTGCGAGGAAGCGCCAAGGCCGTTTGTGTTCAGTTGATAAAGCCAATGTATTGGAGGCAACAGAATTATGGCGTGAAATCGTTAGTGAGATGGCAAAAGATTATCCGGAAGTAGAGTTACAACACATGTATATAGATAATGCTTCGATGCAGCTGGTGAGAGCACCGAAACAGTTCGATGTTATTTTGACGACTAATATGTTTGGCGATATTTTATCGGACCTTGCATCTATGCTTACTGGTTCAATTGGCATGTTGCCTTCAGCATCATTAGCCAGTGATGGTAAGGGTATGTATGAACCGGTACATGGTTCTGCTCCGGATATTGCCGGTAAAAATATTGCAAACCCCCTGGCAACTATTTTGTCGTTATCGATGTTATTGAAATATTCATTGGGCGAAGAGAAATTAGCCAATATATTAGAACAAGCGGTTAGTCAGGTTTTAACAGATGGTCTTAGGACAAAAGACATCCATTCTGATGGTATGACATGCGTGGGAACTGATGAGATGGGTGATGCGGTAATTAAAACTTTATCAGCTTTATTGGTCTAAATAATTTATTAAAATGTATTTAATGTAAAAATCATGACAGAAAAAAAATACAATGTTGCCGTTGTTGGCGCGACAGGTATGGTTGGCAGAACCATGCTGTCAATTTTAGAGGAACGTAATTTTCCTCTTGATAAGGTTTATGCTTTAGCCAGCAGTCGTTCTGTTGGCAAACGCATACCATTTAAAGATAGCGAGCTGATTGTCGGCGATCTGGAAACTTTCGATTTTAATTTAGCCGATATAGGACTTTTCTCACCGGGGGCATCCGTTTCTGCTATCTATGCACCAAAGGCAGTTGATGCCGGATGCGTTGTAATCGATAACACCTCAAAATTTCGTTATGAAGATGATATCCCGTTAGTTGTGAGCGAAGTAAACCCTCATGCTATTGGTGATTATAAAAATAGAGGCATCATCGCCAATCCAAATTGCTCAACGATTCAGATGCTGGTGGCATTAAAGCCAATCTATGATGCGGTAGGGATTGAACGTATTAATGTATGTACCTATCAGGCTGTCTCGGGAACAGGTACGGCAGCGCTTTCCGAACTAAGTTGGCAGGTTGGGTGTGAAATTGAAGCTATATGCGCCTTCTTGACTCTAAACGATTACCATACTCATCACGATCCAGAAGCTAATCAAGCAGCATGGAGATTAAGTCAGAAGCTTAAAAAACATTTTAATAGACAAACTCCACACGTGTATCCAAAAGAAATTGCATTTAACGTTTTACCTCACATTGATGCATTTCAGGATAACGGATATACGAAAGAAGAGATGAAAATGGTCTGGGAGACACAAAAGATTTTTGAGGATGATTCAATTTTAGTGAATCCGACTGCTGTTAGAGTGCCCGTATTTTATGGGCATTCTGAAGCGGTACATATTGAAACTAAAGAAAAAATTGAGGTTAAAACCGCCAGAAAATTGCTGGAAGAAATGCCCGGGGTAATTGTGCTTGATTCGCATGAGGATGGCGGTTATCCGACCGCTACCGAGGCTGCTGGTAAAGACTCCGTTTTTGTAGGGAGAATTCGGGAGGATATTTCTCATCCCAGAGGGCTAAATATGTGGGTAGTAGCGGATAATGTCCGTAAAGGGGCTGCCCTTAATTCCATCCAAATAGCCAAAATTCTGGTAAAAAGCCACATATAGTTTATAGTTAGCAGATAATTATAATGTATATTGGCAAGTTTTTATGAGGCGTAGTTTACATATATTCATCTTTTTATTACTTAGCCCAGTTGCCTTATATGCGCTGGGTTTAGGTGATGTGGCTGTCAATTCAACCCTAAATCAGCCTTTAAAGGGTCGAATTGAATTGTTATCGCCATCACCCGATGAACTCGATTCTCTCAAGATTAATTTAGCAGATGGTAACGCGTTTGCAAAAGCGGGGGTAGACCGCCCTTTCCTTTTAGGGAAACTGAAATTTAATTTACAGCGTTCAGTTGATGATGGTCCTGACTACATAAGTATCTCGACTCAAGCACCCATCAGGGAACCATTTTTAAATTTTTTAATAGAAGTTAACTGGTCAAATGGACGTATATTGCGAGAATATACTATTCTATTGGATCCTCCATCCTACGATTTCCGCACAAGGATAGAAGAACAAACAAAACCAGAAGAGATTGCTGTAGAGACTACCCAAACCCCAATTTCAGAAGAGATATCTCAGCAACCCGAAGCATCTACATACTCGCTAGCAACAAATTTTACAGGCAGTGATTATGGTCCGACAGCGAGACGGGACACCTTATCTGAAATTGCAGATAAAACACGCCCTGATAAGTCAATTAATTTGAATAAGATGATGATAGCTATATTTAGAGCAAATCCAGAAGCATTTATTAATCAAAATATAAATGGATTAAAAGGAGGCTACGTTCTTCGAATACCTGATGAAACCATGATAAATGAATTAACAGCAACTGAAGCTCTTAACAAAGTTAGATCTCATCATGCTGCTTGGGGAGATGTAGCGTTTTCAGAAGAGACATCCATTTTGACAGAACAACCTCAGATCGTGACAGATGCAGACGAAACTGCTACAGCAGATCCTGAACTAAGATTGGTTGTTGCAGATGACGGAGTTGAAGCAACTCAGGAAACGGGAGAACCTGAATCAACTAAATCTAATGATTTGTTAGTAGCAGAAGAAACAATAGAAACACTTACTCAAGAAAATATTGAACTAAAAGCAAGACTAAAAGAACTCGAAACGCTTATTGAACAACTTAAACCATTGTTGTCACTTAAAGATGATGAATTAGCCGCATATCAAGCTCAGTTAGCTACTCAAGAAGATGAGGGCGCAATAGTTCAAGACGAAAGCAGTTCGGCATTTGAAGAATCTGAATTAGATGCTCCTCAGGAAGAAGTAACTGCAGAAGAAGAAGGATTTGAAGAAGAAGAAGGATTTGAAGAAGAAGAAGGATTTGAAGAAGAAGTAGCTAGTGAAGTGATTGAGCCATCTACAGAAGTAGATGGCGATTACGCAAAATCGGTTGAGCGTGATGCAGCATTGGTACAAGAAGCGCTTGGCCCATTTGGCACAATTATTGAAACCATTAAAAGCATATTTTTAAGCAAGATTGGCATTGCAATTCTCGCTATATTAATACTTCTACTTATAGTGCTGCGATTCAGAAAAGAACCTGTCGAAACAGTTGAGATTGAACCAATTGATGATGCAGAACTTGCTGAAATTGAAAAAGAAGTTTCCAGTTTAATGGACGATGCCGCTGCCACCCAAGGCCCTGAAAGCATAACTTCAAGTGAAGAAGAAACGATCATTGCCCCACAAAAAACGCAAGATAGTGAAATACCATTTGATGATGATGATAAAACGTCATTTGAAGAAGACCCAAATAAATTTATGGATGAAGTTAATACATATATTGCGTTTGAACAGTTTGAAGAGGCAGAAAAATCGGTTCGTGCAGCCATTAAAAAAGATCCAAATAACGAAGAATTGCATCTAAAGTTATTAGAAGTATTTTATACCGCAGGTAATAAAGAACACTACGAGGAAGTTGCCAAAACTGTAAATGATAAATTTGGCACCGAAAGTGAGACGTGGGATAAAACTGTAACAATGTGGCAAGAAATGACTACTTCGCCTTTATCGATACATGACGATGGCAGCGAAGATGAAACGATGGTTGTTGGTGCAGTCGATGAGGGCAGCGAAGATGAAACAATGATTGTTGCTGACGATGGCA
>CAZJED010000012.1:24288-32206 GCA_964544965.1 uncultured Enterobacteriaceae bacterium
GATGAAACGATGGTTGTTGGTGCAGTCGATGAGGGCAGCGAAGATGAAACAATGGTTGTTGATGCAGTCGATGAGGTTTCGAGTGTCGATATCGAACTTCCATCTGCAGACGGAGACGATGATTTTGAAATTGACCTTAGTATTTCAGAAGACGACGATGACGGTAGCGAAGAAATAGAAGCTCTTGATGGGTCATCAGATAATCTTGAAGCTACAGAATTTGATCTTGAAATAGGCGATCTTGACAGCAGTGATGATAACGAAATTTCTTCTTCCGAAGAGACTGAGAAGGAGGACGATGACGAAGGCATCGAACTAGAAATATCTCTAGATGATGACGAGGATATTTCCGGTAAAAATAGTCAGGAAGAAGATAGCCACGCTGATTTTGTTGAGCAAGTAGCTCAGTCAGAGGATTTAACTGCAGAAGATGTAATAGCTACGAAACTCGATCTTGCAAAAGCTTATGTCGAGGTATCTGACAATGATAATGCAAAGACAATTTTAGACGAAGTTATGACTGAGGGCGATGAAGAACAACGTAAACAGGCCCAAATTCTATTAGATCAAATTTAATTGATTGACAGATCTAATACAAAAAATCTAGTTACTGATTATTACTTTGGTTATTTTTTTAGCTAGACGAATCAGAAAAAATAAGTATGAAAATCGCACTAGGTATCGAATATGCTGGCTGTAATTACTATGGTTGGCAGAAGCAAAGTATCTCACCAACAATTCAAGAAATAGTCGAATCAGCTCTTTCTGCTATTGCGGACGAAATAGTTAAAGTTTATTGTGCTGGAAGGACTGATACAGGTGTTCATGCAATACAACAAGTTATTCACTTTGAAACATCATCTGAACGTGAACTCCATAGTTGGATTTTGGGTGCGAATTCAAAATTACCAAAGGATATTTCGATTATCTGGGCATTAAATGTTGATAATAGTTTTCATGCAAGATTTACCGCTGAGAACAGGACCTATCAGTATTTAATACTAAATAGACGGTCTAGACCAGCCATACTAAATGGACTAGTCACATGGGAATGTCAGGAGCTAGATTTAAAAAAGATGGTCGATTCGTCGAAATGCCTTTTAGGAGAGCATGATTTTACCTCTTTTAGAGCAGTTTCATGCCAATCAAAATCTCCTGTTAGAAGAATTTATGAACTAGAGATTAGCAAGATAAAAGATTTTTTTGTGATAACGGTTTGTGCTAATGGCTTTCTCCATCATATGGTAAGAAACATTGCAGGCGTATTAATAGCTGTAGGCACAAGTAAAGAAAAAATAAAGTGGGTAGCAGATGTATTGAATGCAAAGGATAGAAAAGCGGCAACTGTTACAGCTGAACCCGATGGCTTATATTTGGTTAATATTGAATATCCGAAGTGTTACTCAATTCCAAGACCAAAAAAACTTATCGATAATTTTAAATTCAATAATTTTTAGACATAGAATATAACGTTAATTGAAGGAAGAAGATTTATGTATCGGACTCGTGTAAAGATTTGTGGTATTACTAATCTTGAGGATGCAAAAGCTGCTGTAAATGCGGGTGCTGATGCAATTGGGCTAGTTTTTTATAAAAACAGTCCACGTTATATTAGTATTAATAAGGCAAGGGAAATTGTTGAGAATGTAACAGCATTTGTCAATTGTGTTGGTTTGTTTGTCAACTCAGATAAAGAGTTTATCGATACTGTGCTAGAAAAAGTTTCTCTTGATACACTTCAATTCCATGGAGACGAATCGGAACAAGCTTGCGCTTTGTATAATAAACCTTATATTAAGGCTATAAGAATGGATGAAGAAATAAATTTGCCGGAAGAAGTGGAAAAATATTTTTCAGCAAAAGCATTACTGCTAGATACTTATGTAGAGGGGTTGGCAGGCGGCACTGGCACCATTTTTAATTGGGGCAGGATTCCAAAAAATTTAAGAAAACCTATAATATTGGCAGGAGGACTTAATGCCAGTAATGTGAAAGATGCAATAAAGCAAATTTCTCCATATGCTGTTGATGTTAGTGGCGGTGTCGAAATTGAAAAAGGAAGAAAAGATCCAAATAAAATAAAAGAATTTATTAACGTAACTTTGAATGTCTAAACTTAATAATAATATCAATACTAAAAAAAGTGATTCATTTGGTTGTATGCCAGATAAAGACGGTCATTTTGGTTTGTATGGCGGACGTTTTGTGGCTGAAACTTTGATGGGTCCATTAGAGGAGCTCGAGCAAGCATACAAAAAATATAAGAATGATCCTGAATTTAATGCAGAGTTTATTTCAGATTTGAAACATTATGTTGGGAGGCCTTCACCGCTCTATCATGCAAAACGATGGAGTGAAAAATTAGGAGGGGCACAAATTTATTTGAAAAGAGAGGATTTAAATCATACGGGCGCCCATAAAATTAACAACACCGTTGGCCAAGCTTTATTGGCTAAGAAAATGGGAAAACAAAGAGTAATTGCTGAAACAGGTGCGGGGCAACACGGTGTTGCAACAGCAACTGTCGCCGCAAGATATGGAATGGAGTGTGTTGTTTACATGGGTGTTGAAGATATAAAGAGACAAGCCATCAATGTTTTTCGAATAAAACTTTTAGGAGCTACTGTTGTTCCAGTTGAGGCAGGATCTAAAACTTTAAAGGATGCTTTAAACGAAGCAATGCGAGATTGGGTAACATATGTGGATAAAACGTTTTACATTATAGGAACAGTTGCTGGTCCACACCCTTATCCAACAATGGTGAGGGACTTTAATGCAGTTGTTGGTCGAGAAGTTAAAGAGCAATGTTATACACAGACAGGAAAATTACCAAACACCTTGGTTGCTTGCGTTGGTGGCGGTTCTAATGCTATTGGTCTTTTCCATCCTTTTTTAGATGATAAAGAAGTTTCTTTTTTTGGTGTTGAGGCCGCAGGAGACGGGCTTAATACAGGTAAACATGCTGCACCATTAAGTGCCGGCAAACCAGGTGTACTACATGGTAATCGCACATATCTTATGGAAGATGACTACGGTCAAATAATTGAAACACACTCAATATCAGCTGGTTTAGATTACCCGGGAGTTGGTCCGGAACACGCTTGGCTCAAAGATACTGGAAGAGCCAGTTACGTATCAGTCACAGACAACGAGGCAATTCAGGCGTTTCACGACTTATGTCAAATTGAGGGGATAATCCCTGCGTTAGAATCAAGTCATGCACTTGCCTACACATCAAAAATTGCCCCGGAAATGGACAAAAATGAGATAATAGTTGCCAACTTATCGGGTCGTGGCGACAAGGATATTCAGACAGTTGCAACGCATGAAGGAATAACAATATGAATTTGGGATAATGAATGAATAATCGTGATCGTTTGATTGAAATAATGGCTGAACGTAGACTAGATCGTAGTGAGTTGGCGCAGTTGCTTAGCGTCAAGAAAAAGGATATCGATCAGTGGTTGTTATCTAATGAGTCAAAAGACCATGAAGAAATTCCCGATATGGCAATTGAGTTACTTCAATATAAATTAGGCTTATAAAATACATGCACCTTAAATAGTTTGTTTTACGACTTACTAAAATATTAACTACATTTTATCTAATGTAAAATCGATTATGAGCAGAATTGAAGAGTGTTTCGACACTATAAAAAAAAATAATAAAAAGGCGCTTATACCTTTTTTAACGGCAGGAGATCCTTCACCTAGCGTTACAGCTACTTTGATGCATAAATTAGTTGATGCGGGTTCAGATATAATTGAATTGGGAGTGCCGTTTTCTGACCCAATGGCAGATGGCCCAGTAATTCAACGTGCTAGCGAACGCGCTTTGGCAAAAAAAACAAACACAGATGATGTGTTTAATATTGTTAAAGATTTCAGAATTAAAGATAAGGTAACACCGATAATTTTAATGGGTTATTTAAATCCTATTGAAATAATGGGCTATAGTAAATTTTTAGAGAAAGCCTCAAAAGCCGGTGTTGATGGTCTTATAGTAGTTGATTTGCCTCCAGAAGAATCTGCAGAGTTACGAGAAGCTTTAAAATTGCATGATATTGACCAAATATTTCTTTTATCACCAACAACAATTGGCAATCGTCTTAGCAGGATTTGTGATGCTGCTTCTGGCTTCTTATATTATGTTTCTTTAAAAGGAGTAACGGGCAGTAATCAATTGGATACAAAAAAGGTCGAGGAAAAAATAAAAGAAATAAGAACAAAAACAACGTTACCATTGGCGGTTGGTTTTGGTATTAAGGATGCAGAGGTTGCTCAGGCCGTAGGTAGAATTAGTGATGCTGTGGTAATTGGTAGCGCATTAGTTGAAAAAATTGCTGAATATACCGGGAATACAGAAGAGATGATTCAAGGAGTATCGTCTTTTATTAGATCATTACGAAAGGCATTAGACGATATTTAATAAATTAAATAATGAATTGGTTTAAAAAAATACTTCCTTCAAGAATAAAGACTGACGGTAATGGCCGCCGTACTGTTCCAGAGGGTGTGTGGACGAAATGCGACGATTGCGGAGAGGTACTTTACCGCGAAGAATTAGATAAAAATCTTGAGGTGTGCCCTAAGTGTAATCATCATATGAAAATTGGAGCACGGAGTCGTCTTGAATCTTTTTTAGACGAAGAATCTAGAAAAGAAATCGGTAGCAATATACATCCTATTGATATTCTAAAATTCCGTGATATTAAACGATATAAAGATAGATTAAGTCAGGCCAAGAAAAATACAAGTGAAAACGAAGCCTTAGTTGTTATTTCTGGAAACTTAAAAGGACTCCCCATAGTTGCCTGTGCTTTTGAATTTAGTTTTATGGGAGGATCAATGGGCTCAGTTGTAGGAGAAAAATTTGTCCTCGCTGTTGAAAAAGCTATAGAACTAAATGCATCTTTGGTCTGTTTTTCTTCAAGTGGAGGAGCGAGAATGCAAGAAGCTTTATTTTCGTTGATGCAAATGGCCAAGACGGCAGCAGCACTCGCAATCTTTCGTAAGCATAAATTACCATTTATTTCAGTAATGACTAATCCTACTACTGGAGGTGTTTCCGCAAGCCTTGCAAGCCTAGGCGATATCAATATTGCTGAACCGCATGCATTAATTGGGTTCGCTGGACCGAGAGTAATAGAGCAAACCGTTAGAGAAAAGTTACCTGATGGATTTCAACGCAGTGAATTTTTGCTTGAACATGGAGATATAGATATGATTATAGATCGTAGGCAACTTCGTACTAGAATTAGTGAAATTATTTCAATACTAACGCACCAAGAATTCACGGTTTAATTCTTTGATGTAATTTAGATAACATTTATGAAGAGTAAACTAAAAAAAATGAATGATGTAAGCGCTAATCGATTAAGATTTAGAAGCTTAGAAAAATGGTTGCAGTGGCAAGAAAGTTTACACTTTACCGCTATTGAGTTAGGTTTAGAGCGTTGTAGAAGAGTAGCTAATAATATGGGTTTATTAAATCCATCCTATAATGTTATCAGTGTTGCAGGTACAAATGGCAAGGGGTCAAGCATTGCTTTGCTTGATCGTATTTTGCTTAATGCAGGCTATAAAGTTGGTCGTTATACCTCACCTCATTTACTACGATACAATGAACGTATTTGTATTAACGGAATAAGTGTTAGTGATGCCGAGCTATGTGAATCTTTTGATCGTATAGATAGAGCTAGAGGCGATATTTCACTTACCTATTTTGAATTTGGTACGCTTGCGGCATTAGATCTTTTTCGACAGCATGATGTTCAGCTTGCGATACTAGAAGTTGGATTAGGAGGTAGGCTTGATGCCGTTAACATACTAGATGCCGACGCAGCATTAGTTACGAGTATAGATATTGATCATCAAGAATGGCTTGGCAATGATCGCGAGACTATAGGGCGCGAAAAGGCTGGTATTTTTAGGAATCTTGCTCCTGCAATTTGTTCCGACCCAAATCCACCACAAAGCTTATTAAATTGTTCAGAAGCATTAGGCACCCCAATATCATTGTTAGGACGGGAATATTGGTTTGATTATGACGATATTTCTTGGTCATGGAGTACACCGGACATGTGTTTAGAAGGATTACCAAGACCAATGAAGTATAGCGATTTTCAAATACAAAATGCATCTGGTGTACTGATGGTATTAAATAAAATTCAAAATGAATATCCAGTAAGTGTAGATGATATTAAACAAGGTTTAGGCAGTTTCCGTCTTACAGGAAGATTTCAAATTATTCCTGGAGATATCCCGAAAATCCTAGATGTTGCGCATAATCGTGAGTCAATGAAAGCATTAGTCAATAATTTAAAGATGATTTCATGCCAAGGAAGAACTCATATAATCTTAGGGATGTTAAAAGATAAAGATCATCGATTGGTTATAAAAGAATTAAAAGAAGTTGCAAGCAGCTGGCATTTTGTGACAATTTCACATAATAGGGGGATCGAAGCAAAAATACTGACCTCAGAGTTAAGGTCTTTTGGTGGAGATGAAAATGTCTCTGAATATACAAGCGTGAAGGAAGCGCTAGATAAAATCTGTAAATTATCAATGCCAGATGATCGAATCGTTATTACTGGATCCTTCTATACAGTCGGTTCTGCGATACAATACATAAATTGACTATTTTTCTACAATAATGGATCAAAAATTAAAAGAAAGATTGATTGGAATAATTGTTCTTGTCTCGCTTGCTGTCATATTTATTCCAATATTTTTAACTGAGCCTGTAAATTTAGTTAAAGAAGATAAAAATAATTCATCCGGTTCAGAAAATTCAGAATTTGTTTCAAAATTAAAACCAGTAGATGAGGCTAATCAGGAATTGGATATTAAAAATGTTGAATATGGTGTTTCAGTTGAACAGATACCTGAGGCAGCAGTAGTTGAACAGATACCTGAGGCAGCAGCTAATGTGATTCCTTCTAAGAATGGTGCATTAAGAACAAATGAAGTGGGGCAAATGAATTGGGTTGTACAAATAGGTAGTTTTTCAAATAAAAAAAATGCAGAAAAATTAAATCTTAGAGCAAAGGACGCAGGTTTTCGTTCTTTTATTAATCCGATAACTCAAAATAATAAAATTATGCACCAAGTATGTTTAGGCCCAGAATATGATGAGGTTGATGCAAATAAATTGCGCGAAGAAATAAAAGATAAAATGGAGTTAAACGGCATCGTTAAGAAATACCCATAAATTTTTAAAATTAATGAAAATTAACTATATATTATGATGACGGCAGATATAACTATTTTGTGTGTGGTATTGTTGCCGACTATAGTTGGTGTTATATATGGATTTCTAAATATAATTTTTTCGTTTGTCGCTTGGTTAGTTTCTTTAGGTTTGGCTGTTAAGTTAGTGCCTTATTTATCACCTTACCTAGATAACTATATCGATACACCGATGTTAAGAATTATTCTGGCATTCGTTGTATTATTTATTTTATGCTTGTTGATATTGAGTGGTTTAAGTTATTTTGTGATTAAATTATTAGGCAAAACCGGCCTAACAGCAGCTGATAGGATATTAGGGCTTTTTTTTGGTATGGGGTTAGGAGTGCTTATCGTGACGGTTGTTGTTTTTTTAGCCGGTTTTACGGCTTTACCGAAAGAAGCTTGGTGGGAAGAATCTAAACTGATGAAGCCATTTGAGAATATTAGTGTATGGAGCTCTAGTTTTTTGGGAGAGTCGGTAACAAAATATCATTCATATGAGAGTGTAGATAAATAGTGTTTAATTATATTTCAGTAGATTTATTATGTGCGGAATAATCGGCATTGTTGCAAAAACTTCAGTTAATCAGGCTATTTATGATGGTTTAACAGTTCTTCAGCATCGCGGACAAGATGCTGCTGGAGTTGTGACCTGCGATCAAGATAATTTATATCTTAGAAAAGAC
>CAZJED010000013.1:0-9462 GCA_964544965.1 uncultured Enterobacteriaceae bacterium
AAGCCCCAAGTGCACTAAGGTTTACAAAGTGACCCCAGTCCCTGTCGGCAAGCACCGGGACAACCGATTTTAGAAATGCCATCGATGCCTTCATGTTGAGATCAATAATGTCGAGTTCATCCTCAATCGCGGCACCATTGTAACTATCACGCAGGCCGATCCCGGCGGCATGGATAACGACATCGATGCCATCGTTTGCTTTTGAAAATTCTTCAATCGTTTGTGACAAATAGGCTGAGTCCGTCAGGTCGCCGGGATAAGCCGTGGCATGTGCGCCGGCCTGTCACCGTCACGACCCATCAGGCCAAGATTGGCGCCTTCACCGGCCAAGCGTTCGGCGATGGTGGCACCGATGCCGCTCGACGCGCCGGTAATCAGAATACGAAGATCACGAATTGATTTTGGAATCTGGCTAGACAAACTACGGTTACCCCCGAAAGACATTCATATCCCGATAATTAATCAACGCAGGACAAAATTGAAGATATCATTAATGAACCCCTGCCGCGAATGTAAAAGCCATTGGTCGTGATCTCGCACAACATGCCCTATCCGACTCCCCTCTAATGCCTAGAAAAACCACGATATTCCCCGGGCAAATAGACCATGAAAACGCCGTGCTCCGAAAAGTACTTCCGGACAAGATCTTCGTTGCGCCCCCCCGCCGGCACCAAGCCGCGCGTAACACCGGCTGCGCATAGTAATTCAGGCCCGTCGGTGAAGGGGAAAAACGCATTTGCCGCAAACGCCGCCCCGGTTACATCATGACCATTGGCGCGGGCGCGGGTCAGGGTCGTTTGGGTCGCTTCCACCGTAGATGGCCCGCCTGCACAAGCAAGAAGAACACCGTCTTTTGTCAGCGCGACCTCATTGCCGCCGTGATTTGACGTCCAAGCCACAGACCATGCAATAAGAAGGTCAATTGTGGCGTGGCGGTCCAACTCGCCCCCCATCCGTTCACAGGCTTGAAAATCAAGTACGTAATCATGGATGGGTTGGCGCAAAAAACCACCGCGCACATGGCGGTATTGCCACGGATGAGCAGCCAATGCGGGATTGGCAAGGCTAGGGTTTTCCATCACCTTGCGGGCGCGCCGCTTGCCAATAATGGCGCGTGCCTCATCGGTAAACGACGGTGCGCAAACAACGTCCAGCATCCAGTTGCCATTACCGAGCCGGTCATGCCGATCCTGACTGCTTACCAGCCGCTCCGCCAATTGAGCATCGACCGGAAAATTAACGATAAATTCTCCGCCCCATACGGACCGTGCGCTGCCGAACAAGGCACGCTCTATGGCCGCACCGGGATCATTGTCATCAAACGCCATGCCTACGGGATTGCCATGTTTTGCCCCGATGGCCGCATGGGGAGCGGCACCAAGACGTTCAGCCGAGGCCAGATTTGCAAGGACCATGGTATTGATGAGGGCATCCATATCGGCAAGGTTCGTAAAGCACGGCAAGGTTTCTGAATGCCAGGCAAACTTTGCAATTCCCAACGGGTCATTCCAGTCCGTCACCTGATAAAGCGCCGCCGATTCCTGATACGGATTCTCGCCGTGCATAATTTCACGAGGGGCAGACAGGTGCATGGGAACATCCCCATCTCCCGAAAGGGCCCCATAAAACTGCGCCAGTTCGGTATAAACCAAACGGATTAAACGAGACCGGGTGTTTTCAGAGACTTCTCCTTCTGCGGCGATCTCTGCAACCACACTCGCAAAATCGGCTGGCGTCATGACCGGCAGGCGTTCTCCCTTGGCGGCCAATGCCAACAATGTTCGGCCACCCACATCAAGTCCAATATCTGTTTGGTAGGGCACAACATAAACCATATCGATACGCTTATCTGCATCCATGGTCAGTGCATGTTCGATTTGCGGATGTAGCGTGGGAGGGAATGGAAGTTCCTGATAGAAATCCAGATAATCCTCAATTGGCGTTACCGGAATTTGCGCCTCTTGCAGGACATCAACGGTTTCTCGAGAGGCAACAATTGTCCAACCGGCATCCGTCAAAGCTTGCGCATTTTCACGGACGTTTGAAAAATCGGATAGCGACAACAATGCGATAGGTCTGCTCGACATTTTCTCTCTATTCAAGTTCTGCTTGTGCGACTCATCTTATCTTAATTCCAATCGAACAAAGGCCACCAGCAACAGTTACTGTTTAAGTTGAACAATCGTGGTGCCAATCCTGTTGAGGACGCCACGCAAGGTTGTTACCTCTTTCCATTCATGGGGTGCTGGCCAGTAACATGTCTGGCATGGAAGTTTCGTTGCGTTCTCCAAAGCATCTGACAGTCCGTGTTCGCGAATGTTTTTGGGCGTAAATTTATCTGGTAAATTCCACAGCGTGGAACACGGTATGATATCACCGTTGCTGTCGATATGAACCCAGACCTGACCAAACCAGCACATGTCGTTGCGTTTAAGTTTCTTGCCCGGTTCCTTGAGAATCAGTTCGTTAAACGGTTTTGGATAGTTGATTACATGATCAATAGTCTTGTTGGAAAATAAAACCAGATCAGCGAGCTCGGAATCTTCTGTAATGCGGGCCCGAAGTTCCCGATAGAAATCACGAATCTCGTCCTCGTTCAGCATCACTTCGTCCTGAAAATCCCGCTTGCTCTCGGAAAATTCATTGGTGATGTTAAAGGTAATGGGGATTTTGTTGGTTTTTGAAAAATTCAATAACCACGGTAGCTCCTCCCGGCTCTGGCGGTTCACCATACTATTGACGCGTACAGGGATATTGTTTTCTTTCAACGCTTCAATTGCGTCCATGGCATGCTTGAAGGAGTTTTTTCCCCGATTGATGTCGTGCGCATGTTCGCGGCCGTCCAGCGATACCATGATGGAATCGACCTTGCGGACCGTCTCGATTTTCTTCCTGAGGCTAATGCCGTTTGTTGTGAGATCCACATTCAATCCAAGTGATTTGATGTAATCGATCAGGGCGTCGAGTTCCTTGAACATCAGCGGCTCGCCGCCCATGAGCGAGATAGAAACGCAGCCGCGCCGGTGGAGGCCACGCACTGTGTCTTTCCATTCCTCAAGGGTGAAATCCGATTCATAGATGGTATTTACATCGACGAAGCAATAGCGACACTTGAGATTACAGCGATTAGTTAACAGCAAATGTGCAAAAATTGGGCGTTTTCGGCCAAAGTACCTGTAGGCGAGCAAGCTTGAAAGTATCTTTCCGCGATTTTTCAGAAATGCCGCTCTTTTAAGTATTCCCATAGTCTTCTCCGAAAGCCATTTGATCAAGATTTTTGGCTTTTAATTTTGACAACACTTTCTGTGTCCGCTTATAAACAATTTGCGCAGCAATATCTCGGGGCAGTGTATTGAGAATTTTGGATGCGACCAGGTTAAAGACCCCATGAACGGGGTTAGTTGAATTCCGCGCCAGTGCGCTCAGTGCTTTGGTCGCGACTTCCTCTGCGCTTGCGGGGGCAACGGGTGGGGTTTTCATGGCGCCGCCGGTAGCGCGCTCGAACCAGCGCGATTCGGTTCCTGCTGGGTGGTAACACACAACATTGATAGCCAAAGCAGCAAGCTCCGCCCGAAGGGCGTCGGAAAAATCGGTGACAAATGTCTTTGAAGCGCCGTACACACCTAAGCCGGGACATGGGACAAGACTGGCAACGGAAGAAATGTTAAGCATACCGCCGCCATTTTTTGTAATTAACGGCATTAGACTGTTGGTGAGCATAACCAATGAATAAATATTCACCATAATAATATCATTTAGCGACGCCATATCCTGATCAGCAAAATTGGTGTAGGCACCCAAACCAGCATTGTTAATTAAAATGAGTCGCTGATTAGGTGCGTCAATTTGATTTACCAGCTTTTCGACAGAGCCGGGTTCGCTAAAATTGGCCTGAATAACCTTGCACCGATCGCCATAGGACTTTGTATCTTCAACCAATTCCTGGCATCGTATTGTATTATTGCCAACAAGTATCAGGTTTATCTCAGGGATAGAAATTAGGCTGTCGACCATTGCACGCCCAATACCCGAAGTCGCTCCGGTCAGCACGATACAAGAATTTTTGAAATATTCTTGGTCTTTTGATTTCAACATGGCTGGAGCACTTGGTTATTTATGGGGCTTGATATGTTCACGAAATGTGACTGCAGTAGTCGGGGTAAATTAGTGCCGTGGCTATAGCAAATTATAAATAATTCGAAAAGTCTTTCCTTCAGCTTGCTTCGCTCGGCGCTTTCGTAAAGTCCACCGAATACTTTACGGTTTGCGTTACTTCGCCCAGCTTATTCTGCATTTCGCCGGAATAATGCTGTTCGGTTGAAACGTTCATCAGGTCAGGAAACAGATTGTGAAGCGTTTCTAAACGCTTAAGATTTTCAACTCTAATATCAAAACGAAATTTATCACCCATTTTGTGGCCGCGAAAACACTGGCCACTCTTATCTTCCATAACTTCACATTCCAGAACATCTGGTTCAGTCTTGGTTGGCGCTTTTACATGAGTGGCAATCCCCTTCATTGAAGGACATTTGACGATTACATGTTCATCGTGACCGACCCAGTTAAACCAACCCCCTGATGTTAGAGTTTTTATATATGGAAAAATCTGGTGAAAGTTCAAGAAACACAGACCTTCTGGCAGGACGTCCTTGGCATTAAAGGATTCATCTCCGCATGTCACCTCTAGGTTATCAATATTGCACGATGTGCAAATACTGTTCTCTTGGTTCATTTAAAATACCTTCAATTGCTCTGCTTGGCTCATCGTGCAGGACTATTCGACTTTAACATCAAATGTCACGCCAACGAAATCTGGGCAATGAACCTTCATGGAGCAAGGTTTACCCGTAGCGCGCTTCGTCTTGGCCAGGTAATTCATGTAAGGGTATGTGGTGGAAAAGGCCGCCGGGCACAGTTCCTTGGTATCATCCGTATTAAAGTAGTATTTTTGGCCTACGCTATATCCTTTCGGGCAAGATGAACCGGCCTCAACTACCTCTAGAGCAACTTCACGGAATGGGGCATCGTATCCCCGTAGCACCAGTTTTAAAGCTTCTTCGGCAAGTTCTTTCAGCAATCGAATGGGGGCAGGTAATTTTTCACGCGATGTTATCTTTACCTTTACGCCATTTTTTGCAGGACAAGATACGACCGCCGTGTCTTTGCCAAAACCGCGAAACCAGAATTTTTTTGGCTTACCATGATACAAGATGGCAAGAGCGGTTGGATAGGCGCGGTAAAACATTGCTCGGCAAAGGCCTTCAGGAGCAATCTCATCAGGCTTGTATTCCTGACCGATGCGACGGTGGTATTTGCACTTGGTAAGTATGTTTGCAACTGTCACACTTACCTTGAGGTCGTCGTGACAATAAGAACAATCTGTTGTTTCATTCATGATAATTTACAATTTTTATTTTGCTAGCGTAGAGCTAGGCTGTTCTGAGCTGCGTGATCGTTTAAACCAGCGATGACCAATCGCAGTTGCGATACTTTTCGGTGACATATAAAGCAAGTTATTCATATCAGCTTCGCCCAGGATATCACAGGAATAACAATCCATCTCCGTCTGACGCTTCCATGCTGCTTCGATGCCCCCATCTTTAATAGAATTCTCCCCCTTGTGCCAAAGGTTAGCACAAGGATAAAGGGTGCCATCGGCATCCACATAATTTGTCAAATAGGGGCGACGGCATTTTTTGATTTTATCGCGGGCTTCAATAGGCACGTCTTTGGATTTAAATATACCATAGTGTTTTAGCGGGTAGTTCTTGATATAATTTATGGCCGATATAGAGTTTGTCACTGGATACCCTTTTTCCTTTAATTCCTTAAGTAGATTAAGGGAGTACAGCAGTTCTTCTTCGGTCAGGGTTGCATCGGGGTCGTCTGTATGAATGGTTGCCTGGGTGAAATTAATCGTAATATCTAATTTCTTGGCGAGTTCACATAGCTCAAGCAGTGATTTGGTTGTTTCCCGGGTAATAACCGCATGGATGCGACAATTAATGCCTTCTTTCTTCGCCAAATCAATCGCCTCAAGTACTTTCTTATAACTGCCTTTGCCGCGCACGGCATCGTTTTGTGCCTCATTGCCATCTAGGCTAAAGCAAAGGCTGTCTAGATATTTCAGGTGTTTCAGCCTTTTGCTAACGAAGTAGCCGTTCGTGATTAGCTCAACAATCGTGTTCTTGCTCCACGCGTACTCAATAATCTCGCCAATATCAGTTCGAATGAGCGGTTCACCCCCTAAGATCACAAAAACCTTTGTGCCCATCTCCGCGAATTTATCGATTGTTTTTTTCCAGTCATCAAGCGATTCGTCGACAATCTCTCTCGTAAAAACCTGCGGATAGCAGTAGAAACACTTAAGGTTGCAGCGATTGGTTACTAATAAGTGTGTAACCAACGGGAACGGTTTCTTGTTGATATTGTATTTTAGAAGCCGCATACCTATCTGTGCGTCTATAAGATATCGGCGGAGGGTGTGGCCAATGCTCATGATTAATAATGTCTACAGTGTGTATTCAATTATTGAACCATTCTAAAGTACTTACTCAATTATGCAACATATGTAAGGCTCACCTATATTGCACCGATTCCGCTCGATGCGCCGGTTATAAGAACCGTTAAATCACGGATGGATTTTGGTTTTTGACCTGACAATCAACACTCTTCCAAAGAAGATTTTTTCAATCAACGCAGGACAAAATTGAAGATACCATTGATGAACCCCCGTGGCTGCATAGCAGTAATAAGGGATTGTTCAATCGTACCGAGTTCCTTGCAGGCAACACAATCCAGCTTTTCAAGATTGTCCCAGGCGGCCTTGAAACCGACATCGTATGCGTTTTCACCGTCACCCCACCGCTTAGAGCAGGAATAGACGCTGCCCTGAGCCGTGACGAAACACTGATTGCGCCCCAACGTACAATCAAAATAACTTTCTTTATCCAGATTTGGCACATCGGACTTGTAAATCGTGGTTCGATCCTTGAGCGGCCACTTCTCAGCATAATCCACAGCAATATTAGACGATACGATGGGATACCCCTTCTGTTTCAAACCATCGTATTGCTTGTAGAAGTCCATGGTTTCTTCGCTGGATAGAAGAAAATCAGAATCCATCTTTTCAATATCGGGCAAGCCATTTTCAGAATAATTGAATGTCATGCCATATTTTTTGCAAATAGATGCCAGAAAATCCAGGCTATCGGCAGCCATGGTCCGTTTATTTAGCGTTGCGTGTATCCGAATGTTGAGACCTTCTTCCGCGGCGCAGGTCAGGCCATCGATAATATGATCAAATGATCCTTTGCCGCGCACATCGAAACGCGCCTTGTCATTTGCTTCCTTATTGCCATCAAGGCTGATTGCCAGATGATCCAGTTTCTTGAGAGCACTTATACGTTTGCGAATATAATATCCGTTGGTCGTGAGTTCACATAACATGCCTTTCTTGACGATGTAATCGATAACATCCTCAATATCCGGGCGGGCCAAAGGCTCGCCACCAAGCACGTTGACCCAACGACAGCCACTGTCATAGATTTCATCAATCATGCCAGTCAGTTTCTCGAAGCTCGCATCCTGAATGGTTGGGTCTGTAATCTCATCCATGGCATAGCAATAGAAGCAGCGAAGATTGCACTTTTTGGTAACAAGCAAGCTAATCCTTACAGGGCGTCTGCCGCCGGTGATTTTCCATCTCAGCAATGCAAAAAAAGCAAATCGACCGCGCCATAGGGTTCGCAGACCACGCAAAATGCGTTTCACCCGAATCTGTAATGGCGGGGTTTGGCCGAGAAAATCTTCCGGTATCGCTGTCGCCTGTTCGTTCGCTTCCATTTATAAACAATAATATCTTAATGAGAATTCAATGTCGTGAAAATCCACGGTATTCTTCCGGTAAATAAACCATATTTACTCCATGCCGCTTCAATGATACCTCACATTTTTAGAGCTCATCTCCATGTTCCAAATATTGGCACACGGATAGAAAAGTCCATTAGCGTATGTAGCTAGTGGTGATGCGATTTTTTTAAGCCTTTACTTCTTCTTACGAAGTTACGATACTTAAAAAAAGATCATTTTACATCAATTTCGATAAACAATGTCTAGTAAATTTGTTCAAGAGTACTGTTGATCATATTGTTTCACAAAGTTAATCATTTAATGACCAGACACAACTTGGCCAATGTTCTTATGGCTCTCGCCCTATCGGCTATGTTTTTTATTGCTGATTTGCCGGATCAGGAAGCATTACACTCCACAATCTTTTCCACAATCTACTACGCCAAATCGATTCTGAGCGGCTACTTTCCTTTTTGGCATACCGGATTGGGGTTAGGTATTCCCCAGCCATTTGCCCATCACCTGATTTACCATCCGTTGATGCCGCTATTCGGTCTTATCGACCTGAGTTTCGCGCTCGCTGCATATTTTCTTTTCCAGAGTTTGCTGGCTCTTTACTTCATCCGACGTTGTTGTGGTCAGTTGAACATAGTAGAGCCCGTAGCGGCTCTTTGTGGAACTACCTTTTTGCTATCTGTTGTGACGTTCCATCAATTTGTTATCAAAGTAACGCCGTCCACTTTCTTCGTCTGGACCATGCTGCCATTAATCTTGTTCCTAATCCATGCGGCCATAGATGAGCAGCACCGGCTTCGACGCTATGCGATGGCATTAATGCTGGGGCTGGCAGGCGGCCTCGTTGGATTAAACGGCCCCCCCGGCATTGTTAGTGCCTATGCGATAATTATGGCGGTTTACACATTGGCATACTTCCGTGGCCGCGCGACAGGTGTGCTGGTTTTTGCGACTATTGTCGCGCTTGTAGTTGCATCGGACAAAGCAATTCTATTGATCCAAGAAATTGGTATTTTTTTTGAATTTGACACTCCTATTCGCAGTAACTCCAATTCTGAATTTGGCACATTCGCCACGTGGTCCCTATTCGTAAAACCGCTGATCCCTGTTAATCTTTTGGATTTGTCTTCATACGATGTAATTACAAGAACCACCTCATATGGGGACAGAACCACCCCCAGATGGATAGATAATTTGTTTGTTGGCCCCCCGCTTGCGCTGGCGGCTGTATTATCGATTATTTCATCCCCCATAAAACAGCATTTACCAATCAAGTTGAGCCTTCTTGTGTGCGCCATCCTGATCATGTTTCCAGTAATTGCTGATTCAATGGTCGCCATAAGCGGAAATATATTCTTTGGACATACGGTTGTGTTGTTCGTGATTTTCCTTGGCGGGGCGGGAATATCCGAAATGTTACAGAGCGGCCATAAAGGTCGTCGGATGTTTGCTGCGTCACTCATGTGGCTACAAGTAGGTACCCTATTGCTAGCCATTATTTCGGTTATGCCGAGTCTGTATAAAAATATAAATAACTCGGTAGGTCATACAATGGCCGTACGTTCCGCAACAGATGTTGCAGAACAAGTCAGGCCG
>CAZJED010000013.1:9562-30160 GCA_964544965.1 uncultured Enterobacteriaceae bacterium
AGGTCATACAATGGCCGTACGTTCCGCAACAGATGTTGCAGAACAAGTCAGGCCGTATCTTAAGAAATCCCCTTCCCGGTTTCTAATATCTCCCGGCGTTGGAACCGAAAAAACCAGCCCGATCGCGTTGCGTAAGTGGGGTGGTGAAGAGACTAATGCCATGGCAATTGCTGGAGTTCCAACACTCACTGGCTTTTTTAAGGGCGTAGCAGCTACAAACCTTCATCCTGCTCATCGGTTGGCTTCCATGAATGTGAGCGTTACTTCAGACATTCTTGTAAATACATCGCTTCTGAATGTTATGGGGTTCAGTGCTATTGCAGCGTTGGAAGAAGAAACTGTGTCGCCAGACCTCAAGCCAGTGGGCACTCTCCGCGGATTTGATAATATCCGTCTATATGAAAACGAAGATGCGTGGCCAATTGCCGTGGCGCTCCAACCCAGTGCCTTGGGTATAGATCCGACTGTTCGTATTGGTTGCGGGCATGACCGATTACTGTGCCGAGATTTCACAGAAGTTCTATCACTGCGCAAAGAAGGTATAATCCAAGACGTGTTGCTCAAGACAGGCGGTGATATTAAAATCAACCTGACCCCCTCGCCGACGGAAGAATTGCTTTTAATCTCTCAAGCCTTCAAGGCTGACTGGCGCGCAGTAGACGGACAAGGAAATATTCTCCCGATATTTGAAATTCTTGGTGGCATGATTGGGGTGCGTGTTCCAATAGGCGTTAGTAGCGTCTCTTTTAACTACTATCCACAAATCAGAGTGCTTGCCGTCTCGATAGCTGTTGCATTGCTATTGGGTGGAGGGATTATTGGTGCGCTGGTTCTGTGGCGCACCCGCCGCCTGTCTGATCATTTAAAAAACAAGCCTATGACAAAAATCGTCTTGCCAAACTGGATAGAGATCAAGCCTACCCTGTTATTTTTCTGTAAGGTTATTGGCATCAGCTATGGTATTGGTATTGCCGTTTTTACCGCACTGAAAACCAGTGGGTTTGAATGGAATGTTGCTGAACCCGGCTTTGTAATTTCATTCCTGGTTGCCTGTGTGGCCTTTTACCGTTTAATGCGACCAGTCGATTAGAGTAGAGAAAACAGAGACGAGTGGGTGCGACTGTTCATGACGTCTTTATTCAGTAGCCTTTTTATAATGGCGGAGAGGGAGGGATTCGAACCCTCGATACGCTATTAACGTATACACGCTTTCCAAGCGTGCTCCTTAAACCGCTCGGACACCTCTCCGAAGAATATTTCTCGTTACCTTCCAAAATCATCATCATATCTAACGATATCATCTTCACCTAAATATGAACCTGATTGAACTTCAATAATTTCCAAAACATTTTCTCCTGCATTTTCGAGACGATGTTTTGTTTCGGGAGGAATATAAGTGGATTCATTCTCATGCAGTACAAATTCTTCTTCGCCTTTTATTACGGTAGCTACTCCCTTCACAACAACCCAATGCTCGGAACGTTTATGATGAAGTTGCAGTGATAGTCGCTTTCCCGGATAAACAGTTAATCTTTTAACCTGAAAGTTCTTACCTGCATCGATTGAATCATAATATCCCCATGGTCTGAAGTTCTTCCTGTGAGTTATCCGTTCATCCCGGTTATCCTTTTTTAGTTTATCTACAATTTTTTTAATATCTTGTGTATTATTTTTATTGGCTATCAAAATTGCATCATCGCTATCGATTATAATCATATCTTCGCAGCCAATCGTTGCAATCAATCCCCGTTCACTTCTAATGAAACAATTATTCGTTTCCTCAGTGATTACATCTCCTTCTGTATAGTTTTTATTACTATCTTTATTTTTAATTTCCCAAACAGATGACCAGGCGCCAACATCAGACCAACCAATATTAATAGGTAATACTGCAAGTTTTTCTTTGCTGTCGGTTGCTAACTTTTCCATTACAGCATAATCAATAGAATCATTTGGGCTTTGACAAAAAGACTGCTCATCTAATCTAAAAAATACCCCATCAGTTTCTCCGGATCTAAAAGCCCCTTCACAAGCATCATAAATTGATTTTTGGCACTGTTGGATTTTCTGCAACCACACAGATGCCTTCATCATATATATCCCGCTGTTCCAAAAATAATTACCAGAATCTAAATATTTTTTTGCCAAAGATATGTTCGGTTTTTCTGTAAATCCACCAATTGCAAAAATCTCCTGACCTTCACAAGTTTCTATTTTGTCAGTAGCTTGAATATAACCATAACCGGTTTCTGGTTGTGATGGTTTAACCCCGAAGGTAACCAGATAATCATTTTTCGCCATTTCAATTCCGGCTTTCACTGCCATATGGAATGAATCTACTTCTGTTACGATGTGATCAGCTGGCATCATAATGATAATAGAATCATTGTTATTTTGATTTTGATGTAGTGCGGCAATAGTTAAAGCAGGTGCGGTATTTCTACCTTCAGGCTCAAGAATAATAGTTTCGAGTGTTTTTGAAATTTGTGAACCCTGATCAATTACAAGAAAGCGGTGTGCTTCATTACAGATAATTACAGGGGGTAAAATTTCAACTGCGCTCTCCAAACCATCAAGGCGTAAGAGCGTATTTTGAAAGAGCGTTTTTTCAAACAATTCTAAAAACTGTTTCGGATAGTGCTCTCTTGATAGCGGCCATAAACGTGTCCCGCCGCCGCCTGCCATGAGAATAGGAGTTAATTTCATCTATAAACTGTAAATTATTTTATTTATCAAGTATTTAGGGTAAATATCATGATTTGTGTATGCTTTTAAGCATGAATCTTATCAGATAAACTCGAAACAGTTGATAAACACGCCCTGGTAGCTCAGTTGGATAGAGCGTCCCCCTCCTAAGGGGAAGGTCAGAGGTTCGAATCCTCTTCAGGGCACCATAAAAAGACGGGGATTGCCTTATATTTAATGCTTAATATTGACCGCAAGGAGAAGGTCTCTATACTCAAATAAACAGAGACTGGATGATTTGATTTTTTCAGAAGGATTAGCTGAAAAAAGGAGTGTGGCACAATGACAACAACAGTAAATCAATTGCTTAACAGTAAAGATGATGAGATTTTCACGGTCAGCCCTGAAACGCTCGTCATTGATGCCATCAAAATGATGGATGAAAAAAAGGTTGGTGCGCTGCTCGTAACAGGAAAAAATAATGATTTGGAAGGAATTGTTTCAGAAAGAGATTACACAAGAAAAGTAATCCTGAAAAATCGAAGTTCATCAAAAACAAAAGTTAGTGAAATAATGACGTCTAATCTTAAAACGGCTGACCCTGATCAATCGCTGGATGAATGTATGGTTATTATGTCCCACAATCATATTCGGCATTTGCCCGTAGTTAAAGATGGTAAGGCGGTTGGTATATTATCAATCATGGATGTTGTTAAAAATATTATCTCTGAACAAGAATTTACGATTGAACAATTACAGCACTACATAACAGATACTACTTAATAAACTTAGAGGTTATCGCTAGAAATTTGATATTAGTCGTCAATAGAATTTAGCAGTAATCTTGATATTATTGGTTATCCCCATTCATAAAACTAATTATCTTATTTATTTTTGTAAAAAAATAACTTATTAAAAAAATGTCGTCATCAATCAATAAAAAAACAATTGAGAAAAAACTAAAAAAACACTATGAGAAATTAAGTAAATCTCATTTAAGTGATTTTTTTAATGATGATAAAAATAGAGGTAAAGGTTTTAGTGTTGAATTATCTAATCTATTTATTGATTTTTCGAAAAATCATATAACGAAAGAAACGTTAACGCTATTATCGGAATACGCGGAAACACTAGATATCAAAAGTTCAATTGATGCAATGTTTAGCGGAAAGAAAATTAATACAACTGAAGAACGTGCTGCACTTCATCCCGCTCTAAGAGGTAAATCAGAAAAAATAAAAGGAGCTGAGGATGGCAAAATAAGAGAAAAAATAGAAAATGAACTTCAAAAAATAAAAAATTTTACATCGCTAGTACATGATAAAAAAATAACGGGTTGGACAAACAAACCAATAGATACTTTTGTCAATATCGGTATTGGAGGATCAGATTTAGGACCAAAAATGGTTGTCAATGCATTAAATCAATATCGTAAAAATAAAACTCACTCATTTTTTATCTCTAATATTGATTTTGAACAAATAGAGTTACTAAAAAGAAAAATTAATCCGGAAACAACACTTTTTATCATCTCTTCCAAATCATTTACGACTATTGAAACGATTACAAATGCAAACACAATAAAATCATGGCTGATTGAATCTGGTTGTGATGATGCAGATAGACATTTTGCTATCGTGACCGCAAATCGAGAAGCTGCAAAAGAATTTGGGGTCAAAAATGAAAATATATTTCAGATATGGGATTGGGTAGGTGGGCGGTTTTCATTATGGTCAGCAGTCGGGCTCTCGATTTCACTGGCAATTGGTTTTGATAATTTTGAAAAAATGTTGTCTGGTGCTTATGAAGTGGATGAGCATTTCCTAAAACAGCCTCTTGAAAAAAATATACCAATTACTCTTGCTTTAATTGATTTTTGGTATATTTGTTTCCACAACAGAAAAACACATGCAATTATTCCGTATGATGAATCGCTTCGGTATTTACCTTCTTATCTATCGCAACTCTTTATGGAAAGTAATGGTAAATCGACGGATTTATGTGGAGAAAAAATTAACTACGATACTGGGGCAATTATTTGGGGAGAAGTCGGAACAAATTCACAGCATAGTATTGGGCAATTACTGCATCAGGGTAAACATGTAGTGCCAATTGACTTTCTTGCTCCGCTTTCAAAAAAAGGGAATCAGAAACATCATGAATTATTATTGGCGAACTGTTTTGCTCAAAGCCGAACATTAATGTTGGGTGACAATAATGAAAATTCGCATCTACAATTCGATGGTAATAAACCGAGTACTACAATTTTGTATAATGAACTTAATCCTAAAATGTTAGGTTCATTGCTTGCAATGTATGAGCACAGGGTCTTTGCCCAGGGTTTATTGCTAGAAATTAATTCATTTGACCAATACGGTATTGAATTAGGTAAAAAGATGGCACTGGAAATTTCAGAAAATCTACAACAGAAAGAGATAAATATTAATATTGATTCATCTACTAAAAATTTAATGGCTATTTATAAAGAATCAAAAAAAAATAGTAAAAACTAAAATATGAAAGCAATTATTCTTGCTGCAGGAACAGGGAATCGTTTAGGAAAATACTCAGATAACAAACCCAAGTCACTATTAGAGTTTAATGGTAAAAGTCTATTAAAACGTCATATCGAAACACTAAAGTCTCAAAATATTGAAACTATAACTATAGTTACTGGATATGAGTCAAAGATGATTATCGAACATCTTGATGATTCACTGATTCCAATTCATTACATACTTAATGAACGCTATACTGAAGGCAGTATTCTCAGTTTAGAATGTGCGAGAAAAATACTCTTAAATGAGCCTGAGTTTATACTAATGGATGCAGATGTTTTATATGATAGTAGGATTATGTCGTGTCTCATTAATACAAAAATTAAAAACTGTCTCTTGTTGGATCGTAATTTTATAGACGGAGAAGAGCCTGTTAAAATTTGTGTTGATAAAAATGGAAACATTAATGAGTTTGGAAAAGTAATACCAAACAAACATGACTACGATTTTCAGGGTGAGTCGGTTGGCTTCTTCAAATTTGACAATTATATTGGAAATGAGTTGGTTTCAATCATCGATGATTACATTGCAAAAGAAGAAAATGAGATACCTTATGAAGAAGTAATTCGGGATTCAGTGCTTAAATCTCCAGAAAAATTTGGTTTTGAAGATATTTCTGGGATTCCCTGGATAGAAATAGATTTTCCTGAAGACATAGAACGTGCGCATAGAGAAATAATTCCGAAATTATCCAAAACTTAAAAATACATTAAAATTAAACTAGAAAGATACTATGCCTGAAAAATGTAAAAAACTTCGAAATCTAATTCACTCAAAAGAACTTGAATTCATCCTTGAAGCTCATAACGGTATTTCTGCCGCCATCGTTGAGCGCGCAGGTTTTAAAGCTATCTGGGGAAGCGGCTTTGCTATGTCTGCACAATTTGGTGTGCGCGATAGCAATGAAGCGAGTTGGACGCAAGTGGTCGATATGCTTGAATTTATGTCAGATGCAACATCAATACCAATACTACTTGATGGCGACACTGGGTACGGCAACTTTAACAATATGCGAAGGCTTGTCAGTAAACTCGAACAACGAGAAATAGCGGGAGTTTGTATTGAAGATAAGCAGTTTCCAAAAACAAATAGCTTTATCGATAGTGGTAAACAACCTTTGGCTGATATTGATGAGTTTTGCGGAAAAATAAAAGCTGGTAAAGATTGTCAAGCCGATGATGATTTTTGTATTGTGGCAAGAGTTGAGGCACTTATTGCAGGTTGGGGTTTAAAAGAAGCTTTAAATCGTGCTGAATCATATAGAAAAGCGGGTGCCGATGCTATTTTAATGCACAGCAAATCCCATAAATCTGATGAAATATTAGCGTTTACAAAAGAATGGGAAAATCGCTTGCCGCTTGCCATCGTTCCAACAACATACTATAGCACCCCAACTGATACATTTCGTAAAGCAAATATTAGCTTAATAATTTGGGCTAATCATATGATTAGATCATCAACCAAAGAAATGATTAAGAATAGTAAAAAAATATTTAAATCTGAATCAGTAATTGGTATAGAGGAAAAAATTTCAACCGTTGAAAAAATTTTCAACCTTCAGGGGGTTGATGAGTTAAATGAGGCGCAAGAAAGATATCTAACTGAGAAATTAGATGTAAGCGCTATTATTCTTGCCGCAACCAGAGGAAGTGAGCTTCACGAATTAACTCAAGATAAACCAAAGACAATGATAAAAATTGGTGGTGAAGCATTATTAGCGCGTATGGTTAAACAATTCAAGAAAATTGGTATTAATAAATCAGTAGTTATTGCTGGTTATAAAGCAGAATCGATAAATATTTCAGGAATAGAAATTCGAATCAACGAAAATTATGAGATTGGTGGTGAATTAATGTCTCTAACTTGCGCCAAGAAAGATTTTGATAATGATATGGTGATTACCTACGGTGATTTGCTTTTCAGGGAACATATTCTAAGAGATTTATTAGAAGTAAATGGGGAAATCGTAATTATTGTAGACTCTGCATCAGAAAATCCTAATATTACAGGTTCCCCTGACGTCGCCTTTTGTAATAACAGTGATGACCGCTCTCCTTTTATGCAAAATATAATTTTAAAAGAACTTTCATCAAAAAATAAAATTAATAATGCTATACCTTCAGGTCACTGGATTGGAATGATGCGAGTTAGACAAGAGGGTCGCAAGTGGATAGAAACTGCAATAGAGGAGCTTCAGTCTTCGTCAAATTTTGAAAAACTAACAATACCTGACCTGCTCAATCATATTATTGCGAAGGGAAAAACAGTTAATGTGCACTACATAAATGGTCATTGGCTCGATGTAAATTCAATAAATGATATTGGTGCTGCTGGTGATTTTACCCAATAGAAAATTAGAGAAAACGATTTGATAGAAGCAAAAGATTTCGTTGAAGCTGCCAGAGAACTAGGTTTTGTTCGTTACACCGGTGTTCCCTGTTCATTTCTTACTCCTTTTATTAATTATGTGATTAATGATAATTCATTAGAATATATATCATCTTCAAATGAGGGTGATGCACTGGCTACAACTTCAGGTTCGGTAATTGGAGGGCAGCGATCAATCGTAATGATGCAAAATTCAGGTTTGGGCAACGCAGTAAGCCCGATAACATCACTATCATATGTTTTTAAAATTCCATTTCTAATTATAGTCACTCACCGTGGGCAACCAGGTGCCAAGGATGAGCCGCAACATGAATTGATGGGTAAAATAACAAAAGATTTATTTGATCTCATGAAAATCCCATCAGAAACATTTCCAAATGAAAAAAAAGCAATAATACCCGCTCTGGAACGTGCCGAGAAGTACATGTCAAAAGAGCAACGTCCTTATGCATTTATCATGAGCAAAGGAACGGTAGCACCAGAAAAATTAAATGGCCAAATGCTTAATGCTGCTGTAAGGCATAAAAATGAAATTCATTACCTTTTTAATGGGAAAGAAATCGGCTTGGAGCGAAATACGGTATTGCGTCGTATTATTAAAAATTCACCTAAAGATAAAACTATATTAATTGCCACGACCGGATATACCGGGCGTGAATTATTCTCTATTGAAGATCGAGATAACCATATTTATATGGTAGGTTCAATGGGATGCGCCTCTTCTTTTGCTCTGGGATTAGCATTAGCCAGACCAGATCTAAAAATAATTATTATCGATGGTGATGGGGCAGGATTAATGCGAATGGGAAATTTTCCGACGATTGGAACTTATGCGGGCAATAATCTCATTCATATACTTCTTGATAATGAGGTTCATGATTCAACTGGCGCACAATCCACGGTCTCAAAAAATATAGATTTCTCTGTAATTGCCAAAGCATGTGGTTACAGTACAATTTTTAGTGGTAATAAAATCGAATTGATTGATGAATTATTTTCAGTAAAAGATAATGAAGGGCCTATATTTGGCCATCTAAAAATTTGTTCTGGTACAATAAAGAATCTACCCAGACCTAATATCAAACCAGATCAAGTACTAAGACGAATGATGCGGCATATCAATACTAGTTTCTAGAATGAATATTCTACTTAACCCAGGACCAGTTGTACTAAGCAAACGTGTACGAAAAGCATTACTTAAAGCTGATCTATGTCATCGCGAAATAGAATTCATCGAACTTCAAAACAAAATTCGTAATAACCTTATTGATGTATACAAACTTTCAGCTGAGAAATGGGCTGCGGCTGTTTTCACTGGTTCAGGAACATCGGCAATGGAATCAATGATCACAAGTCTTGTTCCCACACACACAAAATTATTAATTATTGAAAATGGCGTTTATGGGGAAAGGCTGACTAAAATTGCAAAAATTCATGATATTGATCATGTAGTTTTGCATCACGAATGGGGAGAAGAAATAAATCTTTCCAATTTAAATAATGAACTGCGTTATCATAAGGAAATTTCTCATGTTGCCGTTGTCCATCACGAAACCACCACCGGCCGTCTAAATAATATTAATGAAATAGCAGATATATGTAAAAACCATAAAAATATTTCCCTATTAGTTGATGCAGTAAGTAGTTTTGGTGCAGAAGAAATAAGATTTGATGACTGGAGTATAGCGGCCTGCTCTGCAACCGCAAACAAATGCTTGCATGGTGTGCCTGGTGCATCTTTCGTTATTACAAATAGAAATGCGCTATCGCCAATGGCAGCAACATCCGCAAGAACACTCTACTTAAACCTCATCGATTATCTGGATGCGCAAGACAACAACAAAACCCCCTTCACGCAATCAATTCAGGCATTCTATGCGCTTGATGAAGCGCTAGAAGAATTAATCGAACTTGGTGGTTGGAAAAACCGTCAGGAAAAATACCGCCACTTAATAAACATTGTTAGGGAAGGACTCGAACAATTAAAAATTAAACCCTGCCTTGAAGAAAGTGAATCATCCTGTGTATTAAACTCATTTTATTTGCCTGAAGGGCTTACCTATAAAAAATTACACGATGAATTAAAAAAATTAGGATTTGTAATTTATGCAGGACAAGGAGGACTGAAAAAATCATTTTTTAGAATATCATGTATGGGTGATATCACAGAATCGGATATACTAAAATTTATCTCTTCAGTAAAAAAAATAATAGCTAAAAAATGAAAACTATATAGTATTTAGTTTATTCCTTATCTTTTGTTTAGGTTCACTAATCTGAGTCATAACAAAATCTAATATACCCTTGTAATCCAAACCAGCGTCTCTCAACATATCATCTCTTGTACCATGCTGAATTAATCTATCGGGCAAACCATGATTAACAATTGCCCTTTCAACGCCATAAGCAGCTACCACCTCATTTACTGCAGAACCTGCACCGCCTTGAATAACATTCTCTTCAACGGTGATAATTAGTTGATGATTTTCACAAATATTAATAATGAGCGACTCGTCCATTGGTTTTACAAAACGCATATTAATGACGGTTGCATTAATTTCCTCTCCAACACGTTCACATGGTTGAACCATGGTGCCAAATGCTAAAATAGCAATATCTTTACCCTTGTGTCTTATTTCTGCTTTACCAATTGGAAGTTGTGTCATTTCTTTTTGCACTTTTACGCCTGGGCCAGTTCCTCGAGGATAGCGAACGGCGGCGGGTTGATTAAGTTTAAAACCCGTATACAACATTTGGCGGCATTCATTTTCATCGGACGGAGCCATTAAAATAATATTTGGTAAGCAACGCATAAAACATAAATCATATGATCCATTATGCGTTGGGCCATCAGCGCCTACACACCCTGCTCTGTCAATAGCAAACAATACAGGAAGATTTTGTATTGCAACATCATGTATTAATTGGTCATAAGCGCGTTGCAGAAACGTTGAATAAATTGCAACAACGGGTTTTAACCCGTCGCACGCCATTCCTGCTGCAACAGTAACACTATGTTGTTCTGCTATTGCAACATCGAAATATTTATCGGGATGTTCTTGTTCAAATCTAACTAAACCTGAACCTTCACGCATTGCTGGTGTTATCGCTGCAAAACGCTGATCTAATTCAGCCATATCGCATGCCCAATCACCAAAAACTTTACTATAGGTTGGGCCAGATGAAGTTTTTTTAGAAGAAATAATTCCTTTCTTAGGATCAAAAGGTGTTACCCCGTGATATTTAACAGGATCATCTTCTGCAGGAGCATAGCCCTTACCTTTTTTTGTAATAACGTGTAAAAACTGAGGGCCTTGGAGTTTTTTAATATTTTTTAAAGTGCTAATTAAAACAGGCAGGTCATGACCATCAACTGGGCCAATATAATTAAACCCAAACTCTTCAAATAAAGTGCCAGGTACAATTAATCCTTTAACATGCTCTTCAGCGCGTTTTGCAATTTCGAGTGCTGCGGGAATATTAGATAATACTTTTTTACCGCTCTCTCTTACACTTGAATAAAATTTACCAGATAACAACTGAGCAAAACGATTTGATAGTGCTCCAACATTCGGTGATATTGACATGTTGTTATCATTTAAAACAACTAGTAAATTGCTGTGCTGAGCCCCAGCGTGATTTAATGCTTCAAATGCCATTCCAGCAGTTAGTCCGCCGTCTCCGATAATCGCAACACATTTTCTTTCTATGCCTTGTCTTGCAGCAGCAGTCGCCATACCCAATGCTGCACTAATTGATGTGCTGGAATGACCGACACCAAAAGTATCGTATTCGCTTTCATCTCTTTTCGGAAATGGCGCTAGCCCCTCCCACTGACGTATTGTATTTAAACGCTCTTTTCTTCCAGTTAATATTTTGTGTATGTATGCCTGATGCCCAACATCCCAAACTAATCGGTCTTCAGGTGTGTTAAATAAATAATGCAATGCAATAGTTAATTCTGCGGCGCCTAAGCTTGCAGCAAAATGCCCGCCGCTTTTGCTTACCGAATTTAAAAGAAACAACCGTATCTCATCAACGACCTGCCCCAATTGGGACTCAGGTAATCTCCGAAGATCAGCGGGAGACTGAATCTTATCTAGCAAAGGTGTATTGGTTTCTCTATTCATCGAAATTACACAGAAAAAAACCATTATGAATAGTGGTTAAAGGTCATGCAAGAAAATTGACTGAGATTTAAGGCTAAAATTTAGACGGCACACATTAAATCTTCATATGTATCAATATTGTACAATCATCATCACCCCTTTATAATCTCAGGAAGAAATCGGGAAATACTGGAAGTATTTTTAAGAAAAATATCAGGAATTTAAAGATCTTATATGAGTGTACCTCTACTACAACAATATAGAGTCGGACAATATATTATAGGTAAAAAACTGAAGGGTATTAAAAAATACCCGTTAGTACTAATGCTTGAACCTCTTTTTCGTTGCAATTTAGCATGTGCTGGATGTGGAAAGATAGATTACCCAAAAGAGATTCTTAATAAACGCCTGAGCTTTGATGAGTGTATGCAAGCCATCGATGATTGTGGAGCTCCTATCGTTTCTATAGCAGGAGGTGAGCCTCTGATTCATAAAGAAATGAACCAAATAGTAAATGGTTTTATAAAACGTAAAAAATTTGTTTATTTATGTACAAACGCGCTACTACTGAAAAAAAATATAGATAAATACGAACCGTCGCCATATTTAACCTTTTCGATTCATCTTGATGGAAACAAAGAGCGACACGATGCTTCTGTTTGTCAAAAAGGTGTTTTTGAAAAGTGTGTGAAAGCTATTGAGATTGCATGCGAAAAAGGCTTTCGTGTAACTCTTAACTGCACATTATTTCAAGGAGAAAGCGCTGATGAAGTAGCCGAGTTTCTAGATATGGCTATGAAATTAGGTGTTGAGGGCGTAACCATATCCCCTGGGTATAGTTATGAAAGAGCGCCGAAACAAGATGTGTTTCTAAAAAAACAAGAGAGTAAACAATTATTCCGAGATATATTTAAATTGAATTTAAATAAGCTCTGGCGATTTAATCAATCATCGCTATATCTTGATTTTCTTGCCGGCAATCAAACCTATCAATGTACACCTTGGGGTAATCCAACCCGTAATATATTTGGTTGGCAAAAACCATGCTACTTACTTGTTGGTGAAGGCTACGCGCCTACATTTTCTGCGCTAATGAAAGAAACTAAATGGGAGAATTATGGATCTGGAAAAAATCCAAAATGTGCAAATTGTATGGTTCATTGTGGATATGAAGCTACAGCTGTTAATGATACGTTTAAATATCCATTAAAAGCATTAAGTGTATTTTTAAAAGGTCCCAAGACGCACGGGAAAATGGCACCTGAACTACCTGTATTATATAACGATAATGAAATTTTCGAGCCAAAATTGGTAGTAAAAAATGAAGCACCTAAAAACAGTAAGAAAAATAAACAAGTTGCCTAATGGAAATACTTTACCTGGCAATAGTGCTAGGGCTTTTAATATGGATAGTAATTCTTCTGCTACCGTCACGTCCCTATAGCACTCAAGAATCGATAGAAATTCATTCAAAAGAATCAGCAAACTTAGCTGAGGTAACAGCGCTTATTCCAGCAAGAAATGAAGCATCGACAATAGTTAGAACACTTTCAGCGCTTAAATTTCATGACCCTAAACTAAAAATTATTCTTGTTGATGATCAGTCTGATGATAATACTGTTGAACTTGCAAACTCTACCGAAATCGAAAATTTAACAATTTTGTCTGGCAGTGAATTGCCATCAGGGTGGAGTGGTAAATTATGGGCATTAGAACAAGGAAGAAAATATATTAACACTGATTATCTGCTGTTACTTGATGCAGACATTATTCTCGAGTCTGGTCTAATAATGAAAATGTTATTTGAGGCAAAAAAAAATGATACAAAATTGGTCTCATTAATGGCTCGTCTTAGGATGATATCATTCTGGGAAAAACTACTTATGCCTGCTTTTATCTTCTTTTTTAAATTACTATATCCATTCCATCTTTCAAATTTACCCGATTCAAGAATAGCTGCAGCAGCAGGTGGATGCATGCTTATAGAAACAAAAATACTGAAAGAATTAGATGGATTCAAATCTATAAAAAATACACTAATAGATGATTGCTCCCTTGCAAAAAAAATTAAACAAAATGGTTATAAGATATGGGTTGGTTTAACCCTTTCAGCAATCAGTATACGTCGCTACGATAAGCTTTCAGCAATATGGAGAATGATATCAAGAACCGCATACACACAATTAAACCATTCTCTTTTGATGCTTTTTTTATGTACAATCTTAATGATTATTGCATTTGTAATGCCGTACGTCGCAATTCTACAAGCAGAGCCAGCGATTATAGTTATAGGAATAGTTACACTTTGCATACAAACTATATGTTATTTACCTATATTGAGATACTATTCGATGAATCCAATTTATGCACTTTCATTGCCATTAGTTGCCATGTTTTATTTATTATTTACACTAAGTTCAGCGTATTCTTACTATTTTGATAAAGGTGCGACTTGGAAAGAAAGATGTTACAAAAAATTAGAAAAATGATGCTAGAGAAAAAATATTTTCAATCTACCATGTTATTTCTTTGTTTAGAATTCTGTGCGTTGACATCACATGCAGGCAATAAACAAGAACAAATAATACAAGAACCAATAAATCAGCTACACGAAGCTCTAATTAATGTAATGGTAATATCAAATTCAACAAACTTCGAAGAACGTTATAAATATTTAGAACCCGTTATTGAAAAAAACTTTGATATAAACTTAATATCAAAAGTTGTTCTTAGTAGATATTGGAAATCAATTGATGAAGAAACTAAAATTAAATTCATTGGTATATTTAAAAAATTGACAATTTCAACTTATGTAAGCCGTTTTAATTCATATAACAATCAAATATTTAAAAATATATCCATTGACCAACTGAAAGAAAATAGGTTTCTAGTAAAAACAGAATTTAAAAAATCAGATAAAAATCCAATTTCGTTTAATTACATCGTTCAAAAAAGTAATGAAAAATGGAGAATTATCAGTGTTATTGCTAATGGAATTAATGATCTTTCTCTGAAAAGAGCAGAATATGCGGCAATTATCAAAAATGATGGATTTAATGCTCTGATTTCAAAACTTGAACAAAAAATTGATAATTCACAAACAAATTAAGCTATAAACCATTAAAAAAATTGTCTCCCGCTCAAAGGTATGTCAATATTTACTCTGGATTTATTGGGCTTATTTATTAAGAGACAATCATGACTTCTTACCATTTTTATAATATTTTGAAGAAAATAATAATGTTAGTAATGTTGTGTATTATGGCGGGTTGTGCAACTACACAAACAACAGATAATTATGCAAAAGATGACACGCTGGAGCCAGCAAATCGAGTTTTTTTTGATTTAAACGAAACAATAGATCAAGCCTTAATTAAACCGATAGCGGAAGTTTATGTTGATGTAGCCCCTAATTTTTTAAGAACAGGTATAACAAATTTCTTTGAAAATCTTGCTTATTTAAATGTCATACTCAATGATTTATTGCAAGGAAAGATAAATCAAGGTTTATCAGATGCCGCTCGATTCGTAGCAAATTCAACAATTGGAATAGGTGGTTTATTTGATGTTGCAACTTCAATGGGGCTGCCGGAACATGATGAAGATTTCGGGCAAACTCTCGCAGTTTGGGGTGTTGATGAAGGATCTTATCTATATATACCATTCTTTGGTCCAAACACCGTGCGTGGTTCCACAGACTTTGTCCCAAAAACACTACTAAATCCGTTTTACTATATATCGAGTGCTATTCTATTTCCTATCACAGCAATTAATGCGGTAAATAAACGAGCTAACTTGCTTGAAGCATCTAACATACGTGATGAGGCTGCCGTTGATCCATATTCATTTACTCGTGAAGCATACTTACAACAACGTGAATATCTTATTCATGATGGAAACCCTCCAGTTACTGGTTATGATGATGTTTTTAACGTGGATGACGATGGAAGTGGTGTATTGAAAATCGAATAAAACTATTATTAGTTAAAGTTCCCTATACACAGGAACAATTTAATATTGTCCTACTCTAATTGATCTATGTTAAGAAATATCAAAATCAATCAACGTCATTTCTTTTTTTACCCTTTAGTATTTTTAATTCTGCTAACTATAATATCTTTTATTGGTATTAGAGTAACGTTGCCAAAAATAAACACTTACAAGGATGAAATTCAATCTGTCATAAGTGAGCATATGGGGTACTCGTTAAATATTAAAAAAATAGAAGCTGAATGGGAAAATTTGACTCCTAATTTATATTTAGAAGACATAAAGCTGCTCGATCAAAATACTAATATTGAAATAATTGAATTTCACTCCGCAAAAGTTGGAATTAACCTTCTAGAATCAATTTTTACAAGAAAAATAATACCGAGTTATATTCTTATTGCTGGACTTAATATTGAAATTTATAGAAATAAAGATGGCTTAATCTCAATAAAGGATGAAAATACATTTAATACTGATACGCATGGACAAACAGGACTGACAAAATGGTTATTCGCCCAAAAACATCTCATACTGAAGAATGTAAGCCTAACTTGGGATGATGAAAATATTGAAGTTACTAATACTAAATTCGAGAATATTTCAATTGACTTAAAAACGATAGAAAAAAATGAAAAAATTGAAATTAATTTAAATCTTCCTCATCTTCCTCATTATCAGCCATTAAAAATTAAAGCAGAAATCACTGGAAATATCTCAACATCTGACTGGGATGGAAATATATCTATAGAAGGAACTTACATAGAGCCTGAAAAGCTTTTTAAAAAATTACCGAGCAAGGGTGGAATAGCAAATCTAAAAATTCTAAGCAGTTGGAAAAGCGCAAAGTTAGTAAATTTCAACGGCACCATAGATTATTCAGATTTTTTATTGACCACTGGCAAAACAACTATTGAAAGTTCTTCATTAATAAAAAATATTAATTTTAATATAGATGGCGAAAGAAAATCACATAAAGACTGGTCATTAAATTTCGATATAAAGAATTTACAGACACAAAATGGAATATGGCCCTCCTATAATTATCAAATTGAATTTGTTAAGGACTTAATGAATGATGAGTATCAATATAATGCTTACCTCCCCTTCTTGAAACTAGAAGATATTAGACCTCTGATTATAAGATATAATCTACTGCCAAATAATATACTAAAAAAATTAAATTTATATTCCCTCTCAGGTGATGTAACTGATATAGAAGTAGAAATAAAATCTGAGAAGGAAAGTTTATTAGGAATAAAAAAAATAGCTGCCATTTTTAGCAACCTAAATTTTATGTCCTATGATAAATCTAACGTTATTAAAGGCCTGGAAGGAAAACTCATTAATGATGATCTTTCTATCAATATAAAAATTGATAGTAAATCTCCGGAATTTAGATTCGATAAACTTTATGCAGAGAAGATTATAGTTCCTAATCTTAGTGCTGAGCTTAAATTAAATCACAAAGATTACAATAAATTGTTAATTGATAATCTTAAAATATTTTCAAATGAAATTTCACTTACAACAAATGGGAGAATTCTGCTTGGCGGAGATTCAGCTTTTGTTGATGTAGAATTAAATTTAGATGAATCAAATATTGAATATTTCTCAAAACTTATCCCCGACAAAACTAATCCGGAACTATCATCATGGCTTAAAAACTCTATGTTGGGGGGAAGAATAATATCTGGAGATATATCCTACAAAGGATATGGAGAGGATTTTCTATTTGAAAATTCAAAAAGTGATTTCAAAATGGCGCTAAATTTAAGTGACGTAAACCTTGAATATCATCCCAATTGGCCGCCAATCGACAAACTCGTTGCCGAGGTAACTATTGAGAATAACGAACTAATAGCTGACATTATTTCAGGGTATATTTTTAATGCTCAAATTAATAATATATCGACAATAATTAAAGATCTAAATGAAAATAACCCTCATGTAGTAATAAATACTGAAATTTATAGTCATACAAATGATATAAGAAATTTCATCGATCAAAGTCCATTAAAGAATAATTCAACAATTACTGAACTGACAGAGAATATTATTGGTAATATTGATATCAGTCTAAATCTGGATATTCCTTTAAACTCGGAAGATATAGAATTCAGTGGTTTGGTTTTATTTGACAACACATCAATAGAATCGGGTATACCAGAGCTCGGGCTCGAAAGTGTTTCGGGAGAAGTTTATTTCAACATAAACGAAATATGGGCAAACAATATAAATGCAATTTATCTGGGAAAACCTGTTACATTAAATATTCCAAAAACAAATTATTCAGAACTAGATTTTCTACCCTTCGAAATGTCTGGATTTTTTAATAAGCAATTTATTATCGAACAAATTACTAGTTTCTTTCCAAAATTACTAAGCAATATAGAAAATATAAGAACTTATTTTTCAGGTGAAAGCCAATGGACTTTTAAAATTCAAAAATTAAAAGAAAATAATACTCTATTATCTAGCAAAAAAATTGAATTAAGTTCTGATTTATATGGCACAGAAATAAATCTGCCTAACCCTCTTGGAAAGGACAAAAATGAAATATGTCCTATAACTTTAGAAACTAAAATTAGTGACATCACAATAAATGAAATAAATATAAATTATAAAGATAAAATATTTACCGATATAGTTATAGCAGATAATAATGAGTCTTTGATTAAAAAAGTGAATATTGGTTTGGGGGAGAAACATCCTGTGAATGAATATGATAATACTATATCAATACACGGTGAGATAAATAATCTATCTTTTTCTGACTGGGCTAGTTTAACAAATACATCGAAAACTGAAGAAAATAATTTAGAGCAGAAGAAAATAATATTAGGAGAAATAAGTGTAAAAAATCTAGAAATAGTAAATAAGATTTTTAATGATATTGATATTAATTTTACTAATTCTAAAACAAATGGAGACTGGAATATAATTTTTGATGGTGAAGAGATAAAGGGTACGGCTAGCTATACAAAAAGATCCAAAAATAAAAATGATTACTTGTATGTAAACTTCAAAAATCTATCACTAAATGAAAACAAGAATATTGAAAATGTAACTAGCTATGATGTTAACAAAATACCTGAATTAGGAATTAATATAGAAAATTTTATATATAAAAATAATAAATTAGGTAATTTAAATTTATCTGCATCAAAAAAAGTTGAAAATGTGATAAGCATTGATAAGCTAAATTTTAGAAAATCTGGTTTTAATATCAATGCTAATGGCTCTTGGTCAAACATTGATGGGGAGGATAAATCTAATTTTCATATAAAACTTGAATCAGATTCAATAGAAAAAATGTTTAATGCGTTTAACTACGAAACTGCCAATATAAAAAATGGTAAAACATTTATTGAGATTGATGCAGACTGGGTAGGTTCACCAATGGATTTTCAAATGATAAATCTAAACGGACAATTAAATATGGATATAGAAAAAGGTCAATTTCTAGATATAGAACCAAAAGCAGGTAGATTATTTGGATTATTAAGTATTCAATCCCTACCCAGAAGATTATCTCTTGATTTTGTAGATCTTTTTGATGAAGGTTTTGCTTTCGACACTATTAAAGGAAATTTTAATCTAGAGAATGGTCAGGCCTATACCAATAATTTACAGATGATAGGGCCTTCGGGAGATATTATGATTAGTGGGCGAACCGGTCTAGTAACAGAAGATTATGATCAAATTGCGACCGTTATTCCTAAAGTATCTGATAGCCTGCCTGTTGCAAGTGCATTATTTGGTCCTGTTGGTGTAGGTGTGGGCGCTGTATTATTTTTCGCTGGGGAGCTTTTTGAATCTATACCAAATAATATTGATAAAATCTTGACTCAACAATATAGTATTAAGGGTAGTTGGATGGAGCCTGAAATTAATAAAATAAGTTTCGACAAAAAAACAAACTAAGGTCGCGCAAAGGCATAAAATAAGATAATCATTGTAGATGCGACAGTGATTCCAACACCTAACTCAATAAGCATAATACCAATATGTTGGCCAGTTACAGAATTTTCAGAAAGTAAATTATAATTAAGAAATTCACCTCCTTTCAGAATAGCTACAACACCAACACTAATATAAATCAGGACGCCAAGAGCTGCGAGACTCCGAATAAAACTTGGGTGAACAACCTCACGGAGATTTTCGATCCCATAAATTATCCCATACAGAATAAAACTTGAAGCAAAAATAACGCCTGCTTGAAATCCCCCGCCTGGACTATAATCACCATGAAATTGAACATATAGAGCAAATAGCATGATCAACGGAATAAGTATTCTGGCAACAATACTTAATACTAGATGATGTTCCATTAAGGTTTCTCCCTGCTAACAATGCCTTTATAATTATGCCGACTTCTTCCCAATAGCATTAAAACGCCGATACCCGCAGTAAAAATCACTGTAACTTCTCCCAACGTATCAAAACCTCGGTAACTAGCTAAAACAGATGTTACTAAATTAGGTATCCCGATTTCTTTTTTAGATTCGACTATATATCTATCAGCCAAATAAATTTGAACTGGATTTTCTGGTTTCCCAAAAGCTGGAATATCTTGCAACCCATAAATTAAAAAACTACCAGTTATTATTACAATTAGTAATCCTAATGTTGAAACTCTATTTTTAATCTGTTTCTTATATTTTATTAACGAAAGTGTTCCTAAAAATAAAATTAATGCGATACCTGCCCCAACTGCTGCCTCAGTAAATGCTACATCAACTGCGTCAAGACATACAAAAAGAGAGGCAGATAGTAGGCTAAAAATTCCGGTAAGCATTGTAGTTGCAAAAAGATTATCTTGTTGATTAATTGCAATTGCTGTGATTACCAGTAGACATAGCAGAACT
>CAZJED010000014.1:0-24624 GCA_964544965.1 uncultured Enterobacteriaceae bacterium
TATGAAAGGGGTATTGGGTTCCAATACAATTGAAGCCAATGCGCGCATGTGCATGACTTCTGCTGTGACTGGTTATTTTGCAACTTTGGGGTCAGATACACCACCGCTAGCTTATGAAGATATTGAATTATGCGATATGATTTTTCATTTCGGACATAATGCACGTGAGTCACATCCGATAATTTTTTGGCGTGCAGCCGACCACAAAAAGAAAAATGATATCCCCACCGTAGTTGTTGACCCCAGAGAAACAGGCACCGTTAAAGGTTATCAAGATATCAATCCAAACAATTCTGTTCACGTTCCTATTTTAAATGGCGATATTAGTTTTTTGAATTCATTAGCACATGTATTACTTAAAGACCACGATGATGTAATCGATTGGAAATTTTTAGAAGAACACGTAACCGGTTGGGAAGAATACATAGATGGTGTAAAGAATGATTACAGCCCAGAACAGGTTCAGGATCGCATGGGTTCATCTGAAGTTACACCAGAATTAATTCGCAAGGTAGCAGAAATGTTTGCAGAGGCTACTCGAAAACGTCTGGCACGAGGCAAGAATGGTCAAGGTGGTGTCATCATTATGTGGGGTATAGGCTATAACCAGCATATACATGGCCAGTATAATGTTATTTCTATTGTTAATTTACTTACTTTAACAGGCAATTTAGCCAAACCTGGCGCGGGTCCTTTTTCTATGACGGGTCAACCTAATGCTATGGGCGAACGTTTTACAGGTGGTTTAACGGGACGCTTACCTTTTAATGAGCCCCTTTCAAATCTAAAACATCTCTCACATATGGCAAAGTCATGGCATGTTCCTGAGAAAAACTTAAAACAAGCCTTAAGCTCGAAAAATCCGGGTTATGCCGTTGGAATGATGGAGCGAGCGCTTAAGGGTGAAGTAAAATCAATGTTTTTGGTCTATGCGACTCATATTGACCTACCAGATCAATATAACTTAGTAAGACCTGCGCTTTCCAAGACATTTAATGTAGTTCAAGAAATCTATCGGCATGCTCCGAATAATCTTTATGCTGATGTTATCTTTCCGGCTGCAACTTGGGGTGAAGTTAATGGTGTTTATATAAGTTCCGAACGACGTATTAATATTTGTGAGCAAGGAGGCATACCGCCAAAAGGTTGGCGGCCTGATATGGATATGGTAATTGATAAGGGCAAGGAGATTGCGCATTTGTTAGGAATGAATGCAGAAAAGATCTTTCCATACAAAAAAGGAGTAGATGGTACTTATGATGCAGAAGAGGTTTTTCGAGACGTTGTTCGCGCATCAAAAGGGACAGACACAGACCTAACCGGTATTTTGGATGTTGAAAAACGTGATAAAATCAGCCCGTACGAACAACTTAAAAAACTACGTGGAATTCAATGGCCGGCACCAACCTATGAGATTGCTAAGAGTGGGGGCGCAAAACGACGTTTCATGCTGCAGGACCGACCTTATGGTTATTTTCGCACTAAGGACGGTAAGGTCCACATGAAATTATGTAAACAGGATTACAGTAATCGTAAAGAGCTAACAGCAAAATTAATGGAATTTGGTAAAAAGAAAGGACATTACACCATTGACCATATTGATTTGTTAACTGAAGCACGCGATAAAGGATTGACACCTGATTTACCTGATGAGGAACTTCGGGATAAGTCTTGGAAAGATATACCTAAAGATAAATTTCCGTATTGGCTTGGGCTCGGAGTAGTTTATGAACATTTTCACACTGCAAAATCAAATCGTAGTCCGACAACAAGGAGACTTGTCCCAGAACAGTATGTTGAAATGCACCCGGATGATGCAAAAATTCTAGGCGTTAAAGATGGCGAAAAGGTACGATTAATAACAAGACGTGGAAGTTATGAAGCCAGAGCTCAAGTAGGTGTTAATAGTTTGGTAAAACCGGCTCGTAACTCGGTACCACGTGGTTATATGTTTAGTCCATGGAACCTGTCTGTTGCAGATAGCGCTGATCCAAAGAAAAATAAATGGTTGGTTAATGGCGTATCAAATCGTGTTTGGGATATAATTTCCGGCCAAGTTGATTTTAAAAAACTTGCATGCCGAATTGAAAAAGTCTAATTTGGTGTAAATTTATTACCAAGTAAAAGATGTGGAACGACGTAATTTCCTACAGAGTCTAATTTGCGCGGTAGTTTCATTAGCTGCGCCACTATCAACTCACGCAAAAACAACAAAAAATAAACCCAGATTTCGTTATCTACGTCCACCAGGCTCACTTGAGGAAAACGAATTCGAAGCACGTTGTATTCGATGTGGACAATGTGCTGAGACCTGCCCTAATCGTTGCATTAAATTTTTTGGTACAGAAAATGGTTTATCATCTTATGCCACACCATACATAACACCACGTGAGCAGGCCTGTATTCTCTGCATGAAGTGTGGAGACGCATGCCCAACTGGCGCTATTAAATCTATTAAACGTTCAGCCGAAACAATTGTAGAACAAGTTAAGATGGGCAAGGCCCGTGTTGATGAAAACTTATGCCTATCATATCAAGGAAAATCCTGTGGCGTTTGTTATCGTGCCTGTCCTTTACAGGATGTTGCGATTACTGTCGGTTGGATGGAGCAACCTCATGTTCAGGAAGCCTGCGTAGGTTGTGGTTTGTGTGAACGATCTTGCATTCAAATTCCGCAAGCTATAAAAATTATCCCAAACTATAGCTGAGATTTTAATGACAAGCATACAAAAGCATTTAAATAAATTGCGGTGGATAAGCCTCAGTTTAGTATTCATTATATTAATTTTACTGCCTTGTCTAAGTGTTTATCAATCTTTTGTAGCTGCACATGCTTATGATTTATTGTCCCCATCTGAGAAAAGTTTTTATGAGATCATGGAATGGCTAACGCCATTTGTTAGCGATCCGGAAAATGAACTTGATATGATTAAAGGCACAACGTGGTCAGCATCCTTTTTTGGTATAAAACTAACCGATCCACTCGCGATTATCGGACAATTAGCAGCAGGTCTTCAAATTTACTGGCCTTTTATTATGACGGGATTAATACCCGTTACACTTACTATTATTTTCGGTAGATTTTTTTGTGGCTGGATTTGCCCTGCAACTTTTTTATACGAGTTGAATACTAATTTAGGTGTATGGCTACATAATGCTAACTTACCAATTGGCAAACATCATTTTGATCGACGCATTAAATATCTCGTGTTATTTTTCGGTCTTATTCTTTCATTTTTCACTGGCTCTGTTTTAGTTGCAGCAATTTATCCTCCTGCAATTATTGGACGTGAAATTTATTATGCGATAGCTTTGGGTGGTTTCGGAGTCGGGAGTGTTTTTTTTATCTTAACGTTACTTTTTGATTTATTCGTGGCAAGACGTGGATTTTGTCGTTATTTTTGTCCAGGCGGAGCTGTTTATTCGCTACTGGGGCGTTATCGGGTATTTCGAATAAAACGAAATGTTAGCTCATGTAACGATTGTAAAAAGTGTACTGCTATTTGTGAATTTGAACTTGACCCTATGAGAGATAATTTTGGTCAGGAGTGCAATAACTGTTCGGTATGTATTGCCATTTGCCCAACTGATGCGTTGAAATTTACAATAAGTTGTAAAGACATAGCAAGCCAGGGTCCAGGACACTTAGGGCATCAGTATAGCGAAAAAAATCATTAAATTGCGTTGGATGTGGTTTATGTGTTGAGTTTTACCCTCATCTTAGCCTACCGACCAAGATTGCTTAAAGGAATAAAGGAACCGTTACTAAGCATAACGTTTAAAATAATTAATATGTTCGTAATGAATATTAAGAAAATGAACTTGATTAGGATATTTTTTCTTACATTATTTTGCAGCTCAGCTCAGGGGCATCATGTTCTTGGGAGACCTTCATATAGTTTAAATGAAGATTCAACCACACCGCCGAGCATGCAAGTGGAAGTGCAGGTAGGTGAATATTATATTACTTATATGGTTTTTCCTGCATTTCCAAGCCCAAGTCAACCTGGCAGGGTAAACCTCTATGCGTCTCGCATTGATAATGGGGAACCTTTTCAGGGAGAAGTTATTTTTAAAGTTCGAGATAATAATTGGCTTAATAAACGAGAAGAGGTGCTAGGCATACAGGCAGTTGATGATAATGTGTTCCGTCAAGGTTTTGAGTTTCAAGAAGCCGGAAATTATATTATCAGGGCAGAGTTTGAATCAGACAACGAAGTCTATCAAATTGATTTTCCATTACGGATTGGTGATGCATCAGTGTTTGGTCCAATAGGTGTTACTGTAAGTTTAATAGCACTTTTATTGATCACTGTAAATTTGTTACAACGAAAGAAATTAATCAATGCAAAAATTAGCCCAAAATATAGGTATAAGGATAAATCATTATGATCATGACTCATCCAGGCCTTCCTTACGAATGGGCTATCATTATTTGTCTTTTAATGATTATTCTAATTGTATTAGCTTTACGCACATCATCTATTTATGAGCCAAGACAATATAGTATTAATCTTGTTGAACTACCCGTGATAGGCCCTTTAATTAAATTTCTTACATTTAATTCATGGCCATTATTTATATTGAAATTGATTGTAGTTCTTTTATTTTTATTTGTTATTACAGCAGGACTATTAGGTTCTCCAATTGCAGAACGCAATCTTGCAACTGTACTTACTTGGAATCTATGGTGGACAGGCGTTATTGTCTCTGTTTTTTTTCTTGGTTCTGCATGGTGCGCTATTTGCCCATGGGATACTATTGCTGGCTGGCTAATTCGTCGTCGATTATGGTACCGCACATCTTCAAATAACAGCCTTAATCTTAAACTACCTAAGCGGCTACGCAATATTTATCCGGCACTATTTTTGCTGGTTGGATTAACTTGGTTAGAGCTTGGTTTTGGGTTCACCATAAACCCGTACATGACCGCATTTCTAGGATTGTTAATAATGTTGTTGGCAATATTCTCCTTGGCCATTTATGAAAATAAACCTTTTTGCCGTTTTTTTTGTCCGATAGGCCGCACTATTGGATTTTATTCGCAACTTGCAGTAGTTGAACTTAGGCCAATTGATACTGATATTTGCGCAAACTGCACTACGTTAGAATGTTACTACGGGACGGAAACAATTGAGCCATGCCCAACACGCCTTGTTATGGGTAGGCTTAAGCAGAACACCTATTGCACTTCTTGCGGTAATTGCGTTCAAAGTTGTTCTAAAAAGAATATTGCTTGGCGCATGCGCCCGCCAACGCGAGAGATAGCGCAAGACGCAAGGTCACATTGGGACGAAGCGTGGTTTATGCTGATCTTGCTAGGTATCACTTCTTTTCATGGGGTCACTATGATGCCTTTTTTTGAAAAAGTATTATCAAAATTGGGGTATATGATAAATGATTCAGGATCATTGTTATTAACTTTCAGTATTTTATTATTTATAAGCCTGTTAATTTCATTGCTTGTATATATATTTTTTATCTGGCTAACAAAAATACTTTCAATTTCACCTATTTCATTTAAGAAACTTTTTTCAGGGTTCGCATTTACTGCTTTACCTTTAGCTTTTGTTTATCACTTAGCTCATAACCTGAATCATCTGGTCAGAGAAAACGATGGGATTGGACAAATAATTTTAAATCCTTTAGGGATAGAGGCCGAACCATTAAGCATGATGGAAAAACATGCACGACATACAGAAATATTATTAAACCAAGATTTAATTTTTTTATTACAATCAAGTTTAATAGTATTTGGATTTTGGGTGAGCCTTAAAATTATTCAGAATAGAGGAATTAGTTTAATAAAAATTAATGGCCGGTATTTATTACCAATGATAATGTTTTCAGTATTAATTACTGGTATTCATTTATGGTTGTTAACACAACCGATGATAATGAGAATGTAATTATGGATAGACGCGCATTCTTTGATTCAGTCATCAAAAAAATCTCAAAAACAATTGTTAAAATTGTTGATGATAAAATTAATGAGCGTGCTAGTCGATGGGCACGCCCACCTTATGCAATAGAAGAAATGGAATTTCTTTTAGCCTGCACACGTTGCGACAAATGTATCACGGCATGTCCTTATAATGTTATTTTTAGATTATCAACAAAACAAGGAATGCAAACCGCAGGAACACCTGCAATGGATTTATTAAATAAAGGATGTCATCTTTGCGATGATTGGCCATGCGTTACTGCATGCGATTCCGGGGCATTGTGTCTTCCAATTACAGAAGATGGAGAAAAGCCACCGCTAAAAAAAATTGCCTACGCAGAGATTAACAAACAATCTTGCTTGCCTTACAAAGGACCAGAATGCGGCGCATGTGCTTCAAGTTGTCCAATTCCAGGTGCTTTATTATGGGAGATGAATAAACCTGAAATTAATTCTGAGATTTGTGTTGGATGCGGTCTTTGCCGAGAAGCTTGTATTGCCGAATCAAAAGCTATTACTATCTGTTCTCAGCATCAGCAAACTAATAATGAAAATACAACGTCAGATACAGTATAAATATTTTTCAATTGATATAATTTTTTATTAAAATTTAATTTGCATCCATATCCAGAATTTACTTACATTATTTGCAATACCAGAAGTAGCGCCATTGTTTGTTATGCTTGTTAAATTTCTGTCCGCATTATAAGCGGCATATTTCAGACCAAATATATAGTGCTTCATAAAAGTTTTAGTAAATTGAAGATCGATCTCGCTGCCATAGTCGTAGCTTTGATTATTAGAATTGATATCATGATATGAGGCGATAAATCTAGTACCTAATATTTTTACTGCTATTGTGATGTAATGATCTTCAATTCCATCGACAGGTGTTGTCAGAAAGCGATCAGCCCAACCTTGATATGCATGATTAGTCCCTAAAGGAGTTTGAAAACTAGTGATGCCATCACCTCCTAGTAACTCATAATTAAATTTCAATAGCACGGCCTGAATTATTTTATTAGGATTTAATTTAACCCCGAGCTCTCCTTGGAAATAGTCTTCATCTACATTTAATGTGTTATCTCCATAATCCCATTCAGTTGCGTATTCAAGACTATAAATAGCTTTTAATTTATCTGACAATGGGCGTTTTCCATCTAAACGAGCACCATAAATTTCTAACGAATTAGAGGTGGAATTTTCAAAATCTTGAAGGTATGCATAAGCTTCTAGATTAGCATGAGATAATCCGCTGTATTTAATATTAAGAAAATGAGAATTACTGTCGAAATCAGCTCTTGCTCCGATTGCTCTGTCGCTGAAGATGCGATTTACATTCCATGAATAAGCATAATTTATTATTGTGTCCGAGATTGTTTTATTTTGTATTGAGAATGCATCATGATTTTGCCAATTCTGACGCCAGGGCACTGAACCTAGAAAACGATGGAAAGGGTCGTTACGATAGACAATTATTTGCCGACCGGCTTTAAATGTAGTTTTTGCTATACCATCAAAACCTATATAGCTTTCGATAAAAGCTGTATCAGATGGATCAACTACGACAGCATGGTTAGTTTTTACATTATTGCGCGCTGTTCCATCATTGAAGTCATCGACAAAAATATCCCTTACATCTTGCAGTAAAAGACGCGCATTAAAATGATGAAATTTACCGGTATTGTAACCAAGCGTAGTTCGTATTGTTGATGCATCTGCAGTATCAGAGGTGGTATTATCGTCTACATGCTCGAATCGATAATGAGCTGAAAAATCTAATTTTCCATTGGTAAGTGCTTTATAGAGCGATTCATCAGCAAAAGATACTATAGGGGAAATGAATACCCCAAGCATAAGCAACAAGATCGGGTAGCACCTTCGAGAATGAAGGTATTTATGTGATTTTATTGTGGTATTTAGGAAAATTGCAAAACTAATCACAATTTAGCGCTATATCTCCACTAATTTCTAATTCATAATCCAAATCTGTTAGCGTTAATTTTGTTTTTACCTTTAGCGTTTCATGTCCCGTTAATTTCTTTTCGGAGACTGCTTGATTAACTATATTTGTGATTTCTCTTTGAGATGTTATTCCTACTTTTTTTAGAAACTGACGAATCTCCATATTAAAACTATCCTGATTCATGTTTTTTCCCCATTTTAATTAATTATTAGATGTTAAGTATAAGCATATGAATAAAAGCAGATATAACTAAGTTAAACTCTGATCTAGATCAAATTTTTAATACTAAATTCGTTATAAGTTTAGCGTGATTTTTTTAAACTCGAGTAATCGTATGAAAGCATCAACTTTTGTTCTATACGTAATAATTAATTATCTAATTTTAATATTTTCCCTTAATACGTCACATGCAGAGCATTTACCAGACGCTGAAAAATTTTCAAATGAGTATCAAAATGATCTACTAAAATCTATGATCAACAAAGAAACAAAATATCCTTTAAGAACAAAACATTTGGATAAAAATAACCAACCACTTTATACCAATCGATTAATTTTCGAGGAATCACCTTATTTATTACAGCATGCGCATAATCCTGTTAATTGGTATTCATGGAGCGATGAAGCATTCGCGCTTGCTAAGAAGTTAAATAAACCTATTTTTCTTTCTATAGGCTACTCAACTTGTCATTGGTGTCATGTTATGGAAAGAGAAAGCTTTGATGATATTGAAATAGCACGATACCTAAACGAAAACTTTATTGCTATCAAAGTAGATCGAGAACGGCGCCCCGATGTTGATAGACTATATATGACCGCTGTTGAGTTGATAAAAGGGAGTGGAGGATGGCCAATTTCAAGCTTTTTGCTAGCCAATGGACATCCTTTTTATTCTGAAATTTATCTACCCCCAGATCAATTTCTTAGTTTATTAAAAAATATTACCCATACATGGGAGCACGAGCAAGAAAAAATTATTCTTAGCGCAAATGAACTATCAATTGCCGTGCACGAAAAAATGAAAATAAGAAATGAAGTAACAACTATCGATGAAAGCGTATTACGCAAGGGATCTGAAAATATTATGCATCGTTACGATCCATTAAACGGAGGATTTGATGGGCCGATAAAATTTCCTAATGAAACAAATTTACTATTTTTATTACAAATGGTAGAGCGCAAAGGTAACGAGGAAATACTAACAGTGGTTGAATACACTTTAGAAAAAATGGCTCAGGGCGGAATTTATGACCATATCGGCGGCGGTTTTCATCGCTATTCAACTGACGCAGAATGGCAAATACCGCATTTCGAGAAGATGTTGTATAACCAAGCAAATTTAGCGCGAGTATATCTTTATGCATATCGCCTTACAGGCAAGCAACTTTATAGGAGAATTTCAGAGCAAATTCTAGATTATGTGCTGGATGATATGACGTCTCCCGAGGGCGTTTATTACTCGGCAACAGACGCTGATAGCGAGGAAATAGAAGGTGCTTATTTTATTTGGTCATCTGATGAAATCAAATCCTTACTTAATCCTGAAGATACAAAATTAGTCTTTGAATATTTTGGTATAACTAATGCAGGTAATTTCAATGGCAAAAACGTTCTTTTTATGCCCGTTTCACATGAAAAGTTTGAAGTAAAAAAATCAAGAGCAAATAATTTATCAGAAAGAATTGAATTTATTAGAGCTAAATTAAAAAAAATTCGCGATAAACGTAGTAAACCTCTTCGAGACGACAAGATAATTGTTGTTTGGAATGGTTTCATTATTACTGCATTGGCTAAAGCGTCGCAAGTTTTAAAAAAGGATGATTATCTTGTAGCCGCAAAAAGATCGGCTGAATATTTATGGGATAAACAAGTAACTGCAGATCATCAATTATGGCGAGTGAATTTAAACGGAAATGTTTCAATTCTTGCCGCACAGGAAGACTACGCCAGTTTTTCAGAGGCAATGATTGCTCTTTATGATGTGACAGGGGAACAAGTTTGGCTTGATAGGGCTACATTATTAACAGACGCCATGATCGATAAATTTTGGGATAGTGAAGGGAGTTTTTTTAGAATGGGCGCTGAAGAATCACTTTTTATACAGCCAATTGATATTTATGATCATGCTATACCTTCAGGAAATTCCATAGCGATGCATGTTTTGATTAAACTTTCACAGCGTGTATTTAATTATCAATATCAGGATTATGTTAGTCAGATGTTAAATAGTTTTTCATTTAATATTGATAAAAGACCTGATAGTTACCCTTATATGCTTTCTGCGATAGATGAATATATTAACGGTATTTCTGGCTCTATTGATTATGCTGGTAGAGGATCTATAAAAATTAAATCTCAATTTCAAGGCTCAAATAACACTCTTCGAATAAAATTAAAAATAGCTTCAGACTGGCATATAAATTCAAATAAGCCACTTCAAGATTACTTAATACCAATGAAACTAACGATTACAGATGGAAATGAAAACTGGGCACTAAGCAATGTAAAATATCCAGAACCAACTATAAAGAAATTAAATTTTGAAAATGAAATATTAACGCTCTACGAAGGCACCATAATGTTAACAGCTAATTTATGGTCACGTTCAAATAGGAATTCATCTAACTTTAAAAAACTTGATCTGCAGCTACAGTTACAAGCATGCAACAATGATCTTTGCTTACCACCGGAAGAAGTAAAACTAGAATTTGCGGTATTAGAAGGAAACCATAATAATTAATTTTTCTATAGCCAGAGTTAAGGTCGTGACGCCGCAGGTAGTACCACACACTGCTGATAGGACCGCCGACTCTGTTAAGGATAAGTGTCAGCAGAAAGGTAGAACCACCAGTCAACGCTCACATATCGCGATACTACCCGCAGCGCCACTAGAATCTGCACCTGTTCGTTACTACATTACAAATATTATATGAATAAAAAATATAAACAATGATCTAAATCAGCAATCAGCACATCATCAAATTTAAATAATGATCTAGATCAGCTTGGAGTATCATCGCTATGATTGACAAAGAATTTGATGGCTAATTCAAGTGTATTGGCTATTAATAATTTTATTTTTTTAATCTAATTTGCCATCAATACGTTCTTTAGTGAGAATGGGTATATAAACAATCGTAAATAAAAGAAATGCTGTTATCCAAAAAATTTGTGAAATAAAAATCCATATTAAATAATAATTTATATTTATTAAGGGAAAAATAACCCGAAAGATCGCCCCTAGCGTTAATAAAAATAATGCGTTTTTAATTAGTTTTGAAGGAGTCTTTATACTTCTTCCTGTATGTCCAAGAGAAACACGAGCCATCATACTCAATGTAATAATGCCGATACCACCAAACGCGAAAGCATGGATAGCGATAAATTTTGAAATGCTAAGAAAAGGCATCATCGCAAATAATAAAAAACCGATATCTATAAATGCTAACGATATATATAAACTCCAAAGAAAAGGGACTACCCATATCCCCTTTGTATACCAAAAATAAAGTCGAATCGTGTTTGTTACAAATAACCCAAATGCCATGCTTGAACTAAGTGTTTGATTAGTGAGAAATAGTTCAGAAAAAAGGAAAACTAAAAAGAAAATGATATTTAAAATATCAATCGATCTAAAATTTATTATTTCAATACTATAATCAACACCTCTTTGTATAAAAAAAGGAATTACCCGTCGACTAATTACCATTATTAAAGCGATAACTAAATATAGTCCACCATAAATACTTAGGTATACACCGTTATCAAGGTAGTTTAAAGCCCCCGCGTAAAAACAGATATTCCCAATCGCGAATAAAATTATTTTTGATAAAATTCCCAACTGCTTCCACTGCTTTGCCTTTATTATTGGAAATGCTATTGCAAAACCCAAAAAAACTGAAAAAGTAATATCAAAAAAAGCAGCAACTAATAGTAGTTTTGTTCCAAAAAGAAATAATACACGCCCAATTAACCATAAGATAAAAAGAATAAATAATGGGACCCCATGTAAAGTTTGTAGACCAGTCCAATTTTTTACTGCGGTTAGGAGAAAACCGGCAATAACAGCAAAACAATACCCATATATCATTTCATGAGCATGCCATTGAGATATCAAAATATTCTCAATCGGAATTGAAAACTGATTATTATATACAGCAGTCCATAAAACGATCGTTATGATTGAAAACAAAGATGCACCTAAAAAAAATGGTCTAAAACCTAAATTAAACAGTGTTATTTTGTTTATATTTAAATGTCTCATTGATTGGAATAAACTTTTCGTGCATCAAAAAAAATAACCAAGCTTTCGCTTGGCTAAAGAGGATGAAGAATTCAATAAAAAATCAGACATTAATTAAATCGTATTGTAATTCCAGCATAGATGTTTAATTCAGGAGCAGGCTCAAAAAAACGGCTTCCAAATGCATTGATGCGTACGTTTCCTATGTATTTTTTATCAAAGAGGTTGTTTATGCCTATGTGAGGTGTAATTTCCATATTGCCAATTGTTTTTATATAACCCCCGCGTAAATTTGATACACCATAAGGTCTATTCTGAACGGTATTGTCATTATCTAGATACATATTACTGACAAATTGAAAATCGACACTGGAAAAAAAGCCGGAGGGATGCGTATAACTTAACTCTGTATAGAAATTATGTGTCGGCAAACCAGGCAAATTACCTCCTGCGCAGGTTGTACAAACTGAAGCAGGAAAATTATCGAAAGTAAAATCATTATAAGTATATGACATCAGCATGTTTGTACCAGCAAAAGGAACAAAAGAGATAGTAGTTTCAACACCATTTCTTGTTGTATCGGCATTATTAAAAAAGGTGCGGCCATCAATATTTGAGGTATTAATGATTTCGTCTTCAACGTCAATACGGTAAACAGCAAAATCATAATTCGCACGCGAACTAATGTTGCCTTTAATACCTACCTCATAATTTAATGCTTTTTGTGCCGTGACATTAGCAAAGCCGCCGGCTGCAACACCAGTTAATTCAGTAAAAGTCGGTGTTTCAAAAACACTTGAAATGTTTCCGTAAATATTTACTTTCGGGTTAATTTTCCACGATAAGCCAAACATTGGACTAAGCTCTTCAAATTTTAGCTCACTGGTTTGGTTCCCATCACTTAGAAAAACATCATCTACACCAAGCGTAACTTCGTCGTATCTGATACCTAGTGATAGTTCAAGCGCTTCTGATAATGAAATTTCATCGCGAAAATAGAATCCGAGTGAATCACCATTTTGTAATTCATTTAATTGTTGTGATCCTTGCGAGCCATTATTATTTTGATAGCGCTGCCTGTCATCTTCCTGAGAATCTATTTCAAACCCAATAATCACTTGGTTGTCATGCCCTAATAAATTATTAAAAATACTATATTGCGCACCACCTCCAAGTTGAAACCGTTCAAATTGTACCCACCCATTTCCCGCAAGAGGCAATAGTCCGACAAAATTTCTCATTAAATAATAGTGTCTTAAAATTAATTCTTGATTTTCTGTTATTTGATTTCGATAGATGAAGCCCAACTTTTGTTGGTCTATGTTTTCACCTGAATTGAGGTCCACATTATTACTTCTTGCCTGACGACGATCAGCGTCAACAGATGCCTGATTGATCCCTCCAGGATCATCTGCTTGTGGTGCATCATAGGCTGTAAAAATAGTCGTAAATTCGGAAGAGTCGTTAATTTTATATTTAAATTTTGAATTAAATTTTGTATTACGAACTCTATTATGTTGACGGTAACCTTCGGAATCGAGATGAGATAGATTAAGAAAATAATTTAATTTTTCTATTTCTCCTCCTGTTTTAATACTGCTGATGAAGCTTTGGTACTGCCCAATACTAAAGTTGCCCTCAACATAGGGCTCGACAGAATCTTCGTCCCCAGTGAAAAAGTTAATTACCCCACCTGATGAGCTACCATAGAGTGAAGAAGCAGGCCCGCGGATAACTTCTATACGATTTATTGAATTCAAATCAATATCTTCTAAAGCACCTTGACCATCAACTGTTGTCATTGGAATCCCATCTTGATAGAGCTTAACGCCTCGTGTTCCAAAGTTAGCGCGGGCACCAAAACCACGTATTGATATCTTTAAGCTTTGTGCAAAGTTATAGCGATTTTGCATAAACAAACCAGGTAATTTAACAAGCGCCTCATCAAGGCCTAATTTTTGTTTGCCAAAACCAATATCATATTCATCTACAACACCAATTGCAGCCGGAACATCATAATAGGATTTATCAGTTCGTGTAGCTGTGACAACAACTTCATTCAAATTAACGTTTTGTTTTTCAGATAAAGGACTATTAGCAATTACTGACGAATATCTGAAAAGCAGTGTTAAAAAAATAGATAGTAACAATGGGTAAAAGAATGCATTAATATTTTTTAACATCTTTATTTTCGCCCTCTTTATTAACTTAAAATTATAACTACTAGTTAAATGAGCAATCATTGTGCCAAAAACAGTTAAATTATTTCTTACCTTTAAAAGAGATGATCTAGATCAAATCAATTACTAAAAAAAGTTTTTTTTGTCTAAAATTAATGATCAGGATCAATTTATAAACAAAGAAATTTTTTTTTACGATGAAGTATTGTGAAAAAATAAACTAAGGTTGTTTAGTTATAGAGATCTTATGAAAGTATAAAAACGCATGATTATTAAAACTGGTCTTTATTAACCATATTATTTTCAATAATGGTTATTTTTAACCATTTTTTTTGCGACTAATATGAATTATTTTATTTGTTTTGTATTATTAAGATGAGTTTTTTATAAAATTATATCTATCTGCTAATCAAAAATTTAACCATTATTATTGTAATCATCCCTGGTTTTCTTTTTGTCAGGATTTTCACATTCCCATAAGTTTTTTTCAGCAACAGCTTCATTAGCATCTAAAACACCCAGTAGATAGACTATTACGCATAGGAGGGAAATTATTATTATATAAACGCTTGTAGTTATTTTAGTCATCTTGATATTAAATCATTTTAGAGTAACTAATAATGTTCTTACTAAAATAAGCATCAAAAACTGTGCAGATGTTTCTAATTAGAAGTCTGCCTTTGGGTGAAATTTTAATAGAATTGTAATTTATTGTGAGTAATCTATCATTTTCATATGAAGTTAGGATATTTAATTCATTTGAAAAATAGTCATAAAAATTAATTTTATATATATTTTCAATATCATTAAATTCTATTCTGAAATGACACATTAATTGAGAAATAACTTCCCTTCTTATTTCATCATCAAAGGTTAGTTGATAGCCTCGAAGTACAGGGATTTGTTTATCACTTAATGCATTATGATATTCTTCAGGTGATTTTATATTTTGTGAATAGGTGTTATTTATTTTACTTATACCCGTTATTCCAAAACCAATAATGTCGCAATTTGAATTAGTTGAGTAACCTTGAAAATTTCTATGCAATTTACCCTGATCCTGTGCAATTTTTAATGCATCACTTTTTTTTGCAAAATGATCCATTCCAATAAAAATATAACCAGCGCCTTCTAATAATCTAATTGCTTCATTAAACATATCAAGTTTAGTTTTTGATCCAGGTAAATCTTCTTTTTTAATTTGTTGTTGCATTTTAAATAAATTCGGAAGATAGGCAAAATTATATATTGCAATACGATCCGGACTTATGTTTATAACTTTCTTAATGGTTTCAATAAAACTTTTTTTTGTTTGTTTGGGAAGTCCGTAGATTAAGTCTGTACTGATAGACTTAAAATTACATTTCCTAGCCTCATTAATTACAGAAACTGTTTCATCGTATGTTTGGTTACGGTTAACAGCTGCTTGCACTTTTGGATCAAAATCTTGCACTCCTATACTTGCTCGGTTAAATCCAAGATTTTTTAATAGTACGATCTTTTCTAACTCCAATTTTCTTGGGTCAATTTCAATAGAATAGTCACCTGAATCATCATCAAGTAAATTGAAATTATTGTTTAATATGTTCATTAGTTGAGTTAATTGCGAATTATTGAGATAGGTTGGTGTTCCACCGCCAAAATGTATTTGTTCTACTTTTCGATCTTTATCGAAAATTTTTCCTTTCATTATTATTTCATTATAGAGGTCTTGCAGATAAGGAATAATACGTTTTTTGTTTGCCGTAATAATTTTATTGCACGCACAATAAAAACATACAGTGTTACAAAATGGTAGATGCACATAGATAGATAAAGGTTTGGGTAAACAGAACTGGTTGGATGCTGCGATCGCTGCAGATAACTCATCTACTCCGAAATCTTTTCCGAACATATTTGCAGTAGGATAGGATGTATAGCGAGGTCCATTTAGGTTGTATTTCTTAACTAGTTTTTTATCTAGCGACAGTAAAACCATAAGGTTGTCATTTTTATAGTAAATAATTTTTCTATATATGCATAATAATTTAGCTATGTTGAATTAAAAACAGTAGAGTAATAATTGACATGCCTACTAATATACTAAAAATCATTCTAAACCAGAATGTATTAAAATTTTTTTTAGTAAATGTTAATTTCTGTGTTTTAGTATTCATAATGAAATGATCCCATTTATAATTACACTATGAATAAATATATATATTTAAAAAATTCTTAATATTGATCTGGATCAATAAGTAAATTGATAAGTATTGATCTAGATCAATCAGACACTACTCAGGAAATATTTGAGATTATTCTACTTTTTTATTGATAATTAATTCTGTTGTTTCATCATTAAAGCGGCATCACCTGTCTGACCTGCATATAATTGCCCAGAATCCTCTACTGTTGCAGAATCTTTGATGGTGCATTTGTAGTATTTACTAGGCAGAGACTCACCCCAAACAATTGTTGGAATAAGAAGAGTTATAAGTATTAATTTATTCATGAGAAGTCCTTTATCAGTAAAATTAAAAATATAGCAACAACAGCTATCAATAACATATTTATTCTTTTCGATATTTTATTTTGTGTTTCATTTTTATCTTCTATGTTGGATTTAATATTACTTTTATCTTCTGTTTTATTTTCTGTAGTAACAACATATTCCTCAGAAAATTCAAAATCAACTAGCTCAGCGCGGCATAGTTGATCTTCACAAGCATTCACATCTAAATATACATTGCTATTTTCAATATCTTTACCATTTTTACTGACAAAAAACATTTTGTTTAATTTTTCAATATACCCCTCATCAAAATAAGCACCCATTAAGTTTTTTTTAAAGATTCAACATTAAATTCACCAGTTTCTTTATAACAATCGAACCTTATCCCTAAGCGTAGCTCACTCAACATATTACTTTTTATTAATTTTCTTATTTTATTTTTTATCTTCTTTACAGACGCAAACCAAAAGTAGTCAAACCATATTCTTTGAAGAATATCTTGCACTAAAATGCATCTTCTTTTCTAGGGATAATCTTTCCCATAGCTCAACTTGCCACTTATACAAAACAAATACTTACCTGTGTATAATGAAAAAATCTATGGGAAAGACTTTTGGTGTAAGTTGTTATTGGTTAAATGGAATTTAGGAATTGAGACACACATTCGTAATGCGTAGGTCAGTGGTTCGACTCCACTTTCCGGCACCAATCATTATATTTTTTTATAAAAATTATTTTCTTTTTTAAAAAATGTATTTATAATATCCTAGAGTTCACAATTTTGGAAATATCCGTAAGTGAGAAAAAAAATAACTATCAAGTTTCTAGTTTTATTCTTAATGTTGTCACAACTTGTGACGTTTTCTCACGCCATAGAACATCAGATTGTTCATGAAGGTGATGAACAATGTCTAGTTTGTATTCATACAAATGATAATAACGCGATTACCCACTTACCTTCTTTAGATAATCTCGTACAAAAAAATAGTGAAAAAGTATTTTATAGTCATATTTTCTATGATTTAAAAGCGATTTCCTTCCAAAATATTAGAAGCCCTCCAATACATCCTTAATAACATCAACTTATCATTCACTTATTCATAGGCTTGATTCTTCAGTCTGTGCGGTATGTTATTAGGAGAAATTATTTTGAAATTTTATACTATGGGCACATTTGTGCTAATTGGCGGTCTTATACAGAATGTGTATTGCGAGGAAGCAACAACATTCGAAGAACTTACTGTATCTGCAAGACCAATCGGTTTGCATAGTTTGGAACATCTTGTTAGACCTATCACCATTTTAAATAAAGAAGAGCTTAGTAAAAGACAAGCCGAAACCATTGGAGAAACTCTATTAGATATTCCTGGTGTAACAACAAACAGGTTTAGTCCGCTTGCAAGCAGACCGATAATTAGAGGCTTTGGTGGAACACGAGTACATATTTTGGAAAATGGAGTTGGATCAATGGATGTTTCCACGATTAGTGCAGACCATGCTGTAACAATTGAGCCCATTCAAGCTGAAAAAATAGAAATATTTAGAGGTCCTTCAACTTTACTTTATGGTAGCGAAGCAACGGGAGGATTGATAAATGTTGTGACAAACCGTATTCCAGAGTATATCCCCGAGTTTAATAATAAGATTTATTCTAGTTATGACGTTAATCCGCTTGAAAAATTAATATCAATACAAAGCGAGGGCGGTCATGATAAATGGGCATTCCATCTTGATGGTACAAAACGAGATGCTAAAAATTATGCTAGTAAAAACGGTCAGATCGATAATAGTTTTTATGAAACGTTGAATTTTAATTTTGGTACATCTTATATTGATAATTGGGGATTTCTTGGTATTGCTTTTGGACATTTTGATTCGACACATGGCGTGCCATTAAATCCTGAAGACCCCTCTGAACTCCCGTTTATAGAATCGGAGCAGGATCGGATAGATCTATCTGGCAAAATTAATCAGCCATTACCGGGTATAAAAACAGCTGCTCTACAAGTTGGTTACAATGATTATACGCACACAGAGTTTGAGGATGCAGCAACTGCTGGAACAATATTTGATAACGAGCAATTCGACACTCGTGTTGAAATTCAACATATCCCATTGGGAATGTTTAATGGTGTAATTGGAACCCAGTTCGGTTTTAGAAATTTAAGTGCTGTTGGTGATGAGGCATTTCTTCCAAAAACCAAAACAAACACCGTTGCTGTATTTATTCTGGAAGAAATAGATATTAGCAACTCGATATATCTGGATGTTGGTGGACGTTTTGAGCATAAAGAAGACAACCCAACAAATTCCTCAAAAATTACAAACAATATGTATAGTATTTCATCGGGCTTAAATTGGGATTTTAATAAAAATACTATGCTGGGTATAAATATGAGTCGAAGTCAGCGTGGCCCTTCATCCGAAGAATTATTTTCCAATGGACCCCATGTCGCAACAGGAACATTCGAGCAAGGGCAATCTAATTTAGATGTAGAGACAGCTAACAGCCTCGATCTTACACTAAGTAAAACGTATGAAATTTGGCAGTGGAATATGAGTCTATTTACTAACTACATAGAAGATTTCATTTTTCTGCAAGGGTTAGATCTTGATAATGATGGTGCAGTTGATCAAGTTGACGAAACTGGTAATGCAGCAGGCGAGTTTCAGTTACTACAATATCAGCAAGATAATGTCGTTATGTATGGTTTTGAAGTTTCCTTTGATGCCAACCTTTTTTCGGGAAACTATGGCCGATTAGATTTAAACCTGTTTAGCGATTATGTTCGAGCTGAGCGCGAAAATGGAGATAATCTTCCAAGAATATCACCAGCACGATTTGGTAGCGGCCTAAGTTATAACTATAAAAAATTTAATGCCGGGATCAACTTCACAAATATCTTCGCACAAAAAGATAATAATGTTCTTGAAACAGATACTGACGGTTACTCGGTTTTAAATATAAACGCAAATTATAATGTGCTAAGTGGCAAACAAGATTTAAATATATTTTTAAAAATGACTAATATATTGAATGAAGATGGCCGTTTGCATACATCATTTATAAAAGACCGTGCACCTATTAAGGGGAGATCAATCATGGTTGGTTTTCAATTAGATTTTTAGGCTTCTTCAATACAAAGCGGAAGAGATTACCATCTTGAAATAGGAACTGATATATACCGTGAAGAATAGCTTGAGTTTTTTTCTTGCCTTGTAAAAATGGCCTATGAAAGAACGTTGTATAGTTTTCTAGCACGATAATTTCATATCCTTTGAAGTGTGTGGCAACGAATTCTTCCGGAACAAAACCAACCGTAGGATCTACACTGTCTAAGTATTGTTCCACAGGAGAATGGAATTCAACCATTTGTAAAATTTCTTCCTCGCAAACACGAGGGGCGAGCGGATATTGATGTTTTAAGATTGTATTGAAATTCTTTACGAATTCGTGACTAATCGAAAGTCCTCCACCAATTTGTTTATAAAACGAAGCAAAAATTCGGAAGAGCGGATTCTGAAATGGTCGACGATTAGGTTCATGTGATCCAACGACAACGCCGCCTGGTGCCAAGAGACGGTTCACAACACGGCTGATATCTTCGGGTTTTGATGTGTGGTGAAATACAGAACTCGCACATATAACATCAAAGAGCCCCTCGATTTCGTCTAGGTTTGTCACAAATAGAAACCTTTTGTCATTTTCTACGCTTTTTCTTGCAACATCTAACATTTCTTTTGAGATATCCTGCCCAACAAATTGTAAATTTTTGAAATTCTTGTCACGCACTCTTTCAGCAATAAACCCTGTTCCGCAACCAATATCCAGGATGCGGATTTCTTGGTTCAATGCGTCCTTATATTGATTAAAGAAATTATCCCACCAAGTAATATCACCCTCATAAATTTCGGGATGGTTTTTTATATATCCAGGGGACTCTAGTCCGTATTTGATACAATTAAATCGGCGAACAAATTCTTCTGTTTCACCTTTATAGTCACAATCATCTAAGACATCAGTAAAGACTTGGCCTCTTGCATCTTTTGGATATGGAACACCAAGCAAATAAGCTGTGGTATTGCAAATATCCATAATAGAACCAGGACGCTCAATTACATACCCATTTTTAATTCCTTTTCCAGAAATTATAAATGGGACGTACATTTCCGATTTAGCAAGAAGATAGCTATGATCGATTGCCGCCATTCCGTGGTCTGAGCAAATAATCGTTGCGGTATCATCGGCTAACCCATTATCGGTTAACCAATCAAGTAAGTTTCCAACATGACCATCAATCTTCTGAATTGCTTTTTTGTAATTATCTGAAGTGCTTCCATAAGCGTGGCCAAGAAAATCAGCCTCGCTAAAATCTAAAATAAACAATCGTTCTTCATCACGTAGGATGTCTTCTTTTAACCACTCTACAGCAACAGCATCACTTTTGTATACGGAGTGCATAGGTAATGAAACAACTTTCGTTGTCCATGAATCCTTGCAAAAATGCTCTACGTGCATTGATCCATAGGCAATACTTGGTACGACATCAAGGATGCCCTCCGTACGAATACTTTGCCCAAAGTTATTGTCCTTAACCCCATGAATCTTAGGGATGGTGCCTGTAAAAATACTGGCAAAAGCAGAATTAGTTAAAGCACGGTAAACAGTTGTCAATCCATTTCGATGATAGGCACCATTTTTTTTAAGTCTTTCCATCGCTGGTAGTTCAAGGCTATCGAATATGTCTTTTCTACAGCCATCAATATTTAAGATTAGTACTCTTTTGAAACGCGCATCTGTTAAATCTGGTTTATGGAACTTGCTGAAATGGTTTTTTGGGAGCATTAATCGTGTCACAAATGCTCCAATAAAAAGAACGACTGTAGCAAGACCAACACCCCACCATTCGGAAGAATCAGCTTCAACAAATACTGACAACAGAAAAGCTAGATAAAAAGAAAAGAACACACTCATTGAAAGTGATACAGTCGTCGGAGCGACTGTGAAAATTGAATTATATAACTTTAGGAATGCAACCTTAGGATCTCTTGCAACGATCGAATCCGGAATACCCATGAAGCCAAATTGGATAATAATACATGCGAGAACATTAGTGCCGAATAAGATTGCTACGTATGTTAGGTCAAGATGGAGCCAATAAAACAGACCCACAATTGCAATGATGCCAGGAATAATGAAATATGGATAAAAGTCTGAAATTTTAGCCGTAGCGACCGCTACACAAAAACCAAAAAGGAAAAATAGTGGCGAGATATCCTGTTTATAACAAACAATAAAAGTTCCTATACCAGCGATTAGAAAATAAGTATCAATAGTATTAAAAAAATACAGAAGTCGAACGCACATACTTTCGATTGCATCATTATAAAACGTTGAAATAATTTTTTTAATGAAGTTCACTGTATCTATTCTATTCCTAATCTAATTGATATAGAGTTTCTTGTTGAAAATTTTGTGATATCCGCCTGCCATAAGCTTTCATCCCTGAATTCCAAATTATTTCTCTTTAACACTACCGAATTATGTATATATATTTACCAATAAGCATACTAAAGAGTTTTGATTAACGCCATAACTAGTTATAATTTAACATCTAATAAATTATTTATAATGAACATTCATAAGTATAATGTGTATCGTGTCATCATTATACCTACGCCATCTATAGATTGATTATAAAATGATAGCTTGCATAAGAGATTGGAATTTATAGTGCGAATACCCTTAGCACGTCGAGTCGATGGGATTGTAGGCCCACTTATATGTTTGATTCTAAGAATTTTATCATTCTTATCTCTAAAATCAAAAAATAACATTGATGCGCATAACCCATCGATGTACATAGATATGCATAGCCCAATGACGCAAGATACACTTATTATAAAATTCTTTGGGTTTGGCAGCATCATTCATATGGGGAAAATGATTCAAGCTGTAAAACAAGCATATCCAGATTCACGCGTGGTTCTATTAACGTTTACCAATAACAAATCAATTGCAAAGTTATTGACAGATATCGATGACGTTGAAAGTATTTGTTTTTCTCAAGGTTTTTTTGGATTTATTATTGAAACAATCTCATGCGCATATCGTCTGCATAAGCAAAATTTCGGTGTTATTATTAATTGCGAATTTTATTCTTATTATGCAGCAATCATGGCCTATATAATTTCGCAGTCAAGCAGTTGTATTCTAGGTTTCTTCTCTAACCAACCTCAAAGAGAATGGATTTTTAGCCGACGTGTAGCATATGATCACACTCAGCACATTTCTGATCAATTTGTTAAATTGATACAGCCCCTAAATCTGCTCACAAAGTCGATTACACCGTATAAACCACAATTAAATATTCCGGAAAATGCCATTAAGAAAATTGATAGCATGCTTGGTGATATTGTGACTTCGAATAATACTTTTCTAGTTGCAATTAACATTAATGCAAGCGAGCTTAATTATAATAGGCGCTGGCCAACGAGTTCTTTCAAATCCCTTATTAATTTGCTTCTAAATGATGAGGAAAAAAGAAAGATAATGCAGTTTGTATTAATCGGCAACAAAGATGATAAAAGTTATGTGAATTCTTTTGCTCAAGATCTAGACTCAGATTATGTTCACGACTTCTCTGGCATTATATCTCTTCCTGAATTGACAGCTCTTCTTAAACGTTGCGATATTTTTCTTGGAAATGATAGCGGCCCACTTCACCTAGCTGTGAATTGCAATATACCTACGATTTCAATTTTTGGGCCTGAAACACCTGTAATGTATGGCCCAATGGGCTCTAAGCATACAGTGTTTTATACCAATCGCTTTTGCAGTCCATGTCTTAATGTGTATTTCTCAAAAGAAAGTAATTGCTCAAATAACCTTTGCGTTAAAGAAATTGATCCATATGCCGTATATTCAGCTTTTTGTAACAAATTCAAGCATATAATGTCCAAACGTAAATTAGAGGCAGCGCAATGAAATAGACCCATATTATGTCGTGTATTCACCTTTTTGTAACAAATTCATACATATTTTGTAAAAAATTCACGTAAATAATATTCAAAGATAAAAGAATCACGTATATAATGTCCACACCTAAATTAGAGGCAGCGTAATGAAAATAGTCTTCCCTGTCATGGGTGCAGAAAATATTTCTGTACAATATCTATCTACAGTTATGAGGGATGCTGGTCATGAGGTTCAAGTTGCTTTTGATCGTTCCTTATTCGATGACAAGCAGTATTTTACTGTTCCATTTCTAGCAAGAATGTTCTCTGAAACTGATAATGTGGTTGATGCCATAGTCAAGGCAAAACCTGATGTGTTGGCAATGTCAATTTTTGCGGACAATTATAAATGGGGGCTAGACATCGCTGAAAAAGTTAGAGAACGATGTGATTGTATTACCGTTTGGGGAGGGATTCATCCGACATCATGCCCCGAAGATGTTATCAAAGAAAATGTAGTTGATTACGTGATCATCGGTGAGGGTGAAGCACCGTTTATAGAGTTATTAACAGCACTTGAATCAGATGAGTCACCTGAATCAATCCCGAATGTTTGGATGAAGAAAGGTGATGACGTCATCAGTAATAAATCTAGAGTAAATATGCTAGGAAAAAATTTCCCTGCTCCGGATAAAACCCTTTTTGAAAATCTTTTACCCATGGGCGAGTACTACCTTACAGTTACCTCAAAGGGCTGCATTCAAACCTGTAACTTTTGTATGCAAAATTTTCTACAACGTTGGGAGAAAGAACAAGGTCTTGGCATGTTTCTGCGCGAAAAAC
>CAZJED010000014.1:24678-30043 GCA_964544965.1 uncultured Enterobacteriaceae bacterium
TGGATGAACTTAAATACGCACGCGATCATAGGAATGTAAAATACATAGATATCAAAAATAACGTTCTTTCAGGAAATAAAAAATGGCTCAATGAATTTTTAACTCGTTACCCTAAAGAAGTTGGTGTTCCGTTTAGATGTATGGGGCATCCATTACTACTTCAAAATCCTAAATTGGATCTACCAAGAAAACTTAAAGCTGCTGGCTGTGCTCATGTTCAAATTGGCATTGAAAGTTTCAACCCAGATGTACGAAAAAAGGTTCTGGGACGTGGCGAATCAGACGAGCAAATTATTAAAGCCCTTGATGATATGGAAGCGGCTGGCGTTAGATTTTCTGCGGATCTTATCGTTGGATTACCCGGCGAGTCAGAAGATGATTTAATTAAATCTCTTCATATTCTTTCTAAATACAAATGCTTAGTGCGCGCTTCAATTTTCTGGCTTCAATATCTTCCTGAAGTTGATATAACCAAGAATGCTTTTGAAGCTGGATTGATAGATCGCGAAAGTATCAAGATGATGGTCCAGGGCGAGCAAGAAAACTATCTTTCAACCGGCTCTCCTATGGAAGCAGAGCGTGAACGTATTCTAAAAACATATCATGTTTTATTTCGGATGCTACCAATTACATCCGAGTGGGTGATAAAAAAAATGTTGAGTACTAAGATATATAGGATTTTGCATTTTATACCATTTCAAGTGGCACTTATTATCTTTATCGATGTTATTGTCTCGTTAGTCCGTAATGACTACTACTCAAAATGGATAATGAAGTGGTATATGAAACACATTTTAAAGAGGGTATTTGGAAAAGCTAATTTCATTTCAGATGTCCAGGCCAGTACTGCTATGCAGTCGAAATACACCGGAGAAGCTGGACTTCCATATGGTATGACTGCAACTCCAGATACTAGTGATATAACTGCAAATCCTTCAGTTTTAAATGAAGCGCTTGGCAATATCTCAGTATCAGCCAAGTAGTTTAAAGGCACATTCTAACTCTAGCTGTTACAAGGCGTGCTCCTTAAAATCACATTTGTTATGAGTCATTTTGGTAAGTCGATATGATTACGAATATTCTTAATGCAACTAACTTAGCACCATTGGTTTACAGACTTTCTCGATGGCACCTTCACTCTCTTGTGGGAGGGAATCCATTTCCTGTTTCGGCTAGTTTGTATATTAATACCAATTGTAATTTTACATGTAGCTTTTGTAATATTTGGCGTGTCGATCCGCCATATATAATGCCTGAAGACACGGCTAGAGACCTTGTTGAGCAATTAGGCAAGTTGGAACTAATTTATTTTTCTATCAGCGGCGGAGAGCCATTAATGGTCCCCTATGTTCTTGACATTTTAGGTCACGCAAAACGTTCTGGAATCCTCTATACCCATATCGTTTCCAATGCTTTCTTGATGGATAAAAAACGCGCGCAAAAATTATCCGATGCAAATGTTTCTGAGATAAGTTTCAGTATTGATGGGCCAGAGCATATCCATAATGAAGTAAGGGGCGCAAAAAGATCCTATAAAAAAATACTCGCTGCAATTCAAAATGTAAAAACGTATGCACCGAATACTCGTATTGTCCTCAATACTATTTTGAAATGGTCTGAGCCTGAACATGCCTTGCATGCTGTTCAAGTTGCGAAAGACACGGGTGTTAGTATTAAGGTGCAACCTGAAAATAATCATCCAGTTTTTGAGGGGCAAAAATGCGATAAGGCATCTAAAAGTAATCGTGGTTTAGACACCGATGGTCTCAACAATCTATTTGCTGCTGTTGATTTTATGATAAATGAGCCGTGCGTTGTGAATTCCAATGCATTCTTAAAAGGCATAAAGAAATTTTTGGTAGACCCGGCAAATCTTCCCCTAGTAAACAATCCCTGCATACTAGGGCGTCACCATGTTGAGTTCTTTTCAGGCCGTATGTTCCCGTGCCTTGAGGGCGTAAACTGGAAAAATGGCTTTGATTGGAAGGATACAACCTTAAAAAATCTGTTTTTATCGACCGAATACCAGCAATCACTTCAGAATCTTGAAAAGTGTAATGGTTGTAAGAAAAACTATTATGTTTGTTATTATGAACCCCGGTTGAATTTTCCTCTTGGCAACCTTCTTCGCACAAAAATACTCTAATGTCGTACTGTCTACACACTGTCACATTATATTTTTTTGTCTAGATTAACTACCCAAATATATTAAATTGTTATCCTGATCTCTTGTTTCAAGCTCATTGCTGATTGCAAAATCAATTAGAAAATCGAAAATCATAGGATCTTTATCCTTAAGTCTTAAGTTAATAACAAAATATTTTGATTTATCTTCGTGATTTATGTTTACAAGAGGATTAAAAATTACTTTTCCACTTTTCTTGTAGTCAGCAACAGTGTAATAAAGTCTTTCTGCCCAATCACTCGGACGAAATCTTTTTCCTTTCTTTGTATGACCCATAATTAATATCTTTTCGTACAACATTCTTTGGTTTACCTCTATATTCTATAAAAAAAAACCGCATGATTTCTCATGCGGATAAATCTAACTAAGGGGAGGGTTAAATTAATTCTGAAAACATTTAAATTCTTAAATCACCATAACAAACATTATTACCAGCCTTGTCAGTTTTCGGTGAACCGCTTGGCAATAGAAAATGGCAACCCGTTTTGGTATCAACCCAATATGAAGAGAAACCATTTGTATACACAATTACATTTATATCTAGCATAAGACTAACAATTCTACTATCCGAACAAGGCATCACATTTCCATCAGGGCATTCACCGTAAGAGCAATTACTTTTACATGGATATGTATATGCCATCGTCCCTGCTTGCGTATTGGCAATAAACCAAGAAGTTCTAACTTCATTTATTGGCAATAAAGAATGTCTTTTATACGCATGGCTATGCAATTCATTTCCCGAAACATTAGGAAAATGCAATACAATCGAAAAAATTAGAAGTACCGATAAAGCTTTACCCATTTCTCTTCCTTATAAATTAAATATAAATTATTAAAAACGTTGCGAATCATATACTTCGATTTATTAGTTGACAATACCTCATTTATTGAAATATTATTTCCTATAAAGAAACAATAAAATAGGCAGTTACTAATGGATAAACTTGTGAGTATGAGGGTGTTTTCAGCGGTTGCTAAAAATGGGAGTTTTTCTGTAGCAGCTAAAAAATTATCAATTTCAAAAGCTATGGTTAGTAAGCATATTAAGAACCTTGAAAACTCACTTAGCGTAAGACTTTTTAATCGTACCACCAGAAAATTAAATCTAACTGATGCAGGTAGTTCATATTATGAAAAAGTAAATACAATCCTGTCAGAAATAGACGAAACTGAATCTGCAATATCACAACTTAATTCTGAGCCTAAAGGTAAATTAAAAGTTATGGCGCAACCATCTTTTGGCGCATTCCATTTATCTCGAGCTCTGTCGCTGTATCTAAAAAAATATACTGAAGTAACTGTGAATCTTGAGCTTTCCCATAGAATACCCGATTTAGTCGAGGAAAATATCGACCTTGCTTTCCATGTTGGTGAATTGAATGACTCAATGTATGTTTCTCGAAGAATTGCATCAGCTAGACGTGTTATTTGTGCGTCACCTGAGTATATAAAAAAAAATGGCATGCCAAAAAAACCAGAAGATTTATTAAATCACAATTGCTTAATATATATGCCGCGTAATGATATGGGCAAATGGGAGTTTCTTGATAAAGGGAAAAGAAAAAAAATAAAGGTTACTGGAGATATACAATGTAACAGTGGCGATGCACTAAGAGTTGCATCAATACAGAGCCGCGGAATTACTCAGCTACCTACATACATGGTTGGTTTAGATATCCAAGCGGGACGCTTAGAGGCAGTGCTTGAAGATTTTGAACCAGAAAAACAACCTATTTATGCTATCTATAATCATAGAAAATATGTATCTGCTAAAATAAAAACATTTATTGATTTCATATATGATTTATATCAGCCTGAGCCATACTGGAACGAGTGGACGTAAATGTTTCGAGAAGCGTACAATATCTTTAAACACCCGATTACAAATATCAGGTTACTTAAGAAATGAAAATAGTTAATCGTATTATTTTAATATCGTCGTTAGTGATAATGACGGCTTGTGCAAAAATAGGTCCTGATATAATTCAAGCTAGTGGTAATGATTATAATATTGCAATTCAAAGAACAATTGATGAACAGTTATTACTTAATTTGGTAAGATTAAAATATCACGATACACCATTTTTCCTCGAGGTAAATAGTGTTTCCTCCCAATTTAAACTAAATTCTGAGGCAAGTTTAAGCGCTACCCTTAAAGAACAAGAAACTCCAGAAACAGTTGGACTTTCAGGAAAGCTTAATTTTACCGAACAACCAACAGTGACCTACCTGCCATTACAGGGCAATGATTTTATTCAAAGATTATTAAAGCCAATCTCAATCGACACAATTATTCTGCTCGCAAACTCCGGTTGGAGTATTGAAAGAATCTTACGTTTAACAGTTGACGATATAAATGGGATTCCTAATGCGCCAAATGCAGGAGGTCCAACACCATCTGTCGCGCCGGATTTTAAAGAATTCCAATCCATAGGAGGAATTTTTCGTGATTTACAAACTAAAAATTCTATAGACTTTGTTTATGACGGAGATAAAAGCGCCTCAATTGTTTTCCATAACGATAATCAATTAGTAGAACAATTAAGGGAAAAACTTAACTTAGGTAGTTATAAGAAATTAAAGTTTCTAAATGGAAAAGGCGCAGTAAATAGTAAAAGTGACAGTATTATTTTATCAACACGTTCTTTTTTAGGCGTTATGTATTATTTATCCCATTCTGTTGATGTTCCTGATAAAGATAAGGATTCAGGAAAGGTAACAATCACTTACGATAAATTTGGAAATGAATTCGATTGGTCAGAATTAACCAATAATCTTTTTAAAATTAAATCAGGAATGGATAACAGTAATATTGCCATCTCAACTAATTATCGTAATACCTGGTTTTACATAGATGACAGCGACCTAAATAGTAAAACTACATTTAGTTTATTAATGCAATTGTTCTCATTACAATCAGGCAAATCCGACGGCATTGCGCCACTTTTGACACTTCCTATTGGACAGTAATCAACAAGTGGGCAAAATTATAAAACACATTTTTCTTTGTATTGTAAAAGCGTATGACCAGCGAAATACGCTAAATTATGTATTATGAAACTAACAGATTGCCATAATTTTCAAGATTTCAGAAAACTGGCGAAACGTCGTTTGCCCTCACCAATATTCCACTATATTGATGGCGCTGCAGATGATGAAGTTACTCATCGCCGAAAT
>CAZJED010000015.1:0-6929 GCA_964544965.1 uncultured Enterobacteriaceae bacterium
TATTGAGCGTTGCTATGAAATAACTGAAAAAACTTTATCAGCATTATTTTCAACTCTAAAAAATCAAGATGTAAACATAGCTCACACAATTTTAAAAACTAATATGGGTATTTCTGGTAAAAAATGTCCTGTTCAAGCAACTATCGAAGAGGTAGCAGAAAGAACTGTGGAATGCCTTTTAAAAAATGTGCCGCCTGAATTAGCAGGTATTGTTTTTCTTTCTGGTGGTCAAAGTGCAGAATTGGCAACAGCGCATCTTAACACAATGAATCAAAAAAATAAGGATTTACCTTGGCCATTAAGTTTCTCATATGGTCGCGCATTACAAGAACCCTGCCTAAAAGCTTGGGGAGGTAATTCAGAAAATATAGAAGCTGCACAAAAAGCATTACTGCATAGAGAGAAATGTAACGGACTTGCCTGTAAAGGTAAATATGACACAAAAATGGAAGACGCTGCGTAATAGAATTCTTATGTTTACTAGGACGTTAGTTCATTTACAGGTATGAATTCTTCGCCCCGCTGACCAAGTAGAGCGCCTGTTTTAATATTAAAATACCAACCGTGGATATTAAGTTCTCCGCTATCGCACTTTTCTTTTATCCAAGGAAAAGTCATCAGATTATTTAAAGAAATTCCAATTGAAATTTTTTCACAAAAGCTACATTGCTCCTCAAAAGACTTGTCTTTGTGTTTCTCTAGCACACTTAGTCTTGCATTTTTAGCGATCTCCATCCATGGATCCACGAAACTATATTCACTGCTAAAATGTTCGCCCTCCATCAAAGTTTTAATTCCTCCGCACTGACTATGCCCGAGGACAATAATATGTTTTACATTCAAATGCTTTACTGCAAACTCCATTGCTGCGCTAGTACCATGTGATTTTCCATCTGGTTCATTAACAGGGATAAGATTTGCAACATTACGAATAACAAATATATCGCCCGGATTAGTATCCATAATTTGTGCCGGATGTACTCTTGAATCACAGCAAGATATAACCAAAAATTTCGGTGATTGACCCTCATTAGATAAGTTATTATAAAAATCCTGTTTTTTTTCAAAAGATTTCTTAAAAAATCTTTTATAGCCATCGATTAAAACTTCCACTTTTTCCATTTTTTTTCCTGTTAATTATAAAATTAATTTTTTTCTCGCATCTTCATACTTTTCTGCAGTCATGTTAATTATTTCATCTGGTAATTTTGGACCAGGAGGTTTTTTGTCCCAATTTAATGTTTCTAAATAATCTCTAACATATTGTTTATCAAAACTGGGCGGGCTTATACCTGTCTTATAAGATTCAACGGGCCAGAAACGTGACGAATCTGGCGTCAATAATTCATCAATCAAAATCAGCTTATTTTCTTCATCAACCCCAAACTCAAATTTGGTATCAGCAATAATAATACCTCTCTTAATAGCATATTCTGCCGCTTCACTATAAATTTTTAAACTTATGTTACGAATTTGATTGGCCAGCTCACAACCAATTAAATTTTTAGCACTTTCAAAATCTATATTCTCATCATGATCGCCAACATTCGCCTTTGTTGCAGGGGTAAAAATAGGTTCGGGTAATTTTTCTGCCTGCTTTAATCCTCGAGGTAAATGAATGCCGCACACTTTACCTGTTTTTTTATAATCGCCCCATCCTGACCCAATCAAATATCCACGAATAACAGCTTCAATCGGCAAAGGTTTTAACTTGCGAACAACAATAGCTCTATCTTTTAACATTTCAAGTTCAGATTCTTTATTAATTACATCTTCAATAGTTAAATCAGATAAGTGATTAGAAATAATATTGCTGCAACGTCTAAACCAAAAATTTGAAATTTCAGTGAGAATAGAGCCTTTGCCTGGTATAGGGTCAGACAAAATAACATCGAAGGCAGATAGTCTATCACTAGTAACAATTAGAAAATGTTCGTCATCTATAATATAAATATCCCTTACTTTACCGCTACTACTTAGTGGTAAACTTTTAATATTAGAACGATAAAGTGTATTAGAGTTTGTTTGCATAAAATTTTAAATAAATATAACTACAATAACTAAGCTAGCTTTTTTGTTTTTGTTTTAACCAAGAATCTCGTAGTGATACAGTCCTATTAAAAATAGGTTTGCCTTTATTGGAGTCCCTATTATCCACACAAAAATAACCAAGCCTTTCGAATTGAAAAAATTCTTCCTTTTTTGCAGACTCCAGTGAAGGCTCTAAATAGGCATCTTTTATTATTTTTTTTGAGTCGCTATTTAAAAAATCCTTCCAATTATTTTTATGTTTATTACTATCTGGTTTCGGATCATTAAATAATCTATCATACAAATGAACTTCAGTTCTAAAGGCATGTTCTGCAGATACCCAGTGTATTGTACCCTTTACTTTACGACCATCCGGAGCATTGCCTCCCCTTGTATCAGCATCATAAGAACAACGTAATTCCACTATATTGCCGGAATTATCCTTAATAATTTCATCGCAAATAATAAAATAGGCATAACGTAATCTGACTTCCTTCCCCGGAGCTAAACGAAAAAACTTTTTGGGTGGATCTTCCATAAAATCATCTTTTTCAATATAGATTGTTCTTGAAAAAGGCAATTTTCTTACACCCATCATTGTATCGTTTGGATGATTTGGTGCCTCTAATTGTTCAGTTTCCTCTTCAGGATAATTACTAATAACAACTTTTAATGGATCCAATATACCCATTACACGTGGTGCACGAATATCAAGATTTTCACGTACACAATTTTCTAACACGCTTACATCAATTACCGTATCATTTTTGGTAACACCAATTCTATCGCAAAAATCACGAATTGATTCTGGAGTATAGCCACGTCGACGCATTCCAACAATTGTCGGCATACGAGGGTCATCCCACCCAGAAACATCACCGTCCTTCACCAATTCACCTAATTTTCGTTTGCTAGTTACAGTATAATTTAAATTTAAACGAGCAAACTCAATTTGTTGTGGATGGCATGGTACTGACAATTGCTCTAAAAACCAGTCGTAAAGTGGACGATGATCTTCGAACTCTAATGTACATAATGAATGTGTAATTCCTTCTAATGCATCTGAAATGCAATGCGTATAATCATACATTGGATATATACACCAATCATTCCCTGTTCGATGATGGGTTGCTTTTTTAATTCTGTAAATAGTTGGATCGCGCATATTCATATTAGGCGATAACATGTCTATCTTTCCTCTTAAAACGCATTCACCTTCTTCAAACTCACCAGCTCGCATACGCTCAAACAAATCAAGATTTTCTTCGACACTTCTTTCCCGGTAAGGGCTTTCTTTACCAGATTCAGTCAATGTCCCCCGATACTCGCGTATTTCTTCTGCATTTAAATGATCAACATAAGCTTTACCATCAATAATCATTTGTTTGGCAAATTCAAAAAGTTTCTCAAAATAATCTGATGCATAAAAAAGACGTTCTTCCCACTCAAAGCCTAACCACTTTACATCCTGCTGAATGGATTCAGTATATTCAAGATCCTCTTTCACAGGATTAGTATCATCAAAACGAAGATTGCAAAGACCACCACTAAAGTCATTTGCTATCCCGAAATTTAAGCAAATTGACTTAGCATGACCAATATGTAAATACCCGTTTGGCTCAGGAGGGAATCTTGTGTGAACAAGACTTTTATTTTTATTATTTTTTATATCATTGTTAATGATATTACGAATAAAATTACCTGATTCGGGGTTTGAATTCTCAGACATCGACTGTCCTATTTAGTCATACGAATAATATAAAAAAATAAATTAATATTGTTATTGTATAGATTAAGCGTGATTTCTTGCAAACTTTGGCAAGTTTCCTTTTAAACCCATTGCTCGCATCATAATCATATTTTTAACAATGGGCATATCATCGATAACATCTAAACCAAAATTACGTATCCATTGTACTGATTGAAATTTATTTTCAAAGAGATATTTAAAACCGTCGAGTAAATACATTATTTGTCGATTCTCTCCCTTACGCCAGCGTTCATAACGACGTAATACTTGTAATCGGCCAATATCTCTATCCAAATTAAAAGTGTCGATTAGTATTTCTGCCAAAGAAGCGGTGTCAAGCAAACCAAGATTAGCACCCAAACCAGCTAAAGGATGTACGGTATGCGCACTATCGCCAATTAGAGCAAATCTTGGTTGAACATAATGCTCTGCCTGAGCTCGGCTAAGAGGAAAAACTTTTCGTTCGGTACTCTCAATAATTTTGCCCAATTTATTATCAAAAGCAGCTTCTAATTCACTATGAAATGTCGCCATGTCAAATTTAAGGAGTTCCTCAACCCATTGCGGGCTACTAGACCACACGATGCCGGACTTATAAGGGTTTTTCATAGGTAAAAATGCAAGTGGTCCATCATCTGAAAAACGTTGGCGTGCTACCTCGTCATGTGGAATTTCTGTAGTAACAATGGATGCTAAGGCAGATTGCCTATAATCATATTTCTGATAATGAATATTTAAAAGTTCTCTTGTCTTTGAGTTACTGCCATCTGCAGCAACTACCAGTTTTGTTTTAAATTGCTGTTCATTATTGCAATCTAGTATTGCCGCATCAGCTTCTCTTTTTATTTTTATGGGTGACACTCCCTTTATATGTCTTACATTTTCTAAATCGCAAATTCTCTCGTGTAGTGCATCAAGAATGTCCCTGTGAGGAAGAATGTAGCCCATTGTCGGCTCGCATATTGATGCACTTTCAAAATGAATTTCTCCATTTCCATTTTTATCCCAAACATGCATACGGCGAAAAGGAGAAATATTTTCTTTATTTAAAAAAACCCATGCGCCTGCCTTCCTAAGAATTCTTTCAGATGCAATAGTAATTGCAAATACACGTGGATCGTTCTTTTCAGACATATGTTCTGATTTAATATCTGCATCAAGTAAAATAATACCAAAACCGGCCTCCCCTAATAAACAAGCTAAAGAACTGCCTGTGATACCACCTCCTACGATAACAATATCCCCATCAAATTTATTTTTTTGTTTCATAAATTTAATCCTCTAACAAGTTGTGGTTGGTAACCTGCTAGTCCCATTGCCCTTTTAAGAAATAGAGATTTGAATTGCGGGATACAATCTATTAGCAACATCATAGTATTTGTAATAGGAATATATGATGAAGAATTATGATAAAAGGAAGTTGCTAGACTATTAGTAAATTTTATAATTCGTTGCTGATCAAAATTACGTAACTCTAAATAAGCATTAAGAATATTTTTATCATCAATAGATAGTTTTTTTTCAAGGGCTGAATAAATACACTCGGCCAATCCTGCCACATCACGTAAACCAAGATTAAAACCCTGCGCAGCATTAGGATGAATTGTATGTGCTGAATTGCCTAACAAAATCAAATTTTCCTGAAACTGCTGAATTGCCTCAATAAAAAAGATTGGATAAGAACGTCGTTTACCAATTTTCTGAATTTTCCCCAAACGACGTCCAAATTCAGTTTCTATACTGCCCAAAAATTTCTCATCTGACATATCAAGATAATGACTGCCTTTATCTGTAAGAGTGGTAAAAACGAGGACTGAACGATTTTCCCCGATGGGTAAAAAAGCAATTGGTCCATGCGGTGTAAAGCGCTCATATGCAGTAAAATAATTTGGTTTTTGGGTAACTACATTTGCAACAATTGCAGTTTGCTTAAAATCATATTCTCTAGTTTTTATTCCCGCTAAATCTCTAACCATAGAATGACTGCCATCTGCTCCAACAAGTAATTTCGTATGAATAGTCTCAGAACCCGCTGATGATAAAACTTTCATCGACAGATTTGATCCCGTCCTTACAAAATCTTGCAATTGGGCAGGACATAAAAGTTTTATATTTTTAAAACTTTTTATTTTTTTATGTAAAGCACTGCCCAATGAACGAGCAATAACAACATGTCCTAGTTCTGCAACTTCTGCATCAGATGCTGTAAAATGAGTAAAACCAAATTTCTTTTGATTGGAAATATGTATTTTTTTGATTGGTGTTACATATGTATGTATTTCTTTCCATACACCAATATGTTCAAGTATACGTTTCGAAGAAGGAGAAAGAGAAATACCTCTATCGTCATAACTCGGCTGCTTATCATCATTTATTTCCACTGATTCAATGAGTGCTATAGAAAGATTTGTTGGAGCTATCGCACATGCTAGGCTTGCTCCAACCATGCCAGCACCAACAATTACTACATCATAATCATGCCGCATCTGCCATTAACTCCTCAATTTCATCAATTGTCTTAGGAGTGTCTTTACTTAAAATATCGTAGCCATCTTTCGTAACCAATACATCGTCTTCAATTCGTATGCCTATGTTTTGCCAACACTCTGATAAGCCTTGCGAATTCGCAGGCAAATAAAGTCCTGGTTCTACTGTCATTACCATACCTGCCTCCAACATTCTCCATTCGCCATCAAGTTTATAATCACCGACATCATGAACATCCATCCCTAACCAATGCCCGGTTCTATGCATATAATATTTTGTGTAATCTTTATTTTTTATTAATTCTTCCGGGCTACCTTTTAATATTCCCAAATTAACCATGCCTTCCGTTAATACCCTCACAGCAGCATCATGCGGGTCATTCCAATGCTTACCGGGTTTAATTTCATTAAGCGCGGCAGCTTGTGCAGATAAAACTAAATTATAAATATCGCGCTGTGCGCTAGAAAACTTCCCGTTAACTGGAAATGTCCGGGTAATATCACTAGCGTAGCATTGATATTCAGCGCCTGAATCAATTAATAATAAATCGCCATCAATCATCTTATCGCTATTATTCGTGTAGTGCAGGATGCATGCATTTTGACCAGAACCAACAATTGGAGGGTAAGCTGTATAGCGTGCACCATTTTTAATAAACTCA
>CAZJED010000015.1:6939-28733 GCA_964544965.1 uncultured Enterobacteriaceae bacterium
GTTTGCAGTTCTTCATCGCTCGCATATGTCCCTTTGCGGAAATTTTAGCAGCCTGACGCATTAATTTAATTTCATAACTACTTTTATATAACCGCATCTCATGCAAGAAATGATTGAGTGAAATAAACTCATCCGGGGCAATCGCTCCAGTTCTAACTTTACCTCTGATTTGATTAATCCATCCTAATACTCTTTGATCAAAATTTTGATCACTGCCCATGTTATAAAAAATTCGTTCGTGTCCTTCAATTAATCCAGGCAAAATATCATCCATATCTTCAATTGGAAAAGCATCATCCACAGAATAAACATTAACCGCACCATCCAAGCCAGAACGACGCCCATGCCATGTTTCCATTTTTTCATCGCGTTCACGACAAAAAAGTATGGACTCACCTTCTTTACGATCAGGTATTAATACTAAAACAGCTTCTGGTTCTGGGTAACCCGTTAAATAAAAAAAATCACTATCTGGACGAAAAGGAAATTCAACGTCACGGTTTCTGACGGTAATAGATGCGGTTGGTAATATTGCTATACTATCAGAACCGATCATGTCCATAAGTCGTTTGCGGCGGCTTTTAAATTCTTTTTTATCCATTAATGTATGTTCTCTTGTGTGTTTATTTGTCTCTTTTGTGTTTCATGCAATTGTTGATAAATAAAAATCACGCCGACACGAATGTACTCAACAACTTCAAAATAAGCAGCTTCGGAATCATCTCCCTCATCATTTGAACTTCCCATGCGTGATATTGATATAATATCCTGAAGAAATTCATCTCCCTCATCATCTAAATCTAATGTATTTTCACCCCTACCTATACCCAAACCACTAACAAATCCTGCGCACCATTCAGAAATTGAGTTTGAACGCTCTGCAATACTTGCTTGGTCATCAGGTAAAAACGGTGTAAAAATCATCTCTTCGGATACAATTTCTTCGCTGGCAATTTTAGCCAACTCAGCAAGTACCGCAAAGGATTCATCGAAATCTGATGAGTTCTCGACACCAACTAGCAGGTACTCCTGCCATATTGCCGATGCTACTGTATTGCTGGCACAAAATACGCCACATAAGAATCCATGTGACTCCGACGCCAAAACACCGGCACCAGCAGAAATTAATTGTCTATTAACCGAATTATAATCGACCGTCATAATCGTTACCTTAAATTATAATGCAGTAACTAATTGATTTTTACTGAACAATAGCTGCAAGTAGGCTTTCGAATCCCCCGCTAGCAATATCATTAGTTGACCAGCAAATTCAGTAGCTCTATATTGTTAGTTAATATGATATATCAACAATATACTCAGTTCATGCCATAACTGAAAATAGGACAAAAATCATGGTTAATAATGACGATAGTAATACAGACTTAAGCGCGCTTGAGGAGCGAGTTGATGAACTGATTAATACTGTAAATAATCTGAAAACCGAAAATTCGAGCCTAAAAAACCAACAAGAAAATCTCATCAGCGAGCGTGCTATATTAATTGAAAAGACTGAGCATGCCAGAAGCAGGATAGAAGCAATGATAACTCGTTTACGTGCTATGGAAACACGAACATGAATAAAACATCTCCATTAAAAATTACGATACTAGATAAAGAATATTTAATTACGTGTGATGAAGAAGAAGTCGACTCACTTCATAATGCAATTGACTACTTAAATAACAAAATGGTCGAAACTAAGAAAAATGGCAGTGTTATCGGTTCTGAAAGAATTGCGGTTATGACTGCGTTAAACATTGCTAATGAAATGTTAGCGCACAAAAAAGAAAATCAGGACTACGCTTTTAAAATTGATAGTACGCTCAGTAGATTGCAAAGTAAGATTAATGACGCACTAGATATAAAAAGCCAATTAGACTACGGTTAATCTGAATATTTAAGTTTGGGTGTCTTCTGTTGTGTTCGTTATCAAGCTCGTGGTAACTTGAGCCTATAAGATAATAAACAGGGGATCTATAATCGGTGTTGTTGCGCATGTCCATCCACGTGGAAAGCCTGATGCACTGCTTTTGATACCCACTTGAACCTCTGGTTCAAGTTCAACGCCTCTGAAACGACATCACGGTTGATGCCCCCCAATTTATATATAAAATAATTTAACTTAAAAATTTTTTATAAGCTGAATTTTCACTTTCATCCCAATAGGGCATGCCTAGCTTACTGATAAAATTCAGGAACTTTTCTTTTTCGTTTTCATTAACCTGAAATCCCATAAGCACCCGGCCATAAGCTGCTCCATGATTTCTATAATGAAATAAACTAATATTCCAATCTTCCCCCATTTCACTTAAAAAATGCAATAAAGCACCTGACCTTTCGGGAAATTCAAAACGATATACTAGCTCGTCCTCAGCTTGTGGCGCGTGGCCTCCAACCATGTATCGAATATGCATCTTAGCAACAGTATCATTACTTAAATCTGCAACATCATAGCCCTTATCTTTCAGTTGTTTTATTAAGATACTTTTTTCATCGGGCCCTTGTTTCAATTGCACTCCTGCAAAAACATGTGCCATCTTTTTATCAGCATATCGATAATTGAATTCCGTAATCAAGCGCGGACCAAGATCATGGCATAGACGTTTAAAACTTCCTGGTTTTTCAGGAATCATAATAGCGATCAACGCCTCTCTGTTTTCGCCTAAAGCAGAAAGTTCTGCGATATGTCTTAAACGATCAAAATTTACATTTGCACCACTAAAAATTGTAACCAATTCTTTATCTTTTATTTTGTGTTCGCCTACATACTGTTTCAGCCCAGCTAGCGCTAATGCCCCTGCTGGTTCTGGAATTGAACGAGTATCTTCAAAAATATCTTTTACAGCTGCACAAATTTCGTCAACACTAACTAATAGAATTTCATCAACAAGCTCCTTTGCGATTCGATAATTTTCTTCGCCTGCCTGTTTAACAGCTGCACCATCTGCAAATATACCAATTTGTTCTAATTTGACGCGCTCGCCTGAAGCAAATGCTTGGTGCATACAAGGAGCCTCATCAGGTTCAACGCCAATTATTTTTATATCTGCATTATTTGCCTTTATGTAAGCTGCAATACCGGCAACTAAACCGCCGCCGCCAACAGGAACAAAAATAATATCTGGTTTATTTGGGTGTTGTTCTAACAACTCAACACCTACAGTTGCTTGCCCCGCAATTACTAAAGGATGGTCGTATGGTGAAATGTAATGCATGCCCTTTTCAGCAGAAAGTTTTAGTGCGTGTTCCTTAGCATCATCATAAGTATTACCAAATAAAATCACTTCCGCATTCATTCTTTTAACTGAGTCTATTTTGATTTCTGGCGTTGTTTTTGGCATCACGATAATCGATTGCAAATTCAAATGGTGGGCGGCCAATGAAACACCTTGGGCGTGGTTTCCCGCTGATGCAGTAATTACCCCCAGATTCTGTTCTTCCTTGGATAAAGAAGCAATTAAGTTGTATGCTCCGCGTATCTTGTACGAGAATACTGACTGTTGATCTTCACGCTTCAACCAGATTTTGTTGTTGTGGCGTACAGAAAGTTGAGGAGCATAATCAAGGTCTGTCCGCTTTGCTACTTCGTAAACTCGCTGGCAAGCTTCGTCAATTAATTTTTTGTATTCATCGAACATTAGCATAAGATAACATTAACAGCCGTTCTAACATACTTATTCATCGGAGCTGACCCATATGTTACAGGACCAGAAAAAAAGGGATGCCGCAAAAGCAGCAATTGATTATATAAAAAATAGTGCCGTTATTGGTGTTGGCACTGGCAGTACCGTAAATTTTTTTATTGAGGAACTTGCTAAAAATAAAGGTCTTATTGATGGGGTGGTATCAAGTTCTGTGGCTACAGAGAATCTGCTCAAAAAACACAACATACCAGTAATTGCATTAAATAGTATTATCGAATTACCGATTTACATTGATGGTGCTGATGAGGCAACAAAAAATAAACATCTCATTAAAGGTGGTGGTGGTGCGCTAACTCGTGAAAAAATTATTGCTGCGGCAAGCAAACAATTCATTTGTATTATTGATGATACGAAACTTGTACCCCTATTAGGTAACTTTCCACTACCAGTAGAGGTTATCCCGATGGCGCAAAGTTATGTCGCAAGGGAAATTACAAAACTGGGTGGCCGGCCTGAATTGAGACAGGATTTTATTACCGACAATGGTAATGTCATTTTAGATATCCATAATCTAAAGATCGAAAATCCGTCAGAACTTGAAAATAAATTAAATCAGATTACAGGTGTAGTAACCAACGGCCTGTTTGCAAAAAGACCAGCCGACGTACTCGTTGTTGCATCAGACAATGAAGTTACAAAAAAATAAATAAAACGATAATCTTTTATTCTGAAAGCCAATCTTTAGGTTTAAGAAATACATCATAGAGTTCAGCTTCTTTTGAACCCGGGCTCGGCTGCCAATTATATTCCCAGCGTGCTAGTGGCGGCATGGACATCAAAATTGATTCTGTACGACTGCCAGATTGCAAGCCAAATAAAGTGCCACGATCATAAATTAAGTTAAACTCAGCATAACGACTACGACGATATAGTTGAAAATTTCTTTCTCTTTCTGAATAGGTCATATCTTTGCGACGTTCAACAATAGGTAAATACGCTTTAAGAAAATGGTTGCCAACACTCTGCATAAATAAAAAACAAGATTCAAACCCCCACTCATTCAAATCATCATAAAATATGCCGCCAATCCCACGAGGTTCTTGTCTATGTTTAAGATAGAAATATTCATCACACCATTTTTTATATTGTAGATAAGTATTATCGCCAAAACCATTACAAGCGGCTTTAGACATTTCATGCCAATGTTTAACATCCTCTACAAAACCATAATAAGGAGTGAGATCGAACCCTCCGCCAAACCACCAGATTGGTTCTTCTCCTTCTTTATCGGCGATAAAGAACCTAATATTCATATGCGTTGTTGGAATGTAAGGATTTAAGGGATGAATAACTAACGAATTCCCAAGAGCTTGAAATGACTTGCCTGCAAGCTCCGGCCTATGCGCTGTTGCAGATGGTGGTAAATTATCGCCATATACATGTGAAAAATTAACCCCGCCCTGCTCAAAAATCTTCCCGTTTCGTAATACACGCGTTCTGCCGCCACCGCCAGTCTTTCGCTGCCACTCGTCCTCTTTCAAGACCAAATCGCTATCAATACCAACAAATTCCGAACAAATACGTATTTGCAAGTCTAATAAATACTGTTTAATACTATCGATATTAATCATTTTGTATCCGATTGTTGGTAATCCCGTCTCTAGAGGTTATCCTATCACGCTTATTTTTAATGGAACAATGATGCAGATCAGGTGGCAAAAATAATGAGTAATCGTAAAGCTTCGGTAGAAAGAAATACAAAAGAAACACAAATAGAAGTATCACTATTATTAGATGGCCAGGGTCAAGCAGAGCTTGATATCGGTATTCCATTTCTTGAGCATATGCTGGAACAAGTTGCACGCCACGGTTTATTTGATCTCAGTATAAAAGCAAAAGGCGATCTGGAAATTGATGCTCACCACACTGTCGAAGATGTTGGCATAACTCTTGGGCAAGCATTCACACAAGCTCTAGAAGATAAAAAAGGTATACGCCGATATGCAAGTGCTTATGTGCCACTTGATGAGGCATTATCACGTGTCGTAATAGACTGCTCAGGCCGTCCCGGTCTTGAATACAATGCGAATTATCCTCGTGCAAGAGTTGGAGATTTTGATATCGACTTAGTATCCGAATTCTTTCAAGGATTTGTAAACCACGCTATGATGACTCTGCATATTGATAATATTAGAGGACGTAATTCCCATCACATTGCAGAAACAATATTTAAAGCATTTGGTCGGGCTCTTCGTGTTGCCGTTGAGATCGACCCGCAGATGAAAGATGTCTTACCATCCACAAAAGGCGCGCTCTAAAAAGCAATTTTAGATTATGTCAAAAATTGTTGTTCTTGATTACGGTAGCAGCAACTTACGGTCTGTTGCAAAGGCGCTTGAAACTGTTGCCACAGAAAATCAAGATATTGCTATAACTGATAATCCTAAAACTGTATTAAATGCTGATAAGGTTGTTTTTCCTGGACAAGGTGCAATTGGACATTGCATGAAAAATCTTCAAGAAAAAAAACTCGATGATGTTATTAAACAATGTATAAAAAATAAACCTTTCCTCGGGATATGTCTTGGCTTGCAGTCATTAATGGAACATAGTGACGAAGATGATGGTACAAATGGATTAGGAGTCATGGCTGGCAATGTAATTCGTTTCCCTAGCAATGCAAAAGATGAAAAAAATAATACATACAAAATTCCTGCAATGGGATGGAATCAAGTGTACCAAACAAAAAAACATCCTTTATGGAATGGAATAGATAACGGAAGTCGTTTCTATTTTGTTCATAGTTATTATGTAAAAATGAAAAATGAAAGTGATATTGCTGCTAGTACTGATTACATCTGTCGTTACACTTCAGCAGCTTCTCGTGATAATGTTTTTGCAACACAATTTCACCCAGAAAAAAGTCAGCGGCCTGGTTTAACCTTATTGAAAAATTTTCTTGGTTGGGATGGTAGTATTTAATTAAGACGATTTACTCTTACGTTTGCGCGAGTGTTTTCGTTTAGATTTTGGATGTTGCTTTTTCTTTGAAGGAGGCTTCTTTCTTTTTTTATTTTTTGGTTCCGATTTTTCAGATAAATAACTAATATTTAATTGTTTCCCGCAAACCCAAACTTTTTTCAACATATTAAATATATTACGTGGCATTTCATTAGGTAAATCCAAAGTTGCATAATCATCATAGATTGTTACATTCTTAATATAGTGACCCTCAACTCCTGCCTCATTACTAATTGCACCAACAATATTACTAGCCTTTGCATCATGATTTTTTCCCACCTCAATCCGAAAGCGTTCCATATCTCTGTCTGGTTTCACCTGCTTAAATTTTCTTCCTTTTCCAAAACTATTGGGCTTACTTTTTTCTTTTTTCTTTTGAGGTACAATCAAAAAAGGTTCGCCGCCTTTAGATAGTTTTGCTAATGCCGCGGCTATACTAATTGCAGAATGGCCTGTTTCATTCTGATATTCCTCTATAATTGTACGAAATAGCTGATTATCATTAATCTCTAGGGCATTTGTGATGCTTTGTTTAAAGCGCTGTACACGCTCCTGATTAATGACCTCTGCTGTGGGCATGCTCATACGTTCAATTTTCTTACTAGTTCCTTTTTCAATTATGCGTAACAAATGTTTCTCACGTGGCGTGACAAATAGAATTGTTTCTCCCTCGCAACCCATTCTTCCTGTACGTCCAATACGGTGTGTATATGCTTCTGGATCACTTGGAATATCATAGTTAATGACATGACTAATACGTTTAACATCAAGACCACGAGCGGCAACATCTGTCGCAATTAACATATCTAACTTGCCAGATTTCAATCGTCTAATTGTTTGTTCACGCAATTTTTGTGTTATATCTCCGTTTAAAGCAGTACAAGCGTAACCACGAGCGGCAAGTTTTTCAGATAATTCGACTGTTGTAATTTTCGTACGAACAAAAATAATAATTGCATTAAAAGTCATGCTTTCAAGAATTGTAGTCAACGAATCAAGCTTCTCTCTTCCATTAACTAAGACATAACGTTGTCGGACTGTATCTGCTGTAATACTCTTTGCTTCAATAGTGATTTGCTCAGGTTTATTTAGATATCTTTTTGAAATGTTTCGAATAGGAGTAGGAATCGTAGCAGAGAATAATGCAATCTGACGTTTTTTTGGTAATTGATCGAGCACCCATTTAACATCATCAATAAAACCCATGCGTAGCATTTCATCGGCTTCGTCCAAAACAAGACATGTTAAATTGTCCATTTTTAATGTTCCGCGCCGCATATGATCCATAACTCGTCCGGGCGTACCAACAACAATATGCACACCACGTTTTAGCTGACGCAATTGCACGCCATATTCTTGCCCCCCATAAATAGGTAAAACATGAAACCCATTAAGAAATTTTGCATATCGTTGAAAAGCTTCTGAAACTTGAATAGCGAGCTCACGTGTAGGTGTTAAAACTAAAATTTGTGGTGTCGTTAATCTAAGATTGATCTTTGATAATAATGGTAATGCGAATGCTGCTGTTTTACCCGTACCCGTTTGTGCTTGACCAATCACGTCTCGTCCATCCATCATAAATGGAATTATTTTTGCTTGAATTGGAGAAGGAGACTCATAGCCAACATTCTTTAGTGCTTTTATAATAGGTGTTGATAGCGATAAATCATTGAAGCTAAGATCGGTGGAATCAGTATTAATCATTAGATTGGCCTATTTATGAATAACTAATAACTAGTCTAGTTATGTTATTAGTAGAAAAAGAAGGGGGAGTATACGGACTTATGGATTTGTTACAAGATAGATTATATTTAAGATTCTACCTTATGATTCTCTTTTAATAGCACGATAGCCAATATCATTTCGAAAAAACATACCGTCATATGAAATATTTTTTATAGCATCATATGTGTAATTTTTTGCTTCACCGACTGTTTCTCCTAGTGCTGTAATACACAAAACACGTCCGCCTGCTGTTACTATTTTACCATCTGTGTTTGAAGTACCTGCGTGAAATATTTTAACGTGATCAGGAAAATTTGAATCAAGCCCCTTAATTAAATCGCCTTTAGTTGCGCTTGCTGGATATCCATCTGATGCTGTCACTACCCCAAGTGCAGCACGTCTTTCCCAATTAACTTTGCATTTATCTAATGTATTGTTAAAAGATGCCAGACATAAAGTAATTAAATCACTTTTTAATCGCATCATTATTGGCTGAGTTTCTGGGTCGCCAAAACGACAATTAAATTCTAATACTTTTGGTGTGCCTTCATCAGTAATCATGACTCCCGCATAAAGAAAACCTGTATAAGTTCTGCCCTCACATTCCATGCCTTTTACTGTTGGGAGAATAATTTCATCTAATATGCATTTTTGCATAACATCATTAACTATAGGTGCTGGAGAGTAAGCCCCCATCCCACCGGTATTTGGACCATTATCCCCGTCATCACGAGCCTTATGATCCTGTGACGTGGCGAGGGGTAACACGTTCTCACCATCTGAGATAACAATAAAACTAACTTCTTCGCCTTCTAAAAATTCCTCAATAACAATACGGTGACCTGCATCGCCAAATTTATTCCCAGATAACATTTCATTAATTGTTTTAATAGCTTCATCTTCTGATGTGGCGATAACCACTCCTTTGCCAGCAGCTAGTCCATCTACTTTAATAACAATTGGCATTTTTTTTGATTTTATATAATTTATTGCGGAACTTTCTTCAGTAAAAACTTCATATTCAGCAGTTGGAATTTTATATTTTTTTAGAAAATCTTTACTAAAGGATTTAGAGCCTTCAAGAATTGCAGCTGCTTTTGTTGGGCCGAAACAAAGGAGCTCTGCTTTTCGAAATTCATCGACAATACCGGCCACCAAAGGCTGCTCAGGCCCAACAATGGTAAGATCTACTGATTCCTTCTCTGCAAATATTTTTAATGCATTAATGTCTTCTGCATTTATTTCTATATTGGTAATTTTTTTTTCATTGGCGGTTCCTGCATTACCTGGTGCTACATACACAGTGTCAACTTGAGTTGATTGTGCAACTTTCCAAGCTAAAGCATGTTCACGACCACCGCCACCAACAATAAGAATTTTCATATAAAATATTTTTTAATCTGATAATTACTATATTAATGAAGAAAATGTCTCATTTTAGTAAACACCATCGCTATGTCATGTTCATCAGCAGCAGCAATTACTTCTTCATCGCGTACTGAACCACCAGGCTGAATTATTGCTCGTACACCTTCTGCTGTAGATGAGTCAATCCCATCTCGAAAAGGAAAAAAAGCATCCGATGCCATAACTGCACCACTTACCGTCAGGTTTTCATCTTTTGCTTTAATTGCCGCAATGCGTGCGCTGTATACACGACTCATTTGTCCTGCGCCTACACCAATTGTTTTTTTATCTTTTACATAAACAATTGCGTTTGATTTAACATATTTTACAACATGCCACGCAAAGATAAGATCATCGAACTCTTGTGCTGTAGGCGCCCTTTTTGTCACAACCTCCAAATTATCACGGCTAATGTTTCCCTGATCATTATCTTGTAATAATAAACCACCGCTAACACGCTTCATATTTAAACGTTGAATATCATCTTGTCGAACTCCAGCCTCTAATAAACGTATCCCTTTTTTATTTGCAATAACTTTAACGCTTTCTGATGAAATTGACGGTGCAATAATTACTTCAACGAATTGTCTTTCAATAATTACTTCTGCAGTTTTTGCATCTAACTCACGGTTAAATGCGATAATTCCACCAAATGCTGATGTTGGATCGGTAATATATGCGCCCTCATAGGCTTCAAGAATTGTGGAACCAAGTGCAACACCGCAAGGATTTGCATGCTTAACAATCACACAGGCAGTTTCTTTAAATGAAAGAACGCATTCATATGCGGCATCAGTATCAGCAATATTATTATAAGAAAGTTCCTTGCCCTGAATCTGTTTAGCGCTCGCTAATGTTCCCATCGCCGAACAAGGTTCTGCATAAAAAGCTGCAGTTTGGTGAGGATTTTCGCCATAACGTAAATCTTGTTTTTTTATAAATTGACTTGTGTAGGTCAACGGATAGTTAATAGGTTCTTTATTATTGTTTAATCCGCCTAGATAGTTTGAAACATTCGCATCATAGTTTGCTGTATGAGAAAAAACTTTTTTCGCAAGATGAAAACGTGTTTCATCACTAATTCTTCCATCTTTTTTTAATTCTTTTAATACTCTGTTGTAGTCTTCTGCGGCAACAACTGCGGCAACTGAATGATGATTTTTTGCAGCTGAGCGCAACATTGCCGGACCACCAATATCAATATTTTCGATTGCTTCTTCAAACGTACAAGATGGTTTACTAACAGTTTCTTCGAATGGATATAAATTCACAATAAGTAAATCGATTGCTGTTATTCCATGCTCACTCATCACTTCGTCATCAACACCACGCCTACCTAAAAGTGCGCCGTGAATTTTAGGATGTAAAGTTTTTACACGCCCATCCATCATCTCAGGGAAATTGGTATAATCTGAAACCTGTACAACATTAATTTTGTGTTCTGTCAGTAACTTCGCGGTACCACCTGTTGAAAGAATTTCGATTCCTAATTCTGACAAACCCTCACAAAAATCAACAATTCCAGATTTATCTGACACACTGACTAACGCGCGTTTAACAACAGTCATTGGATTTACCCTTGTTTAATTTTGGTAGCCGGAAACACGACATTATTGTATTAATTGCGATATTGCAATGCATAAAGAGATTATTGGTATTAGTGTTGGCAGGTAAAACTGCCCATACTTAATCTAGTTTGTATTTTTTTAACCGATTACGTAGTGTTGCACGGTTCATGCCAAGCATATTTGAGGCATGCGTAATATTCCAATCTGTGTGCTGCATAACGACATCAAGAAATGGTTTTTCAACTTCCTGCATAAAAAAACCATACAGGTCGTCTGGCTTACTACCGTTTAGGTCCTTAAAATATTTTTGCGTGGCTTTTTCCACATTGTTCGCTAGAGATTGCTGAGCATAATTTCTTTTCTGAGCTGCTGTTTTTTTTCTGATCTTTCTCTCGCTCATGCTGCAAATCTCTGCTCTTGGCCAAAAATATTATTTAGTGCTGAAATCTGTTCACTTGCTGAATCAAGCCTGTTTATTGGGTAATTTAATAGGTTTATATATTTTTGTTGGGCATACCAAGTTATATGCTTGCGCGCAATCCTAACCCCTTGACGCTCACCGTAGAATCTATGTAAGTGAGTAATGTGTTTTATAATAATATTGTGAACTTCTTTTAGGGAGGGTGCGGCTAATTTCTTACCTGTTTTTAAGTAGTGGTTTATCTCTTGAAAAACCCATGGATTACCTTGTACTGCCCTTCCTATCATGATTCCATCAACCCTATATTTTTTTATTATTTCTTCTGCTTGTACTGGACTTGTGATATCGCCATTGGCTATCACCGTCATGTTAATTCTCGCCTTAATTTCACCTGCGGTTTCATGTTCAGCATTGCCTTTAAAACCACAAGCGCGGGTTCTGCCGTGAACTGTAAGTGCTTGTATGCCTGCTTCCTTGGCAATTTTCGCTATATTAAAAGCGTTACGATTATTTTTATCCCAACCGGTTCTGATTTTTAACGTTACCGGTACTTCTACTGCATTAACAACGGATTCTAAAATTTTGCCTACTAATACTTCATCTCTTAATAAAGCAGAACCTGCCATTACTTTACAAACTTTTTTAGCTGGACAACCCATGTTGATATCGATGATTTGTACATTGTTATCAACGTTAAACTTAGCGGCTTCTGCCATCATAACCGGATCTGCACCAGCAATTTGTACAACCCTGGGCTCCATCTCGCCGCCCACATCGACTCTCAGTTTTGTTTTTCTAGACCCAAATAACGCGCTGTCTGATGTTGTCATCTCTGATACAACCAGACCTGCCCCTAATTCTCGACAAAGTATTCTGAACGGTTGGTCAGTAATCCCTGCCATGGGTGCAAGCACTAAATTATTTTTAAGTTTATGAGGTCCTATTAACATTGAACCAAGGAATCAAAATCCATTTCGTAAAATTAAATAAAAACTTTTTTCCTTATAATAACGACAAACTGTAAGTTGTAAAGTAAGAATTTTTTGATGAATAAAATCAGTTACTTTAAAGTCTAACGCCATGCAGAATGGCCCAATTTTCTCTTAAAACAGGTTTATCCATATTAAAATGTTTTGCATATGCTATTGAACACTCCCGCGCCTGCTCTGCAAGTAGTCCAGATAAAATTATATGACTACCTGTTTTTGTTAAGCTAGAAAATTCTTTAAGTAATTTTTTCAACGGATTTTGTAAAATATTAGCAACTAAAATGTCAGCTTTTGGAATAATGACATTTTTTGGATTATCTACTAAAATTTTCTCATCCAATTTATTTTTTGTAATATTTTCACGTGCTGTTTGTATAGCTTGTTCATCAATATCAATTGCAAAAACCTTTTTTGCGCCAAATTTTGCTGCAACCATTGCAAGAATTCCTGACCCGCAACCATAGTCAATAACAATTTTATTTTTTATGTTATTTTGACAAAACCATTCAATACAAAGTGATGTTGTCGGATGCATTCCTGTACCAAATGCAAGACCTGGGTCAAGAATTATAGTTGGTATTTTATTTTCTGATGGCTTATACCAACTCGGAGAAATACATATTTTATTTGAAAAAAATATTGGCTTATATTTAGATTTAAATTCATGAATCCAATCTTTGTCTTTTAAAAATTTAATTTTTTGAACAGCGTCACTGCCGAGGCACTGATTTAATTGGAGTAATAAACTGTCAATATTACATTTTGGATTTAATAGCGCGGTTAACTTTGTTTTATGCCACAACGCATTATCTTCAACTCCCTCATCAAAGATAGGCTCATCACTTGATGCTGTTAAACTAATTGAAATTGCACCAAATTCTTCAAGCAGTACAGACAGCTCCTCTGTATAAGCTTGATTTGTTTCCAATTCAAGTTGCACCCAGCGCATTTTAAGTTTAAGAACAAAAGCAATTCAAATAAAAATTCTATTTGATGCCCAATTTGTTCTCCAGATAGTGAATATCAGTCCCGCCTGCTGCAAACGCAGTATCCTGAACTAAGTTTTGGTGTAGGGGGATATTTGTTTTAATACCATCAATTACTATTTCAGATAATGCCATCGATAGGCGTGATAGCGCGTGCTCCCTGGTCTCGCCATGGACAATTAATTTACCAATCATTGAATCATAATAAGGTGGCACCTTATAACCCTGATAGACATGTGTATCGACACGAATGCCGAATCCGCCAGGAGGGTGATAGTGTCGTATGGTCCCTGGCGAAGGTAGAAATGTCTCTGGATCTTCAGCATTAATACGACACTCAATCGCATGGCCTGTCACTTTTATATCGGCTTGTTTATATCTTAATGGTTCACCGCTTGCGATTTTTAATTGTTCACTGACGATATCAACACCTGTTATCATCTCCGTGACAGGGTGCTCTACCTGAACACGTGTGTTCATTTCAATGAAATAAAATTCCTCATTCTCATATAAAAATTCAAAAGTGCCTGCGCCACGATAAGAAATTGATTTGCAGGCTTTTACGCATAGTTCTCCAATCTTCTTTCTTGTTTTTTCGGTTAAACCAGGCGCGGGGGCTTCCTCAATTACTTTCTGATGTCTTCTTTGCATTGAACAATCACGCTCGGCCAAATAAATAACATTGCGATGTTCATCCGCTAGAATTTGTATTTCAATATGTCGCGGATGTTCAAGAAATTTTTCCATATAGACCACATCATTTCCAAAAGCAGATGATGCTTCTGCGCGTGTTAACGAAATCGATTTCAGTAATGCGGCTTCACTACGAACAACACGCATACCACGTCCGCCGCCGCCGCCAGCAGCTTTTATAATTACAGGATAACCAATTTCTTTTGCGGTCTTCATTAATTTTTTCGGATTTTCGCCTAATGAGCCATCAGAACCTGGCACACAAGGGATACCTACTTTCTTCATCGCTCTGATTGCTGAAACCTTATCCCCCATCATACGTATTGTTTCAGCCTTTGGTCCGATAAAAGTAAACCCACTCTGTTCCACTCTTTCTGCAAAATCTGCATTCTCAGAAAGAAAACCATAACCCGGGTGAATGCCAACCGCATCTGTAACCTCAGCTGCGCTAATTACTGCGGGAATATTCAAATAACTCTCAGCTGAAGTTGAGGGACCAATACAAACAGACTCATCAGCAAGATAAACATGCTTTTGTTCACGATCTGCAACTGAGTATGTTGCAACTGTCTTAATTCCGAGCTCTTTACAAGCACGTAAAATTCTAAGTGCGATTTCACCGCGATTTGCAATTACGATTTTTTTAAGCATGGGTCATTAAGACTATTAAAGATTTTATTTGTAAATAAACGCCATTAATAAAATAACGTTTTAATTTAAGATGGATCAATAACAAATAAAGGTTGACCGTACTCTACTGGATCACCATTTTCGACTAGAATACGGACTAACTTTCCATCAACATCAGTTTCAATCTGATTCATTATTTTCATTGCTTCAATAATGCAAAGTACATCGCCTGTTTTAATATTTTGCCCTTTACTAACAAATGGTGGCTGATCAGGTGCAGGAGAAGTATAAAAAATTCCTACCATTGGAGCAGTAACTACCTCACCTTCATCACTGTAATCATCAGATGAGCTTTCGGTGTTGCTTAATTGTGTTTGTACAGAGCTGCTCGAATCAACAGACGGAACGCTAATCATTGTCTGTGGGGCAGGATTTGAACCGTCGCGACTAATCCGAACAGACTCTTCACCTTCATGGATTTCAATTTCAGCGATACCCGATTCTTCGAGCAATTCAATTAATTTTTTTACCTTTCTAATATCCATAATATGGTTTCATCATTTTTTTAAATGCCGTTCAGCGCCCATCAGGGCAAGTTCATAACCATAGTCGCCAAGACCGCTAACTACGGCAACAGCAATATCAGATAAAAATGAGGATTTTCTAAATTCCTCACGAGAAAATACATTCGACAGATGCACTTCAATAAATGGAAGCTCGGTACCTAACATCGCATCACGTAACGCAATGCTAGTATGTGTAAAAGCACCGGGGTTAATAAGGATAAAATCCACTCCCGACTTCTTCGCCTCATGTATTTTATCAACCAACTCATGCTCGGCATTGCTTTGAAAACAAGACAGTTCATGCCCATGCGCCCCAGCTAAATCAGCCAATCTGGCATCGATTTCAGCTAGCGTGGTTGTTCCGTAGACTTCCGGTTCTCGCTCACCCAGAAGATTCAGATTCGGTCCATTTAATACCAGAAATTTCAATGAAATCCCCTATAAATAAGCACTAACACTCTGTTTTTAACGATTTTAACGACATTTAGTGGTATTTTAACAGAAATTTTAAGAAAATACGAACAAGTTGTTTTTTCACTTTTGCTTATAAAAAATTCTTAATTGCCGCATCGGCCTCTTCTTTTGTCAGTGGCCCACGATGGGTAAATGCGATTTTTCCCTCAGTATTAATCATGACCGTATAGGGCATTGCTCCGATATTGTTGCCCAATTGGCTTGCGATTTTTATTACTTCATCCCCGCCAATTAAGGAGGGGTAATTAACGTTATATTCTTCGATAAAATCGCGCACCTCCTCGGCTTGTTGTAGCGCAATCCCAACAAACTGTAATCCTTGTGATTGAAATTTTTGCTGTAGCTCAATAAAAACTGGAATTTCTTCGCGACAGGGAGCGCACCATGTTGCCCAAAAATTAATCACGATTAACTTTCCCTGCCACTCTGATAAATATCTTCTCTCACCATTTAAATCAAGCAAACTGAATTCAATCACATCAGTTCCGATAACCTCCTCAGGGCTCGGCGGTTTCTTTTTATTAAATTCTTCTTTAGAACTGATGCCGTCTGTTGTTAGCTGCTGAAAATAATAGCCACCAAATCCTGAAACTAGTGCAATAAAGACTGCAATAGAGATTATCTGCCGTCTATTCATAAAGATTTAACTTGCCTAATGTGATTGATAAACTTCTTTGGTTTTGTAAAACCAATAAATCTATGTGATTTTATTTCTTTGGATTCATGATCAAAGAAAAGAATTGCAGGTGGGCCAAATAACTCAAAATGTTTTAATAATATTTTATCGTCATCATTATTTTTTGTTACATCTGCCTTTAATAATTTTATATCACGTAATATATGTTGAACTGATAAATCAGAAAAAGTATATTTTTCCATCTGTTTACACTCTACGCACCAATCTGCGTAAAAATCTAACATAACGATTTTATTTTCAAGTCTTGATTTTTCCAATTGATCCTCTAGCTCAGAAAGATTTGAAACATAGATAAACTGTAAAGTCTCAGTTGAAGTATTAGATGATATTCTTTTATCAAAAGGATTTAGTACTGCTCCCTTACCACTCATCGCAGCGAAAATTAAAATGCCGCCATAAAACAACATGACAAAACCTAAGCCCTTATATAAGAGTTGCCAATTACTAGCATGTTCCCCCAAACGCTCTAACACGCCAAGAAAAATTGAGCTGATAATAAATAGAGCTGCCCATAAAATTAAAATTAACGATGCTGATAACACGCGTTCTAAAAACCAAATCGCAACACCAAGCATGATTACACCAAAGACACGTTTAATATTTTCCATCCACGCACCAACGCGTGGCAACAGCTCCCCCGAACTGACGCCAATAACTAATAATGGCACGCCAAATCCCAGACCCATTGCAAATAAAGCCAAACCACCTAACTGCGCATTACCTGTTTGGCTAATATAAAGTAATGCGCCTGCAAGTGGTGGTGCCACACATGGACCAACAATCACGGCAGATAACGCCCCCATTATTGCAGCCCCCGTTAAGGTGCCGTGTCCGGAACTACTTTTCTTCCCAGAAAGTTTATTTTGCCAACTGGCGGGTAATTGCAATTCGTAAAAACCAAACATTGATAGCGCAAGCAAAACAAAGACACTGCTAAATAAGCTTATTACCCAAATATTCTGTGAGGCGGCTTGTAGATTAAAATAAAAGAGCCCTGCAATTATGCCCAATAAAGCATAAGTAAGTGCCATTGCTAAAACATAACTTAGTGTCAGCATGATTGCTTTTGTTCTTGTGATATGAATACCTTCACCAACAATAATACCTGAAAGAATAGGGATCATTGGAAACACACAAGGCGTTAATGCCAATAAAAATCCAAAAACAAAAAACGAAATCACATTAACCAATAAATTTTTCTCTTTTAGATTCTTTGTTACCAGATATTGTTCGGATGCTGGTGTATCAACGTTAACCTCCTCAAGAGAATCCGGAATTGGAACTATTAAACTCTTCTCTATTGGTGGGTAACAAATTGAACCTTCTTTACAGCCCTGATAAGTAATATTAATATTAAGTTCTTTAATATTTTTATCTTCATAACTAAATGGGACTAGCACCTGATTTTCATTGTAATAGACTTCAACCTCGCCAAATGCAAGGTCATCCTTTAATTTGCCAAGCGGAAAAATATAATCTCCATATAATACGGACGAATCATTTGTACTGATCGAGAATTTATCTTTATAAAGATAGTAGCCCGGCTCTATTTGCCACTTCAGTAATAATTTATTATTAGAAACTACGCCTAGATAAACTTTAAAGGCATCATCAGGATGTAACACCTCATTATCAGAAGATGCAGATGAGAAAATATTACTTAAACTTTCCTCAATATTTATTGCGTTTACAGAATATGAAGATATAAAAATGCAAAAAATAAATAATTTTCTAAAAAAATACATTGTTATTTAGTGCTCTCGCTAATCCAATCTAAATATTTGGGAAGGCCCTTCTCAATTGAGACAGAAATTATTTCAGGAAGTTCGTAGGGGTGTAGTTCTTTAATTCTCTCTTCCAATTCATTATATAAATTATCTTTTGTTTTTATAACTAATATATTTTCATTAGCATTATCTATTTTGCCTTGCCATCTGAAAATAGATTGAACACCAGTTATGACATTTACACAGGCAGCCAGTTTTTCATTTACTAACCTCTCTGCAATATTTTTGGCGAATGCAGGGTCCGGGAAAGTACACAATACCAAAATAGATTTTGTATTATCAGTCATAGGCAATTTATGTATTTAAAATTACTTGCATAATAGTATTTTGCCCATACATTAATCATAATGCCACACTGATAATCGAAGAATAAATATTGAGGTCATTGTTTTTGTTTAGAATTTTTCTGATACTTTTTATCACGATACCACTCGTTGAAATTGCTATATTAATCAATATCGGCAAAATCATTGGCGCAGGCTACACAATAGCGCTAGTAATTGGTACCGCCTTTCTTGGGGTCTCGTTACTGCGTATTCAAGGTATATCAACACTTGCAAAAGTTCAGGCAAATATTAAAAAGGGGCAGCTGCCCGCAACCGAGCTAATTGAGGGTTTAATTCTTCTGATTAGTGGAGCACTGTTATTAACGCCAGGATTTTTTACCGATATGCTTGGCTTTCTAATGTTAGTCCCGATACTGCGCCAAAGACTGGCGGAAACATTTTTCGTTAATTTCATGAAAAACCATATTAACATCAGACAAACACAAACTCGCTCCGGGAATATTATCGAAGGTGAGCATTGGGATTCTGATTCTAAATAAAGTATAGAAAATATGTTATATGAAAAAATATTAATAGTAGGTCAAACCAAAGAAGGGAAAAAATTCCGCCCCAGTGATTGGGCAGAAAGACTCTACTATACGGTGGCTAGTTATGGAAAAAATGGCCGGGTAATTTTTAATCCACTTGTTAATCTAAACCAAGAAGACAATTCAAAGAGTTTTGTCATTGACGTCAAACTTCAAAACAAAGACCCGATGATTTATGATTTTCTTATCGATTTTGCAATAAGCAATGAACTTGAAACAAGAGATCAGAATCGCAATTTAATTCAACTCTGATATATCACTACTCCTCTTTCGGCCAGTCTTTTATAAAACGCTTGAGCAATTCATTTTGAAATAATGATTTATCTAACAATGCATTAATAATATCCCCAAGCGCTAATAATCCCACAATCTTGTTATTGTCCATAACCGGAATATGACGAATATGATGTTGGGTCATCACGGACATAACCTGTTCGAGAGTGTCTTCCAGATTTGCAGTTATCACCTCTTTAGTCATGACATCGCTAACGCTGATATCTTCCCAGTCCTTAGTATGTTTACCAACGATATTTAAAAAATCGCGTTCAGAAATGATGCCCACCAACAAACCATCTTTATCGGTTACAACAAGCGAGCCAATTTTTTTGGCAAGCATTTCATCTGCCATCTGTTTCAATGAACTCTCAGGAGAAACACTATAGACATCATCACCCTTGTTATCGAGTATCGTGCTTATCTTTACTTTGTGGTCATTGTCGAGTTCTGCCATAGCTTATGATTATATCGTAATAAAAAAGTAATATACCCATGTTATTTTAAATCAGCCAACGCTTCATAGTAAATGCATGAAATATAATTATTAAATTGACTGACTTAATTTAAAACTATTCGCTATAATGGCCGGCCGAATTATATGTCAACTGTAATTGGTATTTTAAATTTAGAATTTGGTAATCAAAAAAAATGGGTAAAAAGAACAAAACCTCAAGTCCAACAATGGCAGAACTCGCAGACCGTCACGTCTGTTACGAAGAAGCGGTGCAATGTGCAGAAGCTGAAGTCGATATTATTGATTCATTGTTTAAAAAACTCAGAGGTCGCCAGGCTAGCAAACTGAGAGAGGATTTCTGTGCCACTGCAAATACATCCTGTGAATGGGTAAAGCGTCGCGATACTAATACGGCAATTTGCTTCGATATTGACCAAGAGGTTTTGAATTGGTCTCAGAAAAATAAAATTGAAAAACTCACAACCGAACAATCATCGCGTATAAAGCTAATCAAAGAGAATGTTCTGGATGCCAAAAATGCCCCTGTTGATATTGTGCTGGCAATGAATTTTAGCTACTGGGTATTTAAAGAACGAAAATTAATGATTGAGTATTTTAAAAAAATTAGAGATACATTAGTTGATGATGGCATCTTTTTTGCTGATGCGTATGGCGGGTACGAGGCGTTCCAAGAACTCAAGGAAAAAACAAAAAATGATGGTTTCACCTATATCTGGGACCAGCATAAGTACGATCCTATAACAGGTTCAGCAGTTAATTATATTCATTTCAAATTTAAAGATGGCTCAAAAATAAAAAGAGCTTTTACTTATGAGTGGCGCGTATGGACACTTCCAGAAATATTAGAAATGCTTACTGAGGCTGGTTTTAAACCAACCGTCTACTGGGAACAGGCTGATGAAGATGGAGAGGGTAATGGTGAATTTCTACCGCAGACGGAAGGTGAGGCTGATGCAGGTTGGATTGCTTATATCGTTTCTCAAAAAGATGCGGGCTGGATTGCTAACATCGTTTCTCGGCTTACATCGTTTCTCAAAAAGTAATTTTCTAACTTAACTCCCTTGGTTTTATTGCCTCGATTAAGCTGCAACTATCTGCCGCTGGATTAAAGTGATGACCGGCATATTCAAATATAAATAAATTTGCTGTTGTTATCGATGTTTCTAGATTGCCTGACTGAGAACATAAATAATTAACTAAATTCTCAATCCCGGGATTATGCCCAATAAGCATCAAACTCTGAGTGTCATTTTGGTGTGTGTTAATAATTTCTATTAATTGAGTAAACCCGGCTAGATAAAGATCATCTTGAAAAATTAGATCCTCACGATTAAATTTAGTTATCTGTTCTATAACCAATTCAATTGTTTCTTTTGCTCTAGTTGCAGGTGATGAGATAATTTTTTGTGGAATGTAATTATTATCACTCATCCACTGGCCGACACGAACTGAATTTCTCCTGCCCCGTCCATTAATTGGCCTTTCAAAATCAGATGTCTGAGGACCAGACCAATCAGATTTTGCATGTCGCATTATATATAAGTATGAACTCATAAGAAAT
>CAZJED010000016.1:0-21514 GCA_964544965.1 uncultured Enterobacteriaceae bacterium
CTGTAGTTCCTTGCTGAATAATCGCAGCCGGCATTGATTTTTTCATCCCATGTTTTATTAATTTACGACTTAATATATCTAAACTATGTGTACCCATATAAACGGCTAACGTCTGTTGTGGTTGCACCAATGTTTGCCAATTAAGATTCATACTGCCATCTTTTAAATGCCCTGTTACAAATAAACAGGATTGCGCATAATCACGATGTGTTAATGGAATACCAGCATATGAAGCACAACCATTTGCGGCAGTAATCCCCGGGACAATCTGAAATGGAATATTATTTTCGTATAGTAAGTCAATTTCTTCGCCGCCACGTCCGAACATAAAAGGATCGCCGCCTTTTAATCTCAGCACACGTTTGCCTTGCCTTGCAAGATCTACTAACAATTGATTTATCTCTGCCTGAGGTAAGGCATGTCTGTCTCTTTCTTTTCCAACATATATTCTTTTTGCATCTTTGCGAACAAACTCAAGAATTTTTGGCGCTACTAATCTATCATATAAGACAACATCAGCTTGTTGCATTAAACGTAAAGCACGAAAAGTAAGTAATTCTGGATCACCTGGCCCTCCGCCAACTAAGTAAACTTCTCCTCGACTATCTATACTTGGCTTTTCATTCCCTAATTGTTCCTCAAGCAATTTTAATGTCTTTTTTTCTTGTCCTGCATAAAACATCTCAGCAATTGGACCGTCCAATACATTCTCCCAGAACCTTCGCCGATCCTTTCTATCAGGTATTTTTTCTTTAACCAAAGAGCGGAACTGACCTATGAGAGCTGCCAATTTACCATAACTAAAAGGAACTATGGTTTCGATTCTGGTGCTTAATAGTTTAGTTAAAACTGGAGCAACGCCACTAGTTGATACAGCAATAACAATCGGACTTCTATCAATAATTGAGGGTAGAATAAAATTTCCCGCTTCAGGGTTATCAACGACGTTAACTAAAATACCTTTTGTTTTTGCCTGTTCTGCAATTTCAGTATTCAATTGCCTATCATTTGTTGCAGCAATTACTAATTGTTTTCCTTCTAAATGCTCTTCATTATAACTTTGCTTAATATAATGAATCTCTCCTGATTCATTAATATTCTTCAGCTCATCGCCTATATCAGAAGCAACAACAAATACCTGTGCATCAGCGGTTAATAGCTGTTTTATTTTTCTTGTTGCAACTACACCGCCTCCCACAACAAGACAGTGTTGACTTTGAAGTTTTATAAAAATTGGAAGATTAGTCATCTTGATATTATAGAAAGTTATAAATTCTTTAATTATGCTTTTGGCAGGGTAACACCTCTCTGTCCTTGATATTTTCCTGATCTGTCTTTATATGATGTTTCGCACTCCTCATCTGATTCGAGGAAAATAACCTGAGCTACACCTTCGTTTGCATAAATCTTTGCTGGCAAATTTGTTGTATTTGAAAATTCCAGAGTAACGTGTCCCTCCCACTCAGGCTCTAAGGGAGTTACATTAACAATAATACCACAACGTGCATAAGTTGATTTTCCTAAGCAGATGGTGAGCACATTTCTTGGAATTCTAAAATACTCGACTGTTCTTGCAAGCGCAAAAGCATTGGGAGGCACTATGCAATGATCGCTTTTTATATCAACAAAACTATTAGAATCAAAATTTTTCGGATCAACGGTTGCAGAATGAACATTAGTAAAGATCTTAAATTCATCTGAACAACGAACATCGTAACCATAACTTGAAGTACCATATGATATTAACTGTTCTTCCCCATTCTTTTTAACCTGTGCCGGCTCAAATGGTTCTATCATTTTATATTCATTTGCCATCTTCCTAATCCAAGAATCACTTTTTACGCTCATAACAAAAATATTCCTTTAATTATTCTCAACAACTATCTTAGGAAACTTGTTTGTATAATCTCTTGCTTGTAACGAAATTTTAGCCGCTATGTTCCTCGCAATGTCGCGGTAAGCCCCTGATACTTTAGAGTTTGGATCTGATGCAACTGATGGGTTCCCATTATCAACACCCTCGCGGATTTGCACATCCAGTGGTAATGACCCTAATAACTCAATGCCATATTGATGTGCCATACTTTCGCCGCCACCATGACCAAAAATATGTTCTTCGTTACCACATTGACTACAAATATGGGTACTCATATTTTCCACCACACCTAAAACGGGTACTTCAACTTTTTCAAACATTTTTAATGCCTTCTTTGCATCCAACAAAGCAATATCCTGAGGAGTTGTGACAATGACGGCGCCACTTACAGGGATTTTCTGACACAAAGTCAATTGAATATCTCCCGTTCCTGGGGGAAGATCGATAATAAGATAATCAAGGTCTTTCCAATTAGTTTCATTCAATAACTGCTCCAACGCACCGGTAACCATAGGACCGCGCCAAATCATCGGCGTTTCCTCATCAATTAAATAGCCTATCGACATTGACTGGATGTGATAACCTTCTTTTGGCTCTACCGTCTTTCCATCTAATGAGTCGGGTTTTCCTTTCAAACCCAGCATTCGAGGCTGGCTAGGACCATAAATATCTGCATCAAGAATACCGACATTTGCACCATCAGCTTGCAATGCTAGCGCTAAATTAACAGAAGTTGTTGATTTGCCAACACCGCCTTTACCTGATGCAACTGCAATTGTATTTTTAACATTTGGTAAGACCTGTGTGCCTTTCTGTGCGGCGTGAGAAAAAATCTTGCTGGAAATATCAATGTTACATTCAATAGCGTCTAATTTAGAAAATGCTATCTTGATTTTTTCCAATAATTCTTGCTTTATACCTTCGATTGGATAACCAAATTCAATCTCTATTGAAACCTGATTATTATCAACACTAATATCCTTAATTAAATTTGCGCTAATTAAGTCTGTTTTAATGTAGGGAGCCTCAATTTTAGAGAGTATTTCCTCTGCTTTTTGACGATTCATTATAGTACCAAGATATACCTGTCTAAATAAAAGAAAAGTGTATTCTACAAATTTATCGCTATTTCTTCACGTTATCATTGAATAATGCTACTTTAGCCCACGAGAATTCTGTAGCCTTAACTATAATGCAACATAAAGAACGCCAAATTTTAGTCACCAGTGCCTTACCTTATGCTAATGGACCTATCCATATCGGGCATATGGTTGAATATATCCAAACTGATATTTGGGTTCGCTTCCAAAAAATGAGAGGACATCAATGCTTTTATGTTTGTGCCGATGATGCGCATGGAACACCAATTATGTTACGAGCACAGGAAAGAAACATATCCCCTGAAACTTTGATTAGCGAAATGCAAGAAGAACATCAAAATGATTTTAATGATTTTGCAATAAATTTTGATAACTACCATAGCACACATTCTTCGGAGAATGAGATATTCGCAAATACTATTTATGAAAAGTTAAACGATAATGGGCATATTTCTAAAAAAACTATTAAACAATTGTATGATCCTAATAAAAAAATGTTTCTTCCAGATCGTTTTATCCGTGGAGAATGTCCGAAATGCCATACAATTGATCAATATGGTGATAATTGTGAGGTTTGTGGTGCCACCTATTCCCCGATTGATTTGAAAAATCCGGTTTCTGTTATTTCTGGCGAGAAACCCGTAGAAAAAGAATCCGAACACTACTTCTTTAAACTTAGTAATTTTAAGGAAATCCTACACAAGTGGACACGTGCTGGTCATCTACAAAAGGAAGTCGTCAATAAGCTTGATGAATGGTTTGAGGCTGGATTACAGGAATGGGATATATCTCGTGATGAGCCTTATTTTGGTTTTGAAATTCCAAATGCACCAAATAAATATTTTTACGTTTGGCTAGATGCTCCAATAGGTTATTTGGCGAGCTTTAAAAACTTTTGTGACAAGAAAAAGCTTGATTTTGACTACTGGTGCAATAGCAACGGTAAAACAGAAATGTACCATTTCATTGGCAAAGACATAATTTATTTTCATGCATTATTTTGGCCTGCAATGTTGCATGGCAGCGGGTTCCGAACACCTTCAGCCATTTTCGCTCATGGTTTTCTAACGGTAGATGGGCAAAAAATGTCGAAATCACGAGGGACATTTATAACAGCGCGCTCTTATCTTGATCATCTAAATCCCGAATATTTACGCTATTACTTTGCAGCTAAACTTGGGGCAGGAATAGATGATATCGACTTAAATTTGGATGACTTTTTGGTAAGAGTTAACGCTGACTTAATCGGCAAAGTAATTAATATTGCGAGTCGTTGTGCTGGATTTATTAACAAAAAATTTAATGGAAAACTAGCTGAGACTATTCATGACCCTGTTATTCAAACCGAGCTTGCAAATGCTAATCAAAAAATTTCTGAGGCATATGAAACCAGAGAATACTCAAAAGCTATGCGTGAAATAATGATATTAGCAGATAAGGCAAACCAATACATTGATCATCACAAACCATGGGTAATAGCCAAACAAGAAAATAGCGATAAGGAATTACAAAGTATATGCACCTCAGGTATTAACCTATTCCGTTTGCTAATAATTTATCTAAAACCAGTATTGCCAAATGTTGCAATAAAAACCGAAAAATTCCTAAATATAGAACCACTAAAATGGGAAGATACTCAAACTACATTACTAAATCACCAAATAAATAAGTTCGAAACACTAATGATGCGTGTAGAAAAGGAAAAGATTGAAACGATGATTGAGAATAGTAAAAAGAATTTAACAAAAATTTAAAGCACTAAAATGCCGATAGATAACATACAAAAAAAAATTCTTCGCCAAACTGCGCATCATTTAGATCCGACAGTGTGGATAGGAAAAAATGGAATAACAGAAAATGTAATTAAAGAAATTCTATGCGCATTAGAGATCCACGAATTAATAAAAATAAAAATGCTTCACTCTGATAAGGAGAATTTTGAGAAAAATGCAGAAAAAATATACGCTGACACTAATGCAGAACTTATTAACAGTATTGGTAATGTGCTGACAATTTACAAAAAGAATACTGAAATATCAAATAAATAATATCTAGACTACAGATTTTAATTTGTTATACGGTCTCGTATATCATCAGCAATAAGATAAAAACAAGGTAAAGTAATCAGTATAAGTATTGTTGCAAAAATTAAACCAAAGCCCAAACTAACTGCCATAGGTGATAAAAAAGCTGTTTGGCCAGTTGCAAAAAATATAAGTGGAGAAACACCCAAAAATGTTGTTACGCTTGTTAATATAATAGGTCTTGCTCTAACTTTACCAGCATTTATAACCGCTGTTATTTTGTCATGCCCTTCATCTCGTAATTTTTTAATAAAATCAACCATAATCAGTGAATCATTCACAATAATCCCAGATAACGCAAGCGTTCCCACTATCGACAAAAATTGAATATTGTAATCAAAAAGTGCATGTCCGATAACAACTCCAATAAAACCAAAAGGTATTGCAAACATAACAACAAATGGGTCAATAAGAGATTTAAACAAGGCTGTTAACATAAAAAATATAACTACAAGAGCGATAATTAAAGCTTTGCCAATATCCTTGAAAGAATCTTCAGCTCTTTTCTTTTCGCCGAGAAAAAGAAGAGAATAAGATTTTGTTTTTGAATCCTCGCCAAAAATCTTATCAATCTGTTTAATTACTTCGCCTGGAGTTGTCACGGAAGAATCTACATCGGCAGTAATTTTTGCCATACGTTGTGCATCTCGACGACGTATCTGGTTTAAACCTTGATCAATATTAATTTCTGCGACATCACCTAAATATACCTTTTTTCCGGAAGTTAAAACTATAGGTAATTCCTTTAAACTCGTTGATTGTTCACGCATTGATTCTGGATAAATAACACGAACCGGCAATCTCTTCTCATTCCATGTAACATAAGCTACTTCATTACCAAGGTATCCGCTACGAACTGCATCGGCAAGTTCATTTTGTGTTAACCCTAATCTTTTACCGCGCTCATTTAATTTATATTTATATTCTAATTTACCAGGCTCTTGATCATGAACAACATCATTTACACCAAGCATACGCTTCATATAATCACTAATCTCTATTGCCTTATCTTGTAAAAATTCAAGATCGTTTCCAACGATACCGATCTCAATATCATCGCCTGCTGGTCCGGCGTTTGGTTTTAAAATACTAACTTTATTCACACCAGTCGCCATTGAAAATTCATTTCTAATTTCATCAATTATAATATCAGCATTTCTTTTTCTCGTGCCTGTTTCCTCAAATTCTAAACTTACAAAAGGCGAGACCCACCTCTCAATAAAACTAGTGGGAACTGGCTTCTCTAGATCAATAACAAATTGGATCACATTGCTTCCAGATTTACTTCGATTAAAATCGATCATAACAATCCCTACATTTGTTATTAACGAAAGTAGCTCTTCTTCGTTGATAATATTATTAATTTTTTCTTCAAGACTTTCTGCTAATTCAAGACTATCCTCTAAACTATACGTATTTGGTGTCTCGACATTTACAAAGAATTGTCCGATTTCAACTTCGCCAAAAAGTTGAAACGGGAGCCTTGTGTTTGCATAGACAATGCTTAAAAACAAAACACAAATACTTAATGTTGCAACAAAATATCTATTTAAAACCGACCAATTTAATAAATCTTCATATTTTTCCAACAAACTCTTCCAATTTAATAACGGTTTCTTTTTTTCAAACTTTAAAAATTGTGCAGCGTGCGATGGCAAAACAACAAAAGCTTCAATCAATGAACCCATGAGAGCACAACAAACAACCACTGGTATTACTTTTATAAATTCACCTAAAACTCCACCAATAGAAAATATTGGCAGGAACGCAGCGACTGTAGTAAGTGTTGAAACAACAACCGGCCAAAATACCTCTTTAGCACCCAGTGATGCTGCTTCTAAAGGTGGCATCCCATCTTCAATATGCCGAAATACATTTTCGGTAACTATAATTGCGTCATCTACAATCATTCCTAGCACAATCAAAAATGCAAATAGCGACACCATATTGATCGTGAAGTCAAAAGAAAAAAGCAGAATAACTGCAAATAGAAAAGAAACGGGAATACCAAAAGCCGTGATCAAAGCAACATTAAAGTTTAATAATAAATATAGTGATAATAAAACCAATATTAAACCTATCAAGCCTGATGACTTAACTACATTTAAGCGGGTTTTAACATAAACAGACATATCAGTGTGATAACCAACATTAATATTAGCTGGTAATTGTTTATTCAGATCGTCTGACAATATCTTAATTTTTTCAGAAATATCTATTGTCGAAGCATCGGCAGTTTTTGTTACAGTTAGATTAACTGAAGGCTTACCATTGAATCTTGCATAGGTTTTTGGTTCTTCAAACTGACGTCTTACCTCTGCAATGTCACCTAGATATAACTTTCCGCCATTATCATTAGTTCTTAGAACTATTTTCTCAATATTTTCCGGTTCTGGATGAACGCCTTTACCTCTTAGACGAATATCACCCTCGCTAGACCTAATTGAACCGCCAGGCTGGTCAATTAAATTATTTTTTAATGCGGCATTAATTTGTTCAAGTGGTATGTTTAATGCTGCTAATTTATGTGGATCAACTTCAACCCAGATTTCCCAATCTTGATCGCCCGCCATTCCAATACTTGCTACGCCCTTTATTTGTTGAATTTGTCGGCGAGCTTTATCTGAATATTCGTAAAGTTGAGCTTTAGAAAGGTCGCCAAACAGAGTTAGTGTGATAACTGGGAATCGAGTTCGAATTCTTTTCAACTCGGGTTCTTCTGCGGCATCAGGTAAGTCATTAACTCTGTCGAGCAATGTTCTTGTATCGCGCATAAAATTATCAACATCAGCCCCGGGCTTTAATTTAATCACAATATTTGAAGATCCTTCCCTACTTATTGAGGAAATAAAATCAACATCCTGACTATCTTCAAATTCTTCCTCAATTGTTAGGGTTACTTGTTGCTCGACCTCGGCTGGGGATGCCCCGTCAAATTTCGTTTTGATACTCACCATATCTAAATCAACAACGGGAAAGACCTCTTGTGGTAAACTTTGCCAAGACAAAATTCCCATTATTAATATAATAATAAGACTTAAATTAACTAATAAGGGATTCTTAAGTGAAAAATTTATTGGGATCATAAGTATTTAGCTGGAAAATATTGTAAGTAATTTTGCGTAATCAATTAGCAATAATTACTTGTCCATCAGTTAAACTAGATACATCCTTGCTAACAATTCTAATGCCTGATTCCACGCCTTCAACAATTTGTAAATTATTAAATCTCTCAACTAATCGGATCTCTTTCTTAACAACGTAATTATCAACGACCTCGAAAACATAGGACAGATTGTCTTCATATAAAACTGAACTAATTGGAATGACGTTAGCTTTTTCATAAAGTTTTCCAGGCAAATTTGCAACTGCTAATTGCCCTGAAAATAATCCATTTGATGCTAATCGTATTTTTAGAGTATGCGTATTCGTTTCAGAATTTGGATCAAGAGCAATAGAAATCACCTTGCCTTCTCTATTATCTTTCTCAGTTTTAATCTCTATTTTTTGTCCTAATTCTAATTTAGAAACTGTTGTACCGCTTATTTCAAGATTCAAATCAAGTTCATTTAGTTGAATAATCTCTAGTGCTGTCTGGCCAGGCGAAACATAATCACCAATTTCTACATAAACAGCATTAATTATTCCGTCAAAAGGTGAAATAAGCTGTGTGCGTTCCAAATTACGTTTTGCTTTGTTTAGTCTTGCCTGCTCAACCTTTAATTCGGACCGCGCTAAATTAACACTGTGATTGAGACGCGTCTCTTCTGCTTGCTGTCGATATAACGATTGTAATGCCTGATCGTAATTTGATTTTGATGTTAAGGAATTTCGGTCTAACTGTTTTAACCTTTTTACTTCTTCCTCCTGTAATTCTCGCTCCTGTTTTATCAATTCTAATAAACGTATATCCCTCTTAATTGTATCGCGCTTTATTTCTAACAAGGCTTTTGATTCTTCTACGGCATCGAAAAAATCACCTGAGTCAACTGATAGCATCTTGTCTTTTGCTTTGATTCTCGTGCCCGCTTCTACAAATCGCTCATTTATCTGACCAGAAACCTGAAAATGTAAACTTGCCTTACGAGCTGGTTCCAATTTTCCAGTTGCTTTTGCAAAGGGTTGAATATCAATCTGTTTCACAACATCAACCTTTACTGTTAAGGGAGATACGGACTGTAATTCTGCATAAGTATCCGGTTTGGTCCACAGTAAAGCAGTTATCGCAATTATTGAAATGCTGATAATTAATAGTATTCTCATAATAAGTTATCGAATTTAACCAAAATTTTCTTAATAAATTGATATAGTTATGTCTTTGACCACGTAATCTCATAAAAATTTGAACATAAACGCATTCTGTGCGACTTTAGACGCAGTAAGCGACTTAGGAAATTATACAGTAATTATAATGAAGCTTTTCAAAAACAGGCTAGCCGTATTATTCGGCGTTATATCTCTACCGTACAATATTTTTGCGGTAGAGTTGGGTGGCGAATACACCTCTTTAATTTGTCCGCAAGCACTCGATATTCCGGAAAGACCCTTTGTTGACGTCGAGCTAACCAACGGTGACACATATATATCTGGCGATAATGCAGACCTAGTTGAAGGTGGTATATCAATACTTCAAGGTAATGCTGAAATCAAACGAGATTCTCAACAAATAAAAGCCGACACCATAAAATATAATCAGCCGAACGACAGCGCAAAACTTGATGGCAATGTCAATTATTGGGATGAAGGATTATATCTAAGAAGTAAAAAAGCAAACTTAAAATTGGAAAATGGAAGCGGGGAATTTGAGGATGCAAATTATATCTTAGTGGATAGTCGCGGCAAAGGAACTGCGAAAAAACTTTTTGTCGATGTTGGGACTCTCACGGAATTAGAGGAAGTAAATCACACAACCTGTTCTCCAGAAGAACAATTTTGGCATCTCACCGCAGATAAAATTTCTCTTGATCATGAAAAAAACTGGGGGAAGGCTCGAAATGTATTGGTAAAAATTAAGAACATTCCAGTTTTTTATTCGCCCTATATGTCTTTCCCATTAAGCAAGGAACGCAAATCAGGTTTTCTTGCTCCGGGGTATGGGGCAACAAACAGAATGGGTGTTGAGTTCAGGACGCCCTATTACTGGAATATCAGCCCTAACATGGATGCAACAATAACTCCTCGTTTCTTATCAGACACTGGTATTATGGCGATGGGTGAATACCGTTATCTATTTCCGCGAAGTAGCGGTGAAATTGATTTTGAATACTTACCAAGTGATAGTAATCGAGAGGATAATCACAGAAATTTATTTCATATCACCCATCAACAATCATTTTCTGATGCTGGTAATTTCTTCTTTACTTATAATAGAGTATCAGACAAATTTTATTTCGAAGATTTTGGTAGCCAATTAAGTAATACGAGCACTCGTTTTTTACAACGTCGCGCTGAAGTAAGCTATAGCGGAGACAAATGGGATGTCACTACACGTATTCAAGATTATCAGACTGTAGATCGAAGTATTGCGGCTAAATCTCGCCCTTATAAACGCTTACCGCAAATATTATTTAATTACAATTCACCCCGAGAATACAGACAATTAAATTTTGGTTTAAAAACTGATTTTGCGTACTTTGAACGTGGAGATAATGCAAGTTTTAGTGATAATGTTAATGGTGCCCGATTAAGTATCAGGCCTTTTCTCAAATATCCTGTAAGAAATATTGCAAGCTACATTGAACCTAAATTTAGCTTAGATTATACGCAATATAATCTCGATAATTCGACATTATTCAGTGATAGTCCAAACAGAATTTTACCTATTTTTAGTTTGGATAGTGGAATTTTTCTTGAAAAAGAAACGAGTCTTTTAGGTAAAAATTTTTTACAAACACTAGAACCAAGATTATTTTATCTTTATATTCCCAATGAAAATCAATCGGACTTACCCATATTTGATACCGGTCAGTTTGATTTTTCTTTTGAACAGCTATTCAGAGAAAATCGCTTTAGTGGACATGATAGGTTAGGAGATGCAAACCAAGTAACTCTCGCAGTTACATCTCATCTGATAAACCAAAGCAACGGCAAAAATTACGGTCGTCTCAGTTTAGGCCAGATATTTTATTTTCGTGACCGTAAAGTAACAACGCCTTCTCTTGGCATTCGAGATGAATTTAGTTCTGCCATTATCGCTGAAATTGACACGCGAATTATCCCCGATTGGGTAATTGGAGGAGACATGCAGTGGGATCCAAACATTAGCAATGGAACAGAAAAGGTTACTGCACATGCTATTTATAACCCGATGCCAGGAAAAATAATAAACTTAGCTTATCGTGTCAGACGCGACACAACAGATATTGAACAAAGTGATATTTCATTTCGATGGCCGTTTAACCGACAATGGAGTGCTGTTGGTCGCTGGAATTATGCTGTCCCTGAGGGGCGTTCATTGGAACTTTTTGGCGGAATTGAATATGAGAGTTGCTGCTGGGCGTTACGAGCAGTTGGAAGACGTTTCTTAACAGATATTAATGGTGAGTTTGATACCGGTATATTTTTACAATTAGAATTGAAGGGACTTGCTGGAGTAGGCAAAAAGACTGTCAATTTTTTAAGAGAACAAATTCCTGGTTATCAAAGTGGGTTCTAACTTCTTGAAAAAACAACCCCGACATTTAATGTTGGGGTTCATTATCCTATCGCTAGTACAAACATTTGCACATTCTTATGTACCACTTGATCGAATTGTCGCAGTTGTCAATGAAGATGTCATTATGGAAAGTGAACTCAACAAAAAAATGCAAATGGTAAATGAACAAATAAAACAACAAGGAACAACTCCACCTCCTGCATCTATCTTTAAGCGTCAAATATTAAATAACCTCATACAGAACCGTATCCAACTACAGCTTGCCAAAAGAATCGGGATTAGAGTTAATGATGAAAATTTAAACGGGACAATAAGTAATATTGCAGCAGAAAGTCAGGTTACACTTGAACAATTCAGAAACATACTCGAAAAAGATGGTTACAACTATGAAGAATTTAGGGAAAATATACGTAACGAAATTACAATAACGCAGTTACGAAAAAGACAAGTTACAAATCGAATTGTTGTTTCTGAAAAAGAAATTGATAATTTTTTAACTAACGAAGATTCTCAAAATATATTTCAAACTGAAATACGTCTTTCACATATATTGCTCGCATTGCCACAGACAGCTACCGAAAATGAAATTGCACAAATAAAACAAGTGGCTTCAAAAATAAGAGAAGATCTAATTGCGGGCGCAGATTTTACTGAAATTGCAAAAACCGCGTCTGATGGAAGTAATGCAAAAACAGGAGGTGATTTAGGTTGGCGTAAAGCTGATGATATACCAACGCTATTTCAAGATTATATTCCGGATATGAAAATTGGGGACATTAGTGAACTGATTCAAAGTCCAAGCGGTTTTCATATTATAAAAATTTCTAATCTAAAAGATATGGAAAAAAATATAGTAGAGCAAACCCACGCGAGACATATTCTCGTTAAAACAAATGAACTAAGAACAGATAAAAAATCGAAAGAAAAACTAGACCAATTAAAACTTCGAATTGACAATGGAGATGATTTTGGATTATTGGCAAAAGGAAACTCTGATGATTCAATGAGCGCTATTGATGGTGGCGATCTTGGTTGGGCATCACCAGGTGAACTGGTTCCAGAATTTCAACGCATATTAGATAACTTGAAGATAAATGGAATTAGTGAACCATTCAAGACGAGATTTGGGTGGCATATTGCTCAGGTTCTTGGGAGGCGTAACTATGATAATACAGAAAGCGTGAAACGCGCCAGAGCAAGGACAATAATTGGTGATCGAAAACTAAATGAAGCTCTACAAAATTGGAATAGACAACTGCTAGATGAAGCGTACGTTGAATACCGCTTAGATGACATCTAAAAAAAATAAATCCCGTATTTTATTAACATCAGGAGAGCCTGCTGGTATCGGTCCAGATTTAATAGTGAAACTATCGCAAATAAATCACGATTACGATATAACTATCATTGGCGATCCAGAACTATTAAACAAACGTGCAAAATTACTATCAATACCTGTAGATATCGAGATTGTCTCTGAAAATAATATTTCTAATGAAATAACCAGTAAAAAAACTTTAAAGATATTGCCAATAAAATTAAATGTTGATAGCAAGCCGGGTATATTAGATGTAAAAAATGTAGATTACGTTATTAAAATGTTAGATATAGCTTGTAAATGCTGTATTAACAATAAATTTGATGCGCTTATTACAACGCCCATACAAAAATCAATTATTAATGATGCTGGAATAAGATTTAGTGGTCATACAGAATATCTGGCAAAAATATGTAACGTTGACTTACCTGTTATGCTGCTGGCCTGTCAAAATCTTAGGATAGCACTTGTCACAACTCATTTACCTCTAATTGATGTGCCTAAAACTATCTCAAATAATGGCCGAATTAAAAAAGTAATTAATCTTGTTATTGAAGAAATGAAAAGTAAATTCTGTATTGAACGTCCAAGAGTTGCTGTTTGTGGTTTAAATCCACATGCAGGAGAAGATGGATATCTAGGAAATGAGGAAAAAAAACTTATTGCGCCTGTTATTGATGAATTTATTAAAATGGGTCATAACATATCAGGGCCTGTTCCTGCTGATACCGCCTTTGTGGAAGAAAAAAGAAAAAAGACAGATGTATACATCACTATGTATCATGATCAAGGATTACCAGTACTAAAAACGTTTGGGTTTGGGGATGCTGTTAATATAACTCTTGGATTGCCAATAATCAGAACTTCAGTTGACCATGGAACTGCTCTCAAAATTGCTGGAACAGGTAAAGCTGAATGTAGTAGTTTACTAGCCGCTATAAGTATGGCAGATAAAATGATAAAAAATGATTATGAGTATAAAAACTTATCAGATGTAACTGCATCACTGTAACAACAAAATAAATGCAAACTGATTTACATCATATCAGAAAAAGATTTAGTCAAAACTTTCTAGAAGACCAAAGTGTAATTGAAAATATTGTTAATATTATAAATCCACAAAAAAATGATCATATTATTGAAATTGGCCCCGGAAAAGGAGCCTTAACAATACCAATTTTTAATAATGTCAAAAAATTAAATGTCATTGAAATTGATAAAGATCTCGTAAAATTATTAAGAAGAAATATAGGTGATAAAAACCTGATTATTCATGAGCATGATGCGCTGAAATTTGATTACTCAAAATTTAAACATTCAAATTTAAAACTTATTGGAAATCTGCCATATAACATAAGTACACCTCTTTTATTTCATCTTTTGTCATATAAAGACAAAATAAAAAATATGTTTTTTATGTTGCAAAAAGAGGTTGTCGAACGTATTTGCGCGAAGCCAGGCACCAAAGAATACGGCCGCTTATCGGTAATGCTGCAATATTACTGCGATGTCGAATCAATGCTTATAATAAAACCAGAGGCTTTTTATCCAAGTCCAAAAGTTGATTCTTCAATAGTAAAAATTACGCCTCGACAAGAACCTAAATACCAGCTTTTTAATGAGGATTGTTTTGAGAAAATTGTAAAAGCAGCCTTTTCGCAAAGACGTAAAACTCTATATAACGGATTAAAAAAATATTTAGATGAAACTGATATTAAAAAAATTGGAATCCCCCAAAACGAACGCGCAGAGAAATTGGAAGTAGAAGATTTCGTGAAACTTTCAAATCTCTATTACCAGTCTAATATTGACTAGTTATTGGTCAATAGTAAGGTTATTTTTTAATAATTATAGTTTCTGATTCTTTGTCTATTTGTTTATACTCACAATCACCAAAATTAAAATTGAATAAATTAGAATCTTGAGATCTTTAGTATTAAATTTAATATCAAAAATTGATTCGTTTACGGAATATACGGGTAAATGTATCTCATCACTTGTTATTGTTTTGGTGATATTGGTCGGTTTCGACGTATCAATGCGTTACTTGTTTAATAGTGGATCGATTGCTATTCAAGAACTCGAATGGCATATATTCTCAATTATTTTTCTTTTAGGTTCCGCATATACATTAAAACATAACGAGCATGTCAGGCTTGATATCTTATACAACAGTAAATTAGTAAGTGAAAAAATGCGTGTTTGGTTTGATATATTAGGCGGATTACTAATTCTTTTACCTTTTTGTCTTCTCATCATTATCAGTGCATGGCCTTTTGTAATGCAAGCCTATACTCATGGCGAGATATCGCCTGATCCAGGAGGATTATCTAGCCGTTGGCTTATTAAAGCTGCTATCCCCATTGGTTTTTTTATGTTATTAATCCAAGGTATTTCTGAACTCCTAAAAAAAGTTCTTCTAGTATTGGAGAAAGACTAATGACATTCGTCATTATTTTAATGTTTCTTTCTCTAATGCTTTTGTTGCTACTTGGATATCCCGTTGCTTTTACATCGGGATTTATCGCTCTAGTGTTTGGTGTTATTTTTCTTGGCATTGATTTTTTCACTCTATTGCCCCTTCGTATTTGGGGAATCCTGACTAATTTTACTTTGCTTGCAGTCCCGCTATTTATTTTTATGGGAGTTATATTGGATCGTTCAGGAATAGCGGAAGATTTACTAGAGGCAATGGGGAAATTATCTGGAAAACTAAATGGAGGTTTGGCACTTTCAGTTGTAATTGTTGGGGCAATGCTAGCGGCAACGACCGGTGTTGTTGGTGCAACAGTTGTTACAATGGGAATTATTGCTTTACCAACAATGCTTAAACATAATTATTCAGCATCGCTGGCATCTGGGACAATTGCTGCTTCTGGTACATTAGGACAAATCATACCGCCAAGCATTATTTTAATACTCCTAGGCGATGTAATGGGTGTTCCTGTTGGCCGTTTATTTGTTGGTTCAATTATTCCAGGACTACTTTTGGTAACTTTCTTTATGTTATATATACTTTTTTACTCTTGGTATAGGCCAAGTGTAGCGCCAGCATTCAACTTAAAAAACAATAGCTTTAATTTTTACCAACTCTTGAGCACTGCTATACCCCCTTTATTATTAATAATTACAGTGCTTGGTTCTATATTTCTTGGTATTGCAACACCAACTGAATCTGCTTCTGTCGGTGCCATCGGAGCTTTAATACTTGCTGCTTGCCACAAAAGATTAAATCTAAAAAATCTTCATGAATCTATGCAGCATACAACGAAACTTACGAGCATGGTCTTTATGATTTTAATTGGTGCGACAGCTTTTGGACTTGTTTTTAGGGGGATTGGCGGAGACAAGCTAGTATTAGATGTAATGTCTAATTTACCTGCTGGTGTATGGGGTTTTTTATTTATTAGTATGTTGCTCATTTTTATTCTTGGTTTTTTTCTCGATTTCTTACAAATCTGTTTTATTGTGATACCGATACTTGTGCCAATCGCAACTCAATTTGAAATTGATTTATTATGGTTTGCAGTATTAATTGCAATAAACTTGCAAACATCTTTTTTAACGCCGCCTTTTGGATTCTCACTATTTTATTTAAAAGCTGTTGCCCCAGCCAATGTTCGGATTCAAGATATTTATTCAGGAATTATCCCATTTGTAATTCTGCAACTAATAACGATAATGTTACTAATATTTTTGCCTGATCTAATTACATGGCTACCCGATCTTATGGATAAAATTCACGGACTTTAGAATTTAGTTTTGATATAAACTGATTGACTAACTATTATTTAGAATCTCTTAAAACTTTTATTACTGATTTGGTGTCTGGTTTGTTGCCATGCCAAAACATAAATGATTCAGCCGCCTGCTCAACTAACATACCCAAACCATCAACAGCTTCTAAGGCGCCATTTTCAATAGCCCATTTTGTAAATATCGTTCCTTTATCGGAATACATTAAATCATAACAAAAAGTGTTTTCTTTGATATTTCTCTTAGAAATAGGTGGAAGTTCCTCCAATAAACTTAGTGATGTTCCATTAATAATAATATCAAAGGGGTAATTGGGAAGTTCGCTATAAGAATATGCCTTAATGTTAGATTTTTTATCAAATTTTCCTTCTAGTGCCTTTGCACGAGAAACTGTTCGATTTACCACAATTATTTCTTTTGTCATTATATTTGATAGGCTCTCAAGGATTGATTTAACGGTACCGCCTGCGCCTAATATCAAAATTGATTTATCTTCTAATTGAATACTATGGTTACCAATTAAATCATTTAATAACCCCTGCCCATCTGTTGTATCCCCTTGTATATTCATTTTATCATCGAATAATATCGTGTTAACCGAACCAGATGTTTTCGCGCGCTGAGTTAATGTTGTGCATAATGAACAAACATCTTCCTTGAATGGAACTGTAATATTTAAACCTCTGCCGCCTTCTAAAAAAAATAATTCTATATATGGCATTAGTTTATCAGTAGGTACCTTAATAGCATGGTACTCTAATGACACGCCTGTTTGCTTGGCAAATAATTTATGAATCTGAGGAGATTTACTGTGTTCGACAGGATTGCCGAAGACCGCATAATTTGCTACTGAATGATTATTAATAAGTTCGCTGACCACAACGAATTTTAATTAATGAATACCTGATTTGAAAGAAAAATACTAATCGCCCGTACGCTCGACTAAACCGCCTTTAAGACAATATACTTCTAAACCTCGTTCGCCTAATAAAAAAGCGGCGGCAGAACTGCGTCTACCACTATCGCAGTAAACTATATACTTCTTTTTCGAGTCAAGTGAGCCCGCTTTTATTCGTAGAGTAATTAGTGGAATATTTATACTCTTGGGTATTCCCGAATCTTTATGCTCTGATTCCATTCTAACATCGATCCAAACTGCGGATTCATTTTTAACTAAAGCATCAGCTTCTTCACCCGATAACCAGCTTAACATCGGTTCTTTTAATAGCTCATTAAAATCGTCTTTTGATAAACGCATTAATGCGCCGTTTGTTTCCATAATGACGTTAGCGTTACGTTTTGTATCAGAAAGTAGAGCTTCTTCTCCAAATGCATCACCCACCCCAATTGTAGCCAAGGTTAATGGTTTCCCAGTTTTCGAACTCCGAGTTACTTTGCACTTTCCCTGCTTAATAATGTAATAATAATCTCCTTCATCGTCTTGTTTAATAATCTCCGTTCCCGCTTTTACTGGCATCTCTTGCATACGCATAAACATCGTTTGAATATTTGCGGGAGGTACCTGCAAAAAAGCTTTTGATTGAAGGATGCTAGTCATCCAATCGCCCTCTTCATCATCAGTTTTAGCTTGGGAATCGTTTGCTGAAATTTCGGCAACTTCAATACCAGATAATTGATCCCAGGTTAATAAAATATCAAGTAGGTCACTATCAATTCTAATAATTTTACAGTCCGTTTTTGCTATAGCTGATTGTTTTCTTGGTTGACGATTTGCAAGGGCATGTTTTGCTTTCTCGGAGCCTGCTTCTACAATATACCCAGCCGGTGTTGTAATATCTTTATCTTTGGGAGAGCCTGGGGCTATCTCAACTTGTCCCTCAACCACATAAATAGCTTTTTTATCGCTATCGCCTTCTTTGAAAATTGTTTTTCCAACATGCACAGATTCCAAAAAAGTTTTACTAGCTAATTCTTCAAAATTTTCTGCTTTTAATGCATTTGAAGGTACAAATTGCTTTAAAATTTTTTTATCGACTGGGTCGGCCATCTAACATTCTTCCTTTATAAAAAAATAGATACGTAATTATTAAGTTCGGCAAAATTTAGCTTCATAATGCAATTTAATTATTTTTTATATTGCGTCGCTACCAGTTTCACCTGTTCTAATTCGAGTGACTTGCTCAAGATTATAAACAAATATTTTGCCATCTCCGATCTTATTAGTATTAGCAGACTTTGAAATGGATTCAATTACAGCAGTAAGCATGTCGTCATTAATGGCGACTTCGATTTTTATCTTTGGTAAAAAATCAACAACATACTCTGCTCCCCTGTATAGCTCAGTATGACCTTTTTGCCTGCCAAAACCTTTTATCTCAGTTACTGTCATGCCTTGAACGCCTATTTCTGATAGTCCCTCACGCACATCATCTAATTTAAAGGGTTTAATTATGGCGCTGATAAGCTTCATTGAAATACTCCAAAATGCTTTTTAAAATACTTACGATATATTAACGCAGTACCTACATCAAAAATAGTCAAATTTAATCAAAAGCTTTCCGCCCTCACCTGATTTTTAATCTTATTTTAATGTGATTTATCTAAATAAAGTCGTAATTCTGCATATTTTAGATAAAAAAAACGGGCCCCGAGAGCCCGTTATTGATTTTAGAGTATGGAAAGTATGAGAATATTTTATTAAATATGATAGCCACGTTCATTGTGTAAAACGATGTCAAGACCTTCAGTCTCTTCATCTTCTTTAACTCTGAGTCCAACCATCATATCTACCAATTTTAAAATAAAAAAAGTTACTACAGCACACCATGCGACTGTCGCTACGACGCCAATTATCTGTACTCCAAATTGAGAGGAAATTGAGTAATCCGCTTCTGCTAAACCGCCATAAGATTTTGAATAAAATACGGCTGTTAGTAAACAACCTAAAGCGCCACCCACACCATGTACTGGAAATACATCAAGTGAATCATCAATTTTCAATACGCGTTTAATGTATTGCGTTGCGAAATAACACACTACACCTGCTGAAATACCAATAATCAGGCCGCCTAATGGTCCAACAAAACCTGATGCAGGCGTGATAGTTCCTAAACCTGCAACCATACCGGTTACAATTCCAAGCACAGTTGGTTTACCGGATCTATACCACTCACAAGCCATCCACGCTAACGAACCAGCAGCAGCAGAAATGTGTGTTACTGCCATTGCCATACCGGCACCGCCACCCGAAGTTAATGCGCTACCTGCATTAAATCCAAACCAACCAACCCATAACATGGATGCGCCGGCAACAGTTAATGCCATATTATGAGGAGCCATAGGTGTATCAGGAAAACCGCGACGATTACCGAGTACAATAGCCGCGACAATTGCGGCAACACCAGCATTTATATGTACAACTGAGCCGCCTGCAAAATCTAAAAAGCCTTTGTCAGAAAGCCAGCCGCCGCCCCAAACCCAGTGGCAAACTGGTGCATAAACAAGTGCTAACCATAATGCGGTAAAACAGAGTACTGATGTAAACTTCATTCTTTCAGCAAAACCGCCTATTACTAAAGCAGGGGTGATAATGGCAAACGTCATCTGAAACATAAAGAAAAGAATTTCTGGAATGGTTCCGCTCATACTATCAATGCCAACATCGGATATCATAATATTACCGAGACCAACGATTTGATTGATTGAGCCACCGTCACCAAAAGCTAAACCGTAACCAAACACCATCCATAAAATGGACACCAAACAGGCAATCGAGAAACATTGCATCAATACCGATAGCACATTTTTAGCCCGTACAAGTCCCGAGTAAAATAAGGCAAGCCCCGGTAATGTCATAAATAAAACTAATGCAGTCGAAGTTAATATCCAAGCGGTGTCACCTGAATTTAATTCATCGGCTAACGCAAGCGATGGCGCAAACATGGTGAAAAAACCTAGTGTTGCGCCCGCTAAGCCTATTTTTTTAAGTAAAATACTAAATAAACGTTTCATTATTTTCATCTCCTTAAGAATTTGGTTTAGAGCGCTTCTTCACCCGTTTCACCAGTACGTATACGTATAACCTCTTCAAGCCCAAGTACAAAAATCTTTCCATCACCAATTTTACCTGTACCAGCAGCCTTAGTAATTGAAGAAATTACCTCCTCAACTTTGTTATCAGCTACCGCCACTTCAAGTTTCACTTTTGGTAAAAAATCGACTACATATTCTGCACCACGATATAATTCTGAATGTCCTTTTTGACGACCGAACCCTTTTGTTTCGGTTACCGTCATACCTGCCACACCGATGTCTGACAGCGCTTCTCTTGCGTCATCCAATTTAAATGGTTTGATAATTGCTGTTACCAATTTCATATAAAATCTCCGTAAAATAAAAAGGCTCTCATTAGGAGAGTCCATTAAAAAAACTAATTAGAAACTAGATGAGACTGAAAAAACTAAAGCATCTGGCTCGTCATTTCCTCTAACCCAAAATTCTTTAGTATCATCAACATCAAAGTAGTAACTAAGATCTAGTGTAAATATGCCAACATCTTTGCTTATGCCCACTGAGGCATGCGAGTAACTCGTGCCGGCACGTGCTTCATCATCGTTATCTTGATAACCAAATTGAAATGCAAGACCCACATCACCAGGGAGCGACACACCAAAATCAACTGTGTAATAAGTGGCATCGCCAACTTCACCAAAATAATCCGGCGTATAAGCGATTCCAAAACCTATACTTGGCGCCAAGTCCCCG
>CAZJED010000016.1:21524-27375 GCA_964544965.1 uncultured Enterobacteriaceae bacterium
CAAAGGTATAGCCCAACCCTGCATAAATATCATAAAAATCGAAATCACCGCCAGCATCATCAGCTGCCTTTACTGCGGGATACCAGTAATAAAGCGCTCCAACATCCCAACTAATTCCATTTTCTAGTTCCCCACCAATTCCACCATAAAAATCAATTTCAACTTCAGCAGAATTACCAAAATCAACATTTGAGGCCCAGGTACCAAGATAAAAACCAGATTCATGCCCCATGTCAAAACCGCCCTGAATGGCGGGACCATCAGCAGTTTGGCTACCACCTCTATATATGTAATCAGTGAAATAGCCTACATTTGCACTGAATTCCATAGGTGAATGCTTGTCCGCAAATACCGACGATGACAATAAAATACCTGTGCATGCTAATAACTTTATATTTAATTCCTTCATTTCTATCCTCTCTGTAAGTAACTAATACTTATAAAATGTGTGGTGTTTTTACTACACATCAAAATTATTCAATCTTCTTGCTTGTTACTTAATGCATCTTTCATACCAACTTTTTTTTATTCATTAAAATCAATTTGTTATCGAATCTTTTACTCTAATCGAAAAATTTAGATTATTTTTGTATAATTAAAAAGTAATTAAAGTGATGTTTTTGCACAAATTTAGTGCATATAAGATATAACCGCACGAAAATGTAGCTTAAAAGATTTAAAATGACATATACACAATCAAAACTTATGATTTAAAAAAATGGAGATTGATATGTTGAAAGAAAAAATTGAAATGGCGATCTCAGACATCACAAAGATTTTGCCGGAAGATGTAAATATACTTAAAGATGATTTAGAAAAGAATGTACGTGCAACACTTAATGCGACTTTTTCAAAGATGGAACTTGTAACACGTGAAGAATTTGATATTCAAGCATCGTTGTTAAGTAGAACTCGGGTAAAACTCGAAGAATTACAAAAGAAATTATCGGAACTCGAAAAAGAAATCGAAAGAAATAATTCCTAAAAAATTAATCCAAATTTTTTGATTAAGTTATGGGCTGGTGTATGGCAGAAAAACAATACGATATTAGTGTCTCTACCCAAATAGACTATATTTCTGAGCAATCTCTTCCTGAAAAAGGACGATATGTTTTTGCATACACTATAAAAGTTACTAATACTGGGCAGACTGCAGCAACATTATTACGCCGTCATTGGTTAATAACAGATGCCAATTGTAAAGTTCAGGAAGTAAGAGGCGAAGGCGTGGTCGGAGAACAACCGCATATTATGCCAGGAGAATCTTACGAATATACCAGCGCCACAATATTAGAAACACCTGTTGGATGTATGCAAGGTTCTTATGAAATGATTGCCGATGATGGTATGGAATTTGATGCTCCAATCCCCATATTTAATCTCGCTGTACCCAACACACTTCACTAGCAATGAGCACCTATGCAATAGGTGATATTCAGGGTTGTTATTCCGAGCTTCAAAAATTATTGAATGAAATAAATTTTGATACAAAAAATGATCGGCTTTGGTTTGTTGGCGACCTAATTAATAGAGGCCCTAAATCACTTCAAACAATTCGCTTTGTAAAATCACTTGGGTCTAACGCAAAAGTTGTACTCGGGAATCATGACCTACACCTGCTTGCTGCCTCAAAAAATATTCGTCCTTTATCAAAAAAAGATACGCTGGAGGAAATTTTGACCGCTGATGACATAGACGAATTAATAAACTGGATAAAATCTTGCCCTTTATTAATAACTGATAATAATTTAGGTTTTACAATGGTGCATGCTGGATTAGCGCCACAATGGACTTTGGAAAATGCAAAAAATTTAGCTCAAGAATGTGAATCAATTCTACAAAGTGAAAAAATCAACGATTTTTTAACTCTTATGTATGGTGACAAACCCAATATTTGGTCAGAATCATTAGAGGGTTATGATAAACAGCGTTTTATTATTAACTGTTTTACTCGTATTCGCTTTTGTAATAGCAATGGCAAGCTCAATCTTGATGCCAAAGTTGCGCCTGGGATGCAAAAAAAATCATTAATGCCTTGGTATGCATTACCAAATCGGAAAACACTGAATGAAAAAATTATTTTTGGGCATTGGTCAACTATTTACCTTGGTAATGAAAAAAATTTCAAAAAATACAATGTATACCCGATTGATACGGGTTGTTTGTGGGGTGGACAATTGACGGCGATAAGACTGGAAGATGAAAAAATATTTAGTGTTCCATCTGAACAGCCTAAATTTTAATTACATAAAACTATTTTCTTTCCAATACCATAAAACTATAGTCATACTCATTATTCTCATCCGCTTTGAAACTATCTCTTGAAATCTCTAGCCATTGGCTACGATCGTATTCAGGAAAAAATATATCGCCGTCAACGCTAGTAACAACCTCAGTAATATAAAGTTTTTCTGCTTTATTTAACGTTTGCTCATACAAGGTTGCACCGCCCATCACCATCACCTCAGGAACCTTTTCACAATACAACAAAGCTTCATCTAAGGTATGTTTTACTACGCAGCCTTCAGAAAAATAGTCTTTGTTTTCTGTAAGAATAATATTTTCTCTACCTGGCAATGGCTTCCCAATAGACTCATGTGTCTTTCTACCCATCAATATGGGTTTTCCCATTGTTATTTTTTTAAAGTTTTTTAAATCCGATGAGATATGCCAAGGTAATGCTCCATCCTTACCAATCACTTGATTCTTATTCATCGCAACAATTATTGATAACTGCATAGTTAATGGGATTTATCAAACAGCGATTGGCGCCGAAATTTTTGGATGTGATTGATAATTAATTAATTCGAAATCATCATATTTAAACTTGAATATATCATCGATGTCTGAATTTAATTTCATCTGTGGTAACGGATATGGTTTTCGGTTCAACTGCTCATCAACCTGATCTAAATGATTGAGGTAAAGATGCGCATCACCAAAAGTGTGAATAAACTCACCCAAACTTAGTTTGGTAACCTTAGCAATCATCATTAGTAATAATGCATAAGAAGCAATATTAAACGGTACACCAAGAAATATGTCGGCACTTCGCTGATACAGTTGACATGATAATTTATCGTCGGCTACATAAAATTGAAAAAGTGCATGGCAAGGAGCAAGGGCCATATTGTCAATCTCACCGACATTCCATGCATTAACAATCAAACGTCTTGATTGTGGGTTAGTTCTTATTTGTTCAATAACACCTGAAATTTGATCTATTGTTTTATTTTTTGCTTGCCATGAACGCCATTGCGCGCCATAAACTGGCCCCAAGTCACCTTCTTTATTTGCCCACTCGTCCCAAATCGTAACACCGTTATCATTTAAATATCTGACATTTGTATCGCCTTGTAAAAACCAAAGTAATTCATAAATAATCGATTTTAAATGCACTTCTTTTGTTGTAACTAATGGAAAACCTTTATTTAGATCAAATCGCATTTGGTAACCGAACACACTTCGTGTTCCTGTTCCTGTGCGATCCTCCTTTTTTATACCCTCTGTCTTAACATGACGTAATAGGTTTAAATATTGTTTCAATAGTATTTCTCTTGTTTATTATTTTATTTAATTATTTTTCAGCTTGATACGCCATTATAAAGAATACAATTCCGAGTATTATCATCGGTATCGTTAACAATTGCCCCATCGTTAACCAATTAAACGCAATGTAACCAATATGCTGATCCGGCATCCGTACAAATTCAATTAAAAATCTAAATATGCCATAAAAAATTAAAAATAAACTGGATGTTGCTCTAACAGGTCGCGGAATCCGAGAAAACCACCAGAGAATTATAAATAAAACTAACCCTTCAAAAAATGCCTCATAAAGTTGCGATGGGTGTCTTGCAATTCCGCCAGCCGCTGGATCTGGAAAAATCATCGCCCAAGGTAAATTACTCGGACTTCCCCAAAGCTCGCCATTAATAAAATTACCAATTCTTCCGCAGCCAAGACCGATAGGAATAACTGGTGTAATAAAATCGGTAATTCTAAAAAAAGAAATATTTCTTTTGTAACTGAAGAACCACACAGAGAAAATAACCCCAATTAATCCGCCATGAAACGACATACCTCCCTCATGAATAAAGAAAATTTCTAATGGATGTGCCAAATAATAACTAAAATTATAAAAAATAATTGAGCCGAGACGTCCGCCGACAATAATTCCAAGCATAGCAAAGAAAACCAAATCTGCTATCTGTTCATTATCTAATGATAATTGAGAATGGAAGGCTCGGTATCGTAATAAGATCCAAGCAACTAGTACGCCAATAACGTAACTAATTCCGTACCAGTGTATTGATACAAAACCTAAATCTAGCGCGATGGGATTTACATTTGGATAAGCGATCATGGTAAATAAATATTAACATGTAAAAAAATGAGATAGAGAAGAAAATATTTTATCTATAGTTTGTCAATTTTGGCCTACGCAAGCCCTATAAAGCTCTTAAAATTAGAAAAAACTAATAAAAATAGTTGACCTAAGCAAAAAAACTAAAAATTAACCCTCTAGAAAACTTGATTTAGCTGCCAAAAACAAGAATGATTAACAATCTCAATAACTTCTTATATTGCGCTGCAATAAAAGAATATTGAAATTTTAAAAATTTTTTTTAATAACAGATAGTTACGAAGTAATCTGGAATTAGAAAATTAAAATCTGATCATAGATAGCTTCATTGTGAACAGGGAAATCGCTATCTAAAATCACAAAACAAAAAAACCTACAAAAAATTAGAGGTGTAAATAGTAATGGCTACAGAAAACAAAAAACTGCAGCAATGGGTTGAGGATATGACCGCGCTTTGCCAACCCGATAATGTTGTTTGGTGTGATGGTTCGAAAGACGAATGGTCCAAAATGTGGGACATTTTGGTAAAAGGCGGCACCGCAAAAAAACTTGATGAAAATAAACGTCCCAATAGTTACTACATCCGTTCCGTTCCGGCTGACGTGGCACGTGTTGAGGATCGCACTTACATATGTTCTGAAAAAGAAGAAGATGCAGGACCAACTAACAATTGGTGTGAACCTAAAGAAATGCGTGAGACATTAAATAGTTTATTTAAAGGCTGTATGAAAGGACGCACGATGTATGTCATCCCATTTAGCATGGGTCCGATAGGATCTGATATTGCTCAAATTGGTGTTGAAATTAGTGATTCAGCTTATGTCGTCACAAATATGCACATCATGGCTCGTGTTGGTAACAAAGTACTAGATGTTTTAGGAACTGACGGCGATTTCGTTCCGTGTATTCATTCAGTAGGAGCACCGCTCGCTGAAAATGAAAATGATGTTCCTTGGCCGTGTAATCCTGATAATCGATATATTGTCCATTACCCAGAAACTCGCGAGATTTGGTCATTTGGTTCAGGTTATGGTGGTAACGCATTGCTCGGGAAAAAATGTTTTGCGTTACGTATAGCATCAACTATGGCAAGAGACGAAGGCTGGCTAGCAGAACATATGTTAATTCTTAAACTCACCAATGATACAGGTGAAATTAAATATGTTGCCGGTGCATTTCCGAGCGCATGCGGTAAAACTAACTTAGCAATGTTAACGCCAACCATCCCTGGCTGGAAAGTTGAAACCATTGGTGATGATATTTGTTGGATGAAATTTGGTAGCGATGGCCAATTGTACGCTATCAATCCAGAAGCTGGCTTTTTTGGTGTTGCGCCTGGGACAAGCATGCAATCAAACGCGAATGCCATGTACGCACTTGAATCAAACTCAATCTTTACCAATGTAGGAGAGACCGATGATGGTGATGTTTGGTGGGAAGAAATGTCTGATGAACCACCGGCACACTTAGTTGATTGGAAAGGAA
>CAZJED010000016.1:27385-27595 GCA_964544965.1 uncultured Enterobacteriaceae bacterium
CCCTAATGCGCGTTTTACTGCGCCAGCTGCACAATGTCCGGTAATTGCAGATGAATGGGAAGACCCAAAAGGTGTGCCCATTAGCGCAATATTATTTGGCGGTCGTCGTGCAACTGTTGTACCTTTGGTAACAGAAGCCCTAGATTGGAACCACGGTACTTTTATTGGCACCATCATTGCGTCTGAAATGACTGCTGCTGCTTTTGGTGC
>CAZJED010000017.1:0-27191 GCA_964544965.1 uncultured Enterobacteriaceae bacterium
TTCTTTTTTTATAGCACTAACTAATTGTAAAACGTATTTATCTGAATGGTGACTAACTAACCAATTTATATCTTTTTTAAGATTCTCTGTTTTTTCATTACTTTCAGTATTATTTCCGTCATCAGTCACAATACTGGATTTTTTTGATGTCCCGATACTGTTATTATCCTTTTCCGATTGTATCTGGGTTGCCGCTTCTGCATCAGGATCCTGAGTTTCATTAGATTTACCATAATTGTCAGTATTATTAGTAGTAGGAGTAGTAATCTCGTTTTCTGGTTGTGGAGGTAATGGAGGAAACTCTTTTGTTAACTCATCATACGATAACAAACGAGGTGGTTTATCGCCTCTTGCTTTAGTTTTTTTATTTTCTGGTAAATCAATGTTATATTTTTTATATAATCTCATCTCTTCCTTTGTAGGCTGTTGCATATCACCTAAAGTCTGCTTTAAATATTCTGCAAATGAAGGAAAAACATTAAAAAATACCGCGAATATAATAACCGAAGCACCGAAAACCCATAAAATATAGCGGCCAATTGCTCCCTTAAACTTTACTAAACTAAGGGCTTCGTCTTTTAACTGAAAAAATAAAGAAGAAAAAATGTTTGGCGTTTTTTCTTTTTTATTTGCTGGATCATGCAAATATTGTTTACATAAAGTATCTATAACCTCTTTATCGCCAGCTGACGTGAGGTGAATCTTTTCTATAGCTTCATCGGTAAGAATCTTGTCCTCTTGATATAGTTCGTTTGCATATTTCTCATGAATATATAATTCTGTCTCTTTTTTATTTAATATGGTCATATAAATTTTATTATCTTTCATTGCCAATTCTTTTGTACTCAGATAATGCAAAGCGATCTGTCATTCCGGCTATATAATCTGCAACTATCCTCGCATTTTTTTTCTCATATTTGCTTTTAATATTTGTTTTAATTTTTTCATGAAGTTTATTTGTCAAAAATTCAGGATTTTTCATATAAGTATCAAAAAGAGTTTGAATTGTTTTCTTCGCCTGTAATGTCATACGCTTAACCTGTTCATGTTCATATAATTCTTTTCTTAATATTCTTTTTAAATCATTGTGCTTCTTTTCAGAAATTTTACTCATCTTAATCAATGATTGTTTAGATTCACGTACGGCATTAACATCTTTAAGATTATAGTCCTGAATTAACCTTTTACTATTTTCAATTAGATCGCATACTATTTGATTTATCATTCTCCTTACAACTTCATGTCTTATTTGTCTTTTACTCAAAGACTTCCATTTTTTAACTACTTCCTTAAAGTTTTCTTCAAAAAGTTCAGATTGATTTAATGAATTAATATCGAGTAAATTTGCTCTTAAACCATCGTCTACATCATGATTATTGTATGCAATTTCATCTGCAATGTTTGCAATTTGAGCTTCAAGACTTGGTTTATAATTTTTAATAAAGCGTTCGCCTAACTCACCTAAATCTAGTGCATTATTTTTGGAACAATGTTTTAAAATACCTTCTCTAGTCTCATACGTTAAATTCAATCCTGGAAAATTAGGATAGCGCTCCTCTAGAACATCTACAATTCTTAAAGATTGTAGATTATGTTCAAATCCACCGAAATTTTTCATGCAGTTATTTAAGGCATCTTGCCCTGCATGTCCAAACGGAGTGTGCCCTAGATCATGCGCTAAGCATATTGCCTCAGTTAGGTCTTCATTAACATTGAGTGCACGTGCAATTGTTCTACCTATTTGGGCAACTTCTATTGAATGAGTTAATCTTGTCCTGAACATATCGCCTTCATGATTAACAAATACTTGGGTTTTGTATTCTAATCGACGAAATGCAGAACAATGTATTATGCGGTCGCGGTCGCGCTGAAACTCACTTCTATAATCTGGCTGAACTTCCTTATAAATCCTTCCCTTTGACTCGCCAGATGATACAGCAAAGGTTGCTAATTCTCTCAATGCCATAAAGGCCTCAACAAAAATATTCCTTGATCGCTTCCTTCAAAACTTTTTCAGAATAATCTGAAGTTAGAAATGCTTCTCCAATACTTTTTAGAAGCACTAAATGTAAAACGCCATCTCTGGATTTCTTATCCACTTTCATATTTTCATACATGTGATCAAATTTTACATTTTTATGAATTTTTACTGGTAGACCAACATGCTCAATCAATTGTTGAATTCTGTTAAATTGTTTTTGCTCTAATAAACCTAATTTTTTCGAGAAATTTGCAGCAATTAACATACCGCAACCAACAGCCTCACCATGAAGCCATTCCTTGTAAGATAAAGATGTTTCTATTGCATGGCCAAAAGTATGACCTAAATTTAATATAGCCCTATAGCCTGTTTCTTTTTCATCAATTCCAACAACCTCAGCTTTATTAATACAAGAACGTTCTATTGCATATGCTAGAGCCTGACTGTCACGACCTATTAAAAGATTTATATTATCCTCAAGCCAACAGAAAAATTCTTTATCCCTTATTAATCCATACTTAATCACTTCTGCTAAACCAGCAGAAAGTTCTCGATCATCTAATGTTTTTAAAACAGATATATCAGAAAAAACTGCATGTGGTTGATAAAAAGCTCCAATCATATTTTTTCCTAGTGGATGATTTACAGCTGTTTTACCCCCAACCGAAGAATCAACCTGAGCCAGTAAAGTTGTTGGTATTTGTATAAATTTAACGCCGCGTTGATAACAGGAAGCAGCGAAACCTGTTAGATCTCCAATTACACCTCCTCCTAAAGCAATTAAAACACATGTTCTATTAAACTTCTTTTCCATTAATTTGGTAATAATTTGATTCAGGCTATCTAGTGTTTTGTACGATTCCCCATCAGGTAAAATAAATGCTTCGTAATCAGATTCAATAAAATTTTTCTCAATAATCTTCAGATATAACGGAGCAATCTTCTTATTTGTAATAATTAGAATTTGATTACTCGGCACAAACTGATCAAGTAATTTCTTATCAGACAATACAGAGTCCCCAATAAAAATAGGATAGCTATGTTCGCCTAAATTAACTGTTATCGTTTTCATATTTTCCTATTTTCTTTAGAATTTCTTGGATAATTTCTTCAGTGATAAAATTATTAGTGCTTATAACCACATTTGCTAATGACTCATATATGTGTTCTCTTTCCTTAAGAATTTCTTTAATCTTACTTAAACTGTTATTCCCCTGTAATAAAGGACGGCTTTTATCTCCATAAGTTCTATCAAATATTTTTTTTGCTGATGACTTAAGGTATACAACAACTCCGTTTTCAGTAAGCATGTCCCTGTTTTCTTCAGCGAGTACAACCCCACCTCCTGTCGATAAAACTATATTTCTATGCAAAACAAGCTTTGAGATTATTTTTGTCTCGCGTTTCCTAAAACCAGCATCTCCTTCAATTTCAAAAATTAATGGAATGTCAGCCCCCGTGCTTTTTTTTATCTCTATATCAGAATCGTAGAATTTTTTTGATGTTTTCTTGGCCAACTTTTTACCGATAGTCGTTTTTCCGGTAGCCATCGGACCAATTAAAAAAATATTATCTGATTGATTCATTATGAAGTTATATTGTATTTTCAATTATAGACGGAATAAATCGAATATTTCACCATTATACAAAACAAAAGGGTATAACCATGATGGATATACCCTCCTTTAAAATCTATAATTAATAACCTTTCTATTTTATTTTAAGGCTATCCTTCAGTATTTTGGGCGTAATAAATATTAACAACTCGTCTTTCTTTCTATCTATATCTGTTCTTTTAAATAAGAACCCAACGTAAGGAAGGTCGCCAAAGAATGGTATCCTATCAACTGTCTTTCTATCGGATGAGGTATAAACACCACCCAATACAACTGTTTCCCCATTTCCTACTAATACTTGGGTGGTAACACTACGTGTATTGATAGCTGGGACACCTAGGACTGTTGTTCCGCTAACCGTATCTTGATTAACTTGTAAGTCCATAATAACGCGATCATCCGGTGTGATATGTGGCGTTACACGCAAACTAAGTACTGCATCCTGAAACGAAACGGAAGTTGCCCCGCTTGATGAAGCCTCCTGGAATGGAATTTGTACGCCAGATTCAATTACGGCCTCGGTTTGATTTGCTGTAATCACGCGAGGACTTGCGATATCTTCTCCCCTTCCTTCAGCAATTAAAGCTGATAGTTCTAATTGCAACAAATATGAACCTACTTTACCAACAGCCAACGCTAAAGCCGCGGCATCAGCTGGTGTTGCCGGCAAACTTACAATTAAATTATCCGTTGTATCAGCGCCGAAATTTGTGGTTAATGCCCCAAAGTCTGTACTCCCGGCTTTACCACCGCCAAGTTCAATAAAAGGATCTTGCGGATTAGGCCCGATAACTGCTCTTGTATCCTGTGTTTGTTTGGTGCTTTTTGAGTAACCAAATCTAACGCCTATATCCTTTGCGAAAGATTCATCAGCATTCACAATGCGCGACTCAATTAACACCTGCCTAACTGGTACATCAAGTCTTAAAATTAGCTCTCTTATTGCCTGTAAACTTGTTGCAACATCTTGGACAATAAGTGTGTTTGTTCTTTGATCAATCGATACCGTACCACGTTCTGAAGTTAGTTTATTTTCACCGGATTGAATCAAGCCTGATAAATCAGATGCACTTGCATAATTAATCTGTATAAATTCGGTACGTAACGGTGCTAATTCTTCAATTTGTTGATTAGCTTCGAGTTCCACACGTTCTCTTGCGGTGAGTTCCTCTTGCGGCGCTACCATAACAACATTACCGCTTTGGCGCATACCTAAGCCTCTTGATTTTAAAATAATATCAAGTGCTTGATCCCAAGGAACATTCTTTAAACGTAACGTAACGTTGCCACTAACTGCATCGCTTGTAACCATATTTAACCCGGTAAAGTCAGCAATTAACTGTAAGACTGCTCTGACCTCAATGTCCTGAAAGTTAAGTGACAAACGTTCTCCGGTATATCCAAATTTTTCTTTCTGCTGTTCTTGTTTCTCTTCTTTCGTTAGCGGTTTAAATTCTATTGTGTAATTATCATCAGACTGATAAGCGAGGTGATCAAAATCTTCTGAAATAGAACTAATCACCATTGTTGTATTATTGCCGCTTGACGCAGTATCAATTTCCTTTACAGGAGTTGCAAAATCTACAACATCTAATTTTCTATCTAAACTAGGGGGTAATTGTGCGCCTATGAAATCTATAACAACATTTCCACCTTGAAGTCTCATATCAATAGGTATTGATGGATTTGATAATTTAACAATCACTCTGCCTTCGCCATTGTCTCCTCTTCTAAAATCGATGTCTTCAATACTTGCTGGAGATGCTAAAGAATATGATTGGTCGCTATCTCCGGTAGAATATGATTTTTCTGTAGAAACACTATCGGCTACTGCTACAGCACCGCTGCCCAGATTCAAAATTACCGCATTACCACTAACATCAACAGAATAAGAAACCGAACGTGTTAGATTAATCACTACACGAGAACGGCCTCCGGCTTCAACAGCATTCAAACTATTAGCCATGCCTATTCCAATAGTTTGCGATTTTTCATTTAAATTTAATGATGTATCAGGTAGATCTATAACTACCCTTGCCGGATTATCGACACTAAAACTTAGTGGTTCGTTCATTAAAGCTTCGGAAAAAATTAACTTAATCTGTACTCTTTCCCCGGGAAGCGATGATGTACTTATTTTATCTAACGTGACAGCATTGGCAGAAAACACGCCAAAACTACCCGCGAGCAGCAGCATCAATAAAGATAACTTATGTAATTGCTTATTCATATTCTTAATGTATACCTTAAATATATCAAATCCTGTATTCATAATCATGGCGTTTATCCAATTTTAAATTATTCTATAAGGGGCAATAAAACCATTCGCTCTTCATATCTTCCGCTATTATCCTTAATAATTTCCCTTACTTCGATTTGTTCTTCTGCTATGGATGTAATCCTTCCGATATTTAAACCAACATAATTCCCCGTTTTTACTCGGTGAACAATGCCACCTGGATCGACTACAATCCCCCAATTATTTTCCTCATTTTGAAGCGTCCCAACCATTCTTAGACTATCCAATTCGAACCTCTCCAGTTCTTCTCTATTACGATTTTGAATTTCATTTCTCATTTCTTCTGTTAATCCATCATCAACAGGGCCCTGCTTATCTAAAGCGACAGTCGATTGCTCCTGAATATAAAACCTTTTAAAAGGATTACGTGTGTCTAATTTACCTGACTCATACACATATGCCTCGTATGGTTTTATTTCTGGTATAGGATCAATGCCGCCGCCAGGTCTGGACATAATGGCGGAAACTTGTTGTATGAGATCTGGCATATTGTATGAAACACAACCGCTTACAAAAAAACATATGAACAAAAGAATGGCTCCTCTTAAAAAACTATTTAGCTGAATATGGAAATTCATCATTCATTCTCACCTTCTTCATTTTCTTCTAACGCACGATATGTTTTTGCTATTGTCTTCATTTCAAGAAGCGGAATTCCGGTTGCTGCATTTAACTTTTTAGAATTAATGTTAATTTCGTGAGTGGTCACAATTCTTGGTAGTTGTGCTAAACCACTAATAAATTCACCAAACTGATGATAATCGCCAACAACGCTAATCGAGATTGGTAGAACAGCATAAAATTCTTTCGGAATTTCACCTTTTGGTTCAAATAATTTAAATTCAAGCCCTGCTCCTAAACCTGTTTGTGAAATGTCAACTAATAGACCAGCGACTTCTGTCTGGTTTGGTAATTGCCTTACCATATCGCCGAATGAAATTTCCATTTCCTTCATCTGCTCTTTTAATGCATTTAAATTTGCCGCTTTTTTCTGCCTAACTTTAAGTATGTCTATTCTTTCGTGTTCCTGCCTCTCTAAAACTGCCAATTCGTCACGTTTTTTTGTTATATCAAACTTCCATCCCGCAAAAAGTAGCGCGAAAAATAAAAGTAAAAATATAACTATCTGTATAGCTTTTGGCCACAAACCAGGATTATTTGGGTCTAGATTGCTTAAATCATCAACAAAGCTCATGCCCCGTCCTCATCGTCGCCTTCTTGATCTGACTTTGGCAAAACTTGGCCAAATGTGAGAGTAAAACTATTAAGTATCTCGGTTAAATCACCGCCACCTTCGATTTTCATTTTAACCACTTTCTCCTTAATCACTTTAAGTTTTGCGCCTTGGAGCCAATCAGACTGCTCTATTTTTCTCATAAATGAAGATACGCGAGCATTCGACTGCGCTTCGCCCTCAATAGTTATTGTTCCGCCCCTTTGAGTTAGTTTAGTTATCGACATACCATCAGGCATGCTTCTAACAAGCTCATCAAATAAGCGAACGATTAGCGGACGATCACGCTGCAATGATTCGATTGCTCTCATACGTGAGAGTAAACTTTCTTTTTTCTTTTCCAGTTCTTTAATTTCGACAATTTTCTTATCAACTTCATCAATATGTTTGTTGATAAAACTAATTCTTGCTTTTTGATTATCAATTAATTGTGAGTGATAGAAATGAACAACTCCGATAGTAACAGCTGCTAAAAGCGCTACAACACCTAACATAACAAGAAATTCATTCAATAATTCCTTTCGTTTTTCCTCACGCCATGGGAGTAAATTAATTTTTGCCATTACCCATCTCCTCTCATTGCTAAACCACATGCAATCATTAAAGCTGGTGCATCATTCGCTAATGTTTTTTTATTTACTTTTGGCGAAATATTCATCTTTGAAAATGGATTGGCAATTATCGTTTTTATTTCGAGCCTGGGCTCAATCAAATCGACTAAATTCGGAATTGAGGCACACCCCCCTGCTACAACTAAAATATCAACATCTGTTGTTTGGCTTGATGAATAAAAAAACTGTAGCGCCCTCGAAATTTCAGAAATAAGATTCTCTTTAAATGGCTCAAGAACCTCTGACTCATAATCTTCTGGTAATGAACCTGATTTTCTGGCTATTACTGCCTCCTCAAAAGACATGCCATATCGACGCTGAATTTCCTCCGTTAGCTGTACGCCTCCGAATGCTTCATCACGCGAATAAACTACCTTTAGATCTTCAAGAACACTAAATGTCATTGATCTAGAACCAATATCAGCAACAGCAATTGCATCCGTTGAAACGCCGGCAGGAAAATTTTGGGCTATCCATTTAATTGTATTTTCTATCGTAAATGCTTCAATATCGACAACCTTGGCATTCAATCCCCCTAACTCCAAGGAAGCAACACAATTGTCTACGATCTCACTTCGTGCAGCAGCTAATAAAACTTCTGCCTCTTCGCCTCCTTCCTCAGACTCATTTTGAACTTCAAAATCTATGGCAACTTGATCTAATGGAAATGGGATATGCTGGTCGGCCTCGATCTGAATCTGACTCTCCATATCATCAGCAGATAAACCAGCCGGCATTTTAATAACTTTTGTAATAACAGAAGAACCGGCGACACAAATTGCAGCATCTTTTGTCTTCGTGCCAGCTTTTTCAACAACGCGTGCAATTGCTTCGCCAACTGAATCAATATCATTTATAGTTTTTTCTGTTACTGCATTTGCCGCTAATGATTCAACAGCGTAACTTTCAACCTGATAGGTTGTTCCTCGATGGCTTAGCTCGAGAAGCTTTACAGCAGCTTCACTTACATCAATGCCTAAAATTGGAGCCGATTTTCTAGTAAATGAAAACACTAATTTTCCCTTTCTTAGTCATAGGTTATATGGGATATGTATAATACTACATAAAGTTATTTTGACTACTATCGCAATATAAACTTTTCCAAAAGAATTGAGAGAGTAAAATCCAATAATCTTCACGTATAATGCTAATAATTAAGGAAATTTAATACATATAAACACAATATGCTGCGCTTTATCTTCAATTTTATACAATCTATGGTGTTTTTTGGCCTAGCAGCGCTACTAATTGTTTCGTTATATATTTTACCGGGTCTACCGGATATCGAGACACTGAAGGACGTAAAAATGCAAGTCCCTCTGCGTATTTATACTGCAGATATGTCTCTGGTAGCTGAATATGGAGAAAAACGCCGTACCCCTATAAAAATCGAGGAACTTCCCGAAAGACTTATCAAAGCATTTTTAGCTGCTGAAGATGACCGGTTCTACATTCACCCCGGTGTTGACTGGCAAGGTTTAGCAAGAGCTACCTACTCCCTAATAAAGACCGGAACTAAAAAACAAGGCGGAAGCACAATAACAATGCAAGTCGCTAGAAATTTTTTTCTTAGTCATGAAAAAACATATCTAAGAAAACTAAATGAAATCTTTCTGGCATTTAAGATTGAACGTGAACTAAGTAAAAAAGAAATTCTTGAATTATATGTAAATAAAATATATTTAGGTCAAAGAGCCTATGGGGTTGAAGCTGCTGCACAAGTTTATTATGGAACTGGCGTTGATTCATTAAGTCTGTCACAAATTGCAACAATAGCGGGCCTTCCCAAAGCCCCCTCTAAATCAAACCCTGTTACCAACCCAAGTCGTTCGCTGATTCGAAGAGATTATGTTCTGCAAAGAATGCTAGACCTAGCATACATATCAGAAGAAGAATTTGAAGAAGCAAAAAAAACTCCTATTACCGCTACCCTGCATATCCCTTCGCCAGAAATTGAAGCTCATTATTTAGCTGAAATGGTAAGAAATAATCTAACCCAAAAATATGGAGAAGAGGCATATACCAATGGCTTAATAGTTACAACAACTATAAGAGACCACAATCAAAAAGCTGCTAATAAAGCACTTAGAGATGCATTATTAGCATATGACAAAAGACACGGTTATCGTGGTCCCGAACAGTCCATCGATGATATTGAATCAAAAAATGAAATAGAAATTGTTAATATTCTAAAAACATTTCCTGTAATTAATAATCTTTACCCTGGACTGGTAAAAAATGTAACTGAAAAATCCATCAATGTGTATCTTTTAAATACTGGTGAGATTGAAATTAACTGGGAAGGTTTGAAATGGGCAAGAAAATATATTTCTGAAAATAGAAGAGGGTCGAAACTAGAAAAGGCCAGCAATTTTTTAAAATCCGGGGATATAATTCGTCTGCTTAAAACAGAAAATGATGAATGGACATTATCACAGATACCTGATGTTGAAGGTGGGTTAATATCAGTTTCACCTAATGATGGATCTGTGCTTGCCTTAGTTGGTGGCTTTAATTACTTTAAAAATAAGTTTAATCATGTAACCCAAGCAAAAAGACAAGCTGGTTCAGGTTTTAAACCATTCATATATTCAGCCGCTTTAGAGGCAGGGAGAACTGCTGCGAGTATAATAAATGATGCGCCGATCGTTTTTGAGGATCCTGGTATTGAGGATGAATGGAGACCAGAAAATTATAGTAGAAAAAGTCATGGTCCGACTAGATTACGTGAGGCACTAATCCATTCACGTAATCTAGTATCAATAAGATTATTACACTCAATTGGTATTCCATTTGCACTTAGTCATATAGAAAAATTTGGGTTCAATATTGAACAACTCCCAAAAAATCTTTCTCTCGCACTAGGAAGTGCAGAATTATCATTATGGGAGTTAGTTAGAGGTTATTCAGTCTTTGCAAACGGAGGTTTTCTAATAGAGCCATATTTTATAAATGAAACTAAAACTTATGATAATCAAATTATCTTTCGAGCTAACCCGATTGTTGTTTGCAATCAATGCATTGACATTCAAAAAGAAAAAACTTTAAGTGAAGAAAATAATTCAGCTAAAGAAATAAATGACACCGAAGCAACTTACGAGAATGATAATCTGAATACAATATACTCCCCTCGTGTTGTTGATGCTAAAAATATTTGGATTATGAACACAATAACACGAGACGTGATAAAGTTTGGGACGGGAAGAAAAGCCTTAGAACTGCAAAGGGATGATCTTTCGGGAAAAACAGGTACAACAAATGACCAACATGATGCCTGGTTTTCTGGGTTTAATTCAAATATTGCTACAGTCAGTTGGGTTGGCTTTGATAAATTCAGGCCTCTGGGAATGCGAGAAACTGGAGGACGTGCGGCACTACCAATGTGGATCGATTATATGAGGGAAGCCCTCAAAGGTATGCCGCAATCAATGATGCAAAGACCGAAAGGTTTGGTTACAGTTCGTATAGACTCCGAGAATGGAGAAGTAACAAATGCTGATAATCCAGACGCAATGTTTGAAGTATTTAGATTAAAAAACGCGCCAAAATCGTTAAACAAAGAAAAACGGCCTGATCTTTTATTGAAAGATGATGGAGATACATCTACTCCGGAACAATTATTTTAGTTTGTTCATACAAAAAAATTTCTATTTATGGTAACTAAAAAAAAATTTCTAAACATTGCTATACCAACACCACTAAGACGTTTATTCGACTATTTACCTAATGAAAATCTTAACCAAAAGGTTCTTAAACCGGGCTTAAGGGTTTCAGTATCATTTGGGAAACAAAAGAATGTCACGGGTATTATTGTTTCAATCAGTAATAAAACAAACCATCCTAAACATAAATTAAAAAGAATTAATAACATTATTGATGACTCTCCTATAATAAATACTGAACATTTAAATTTATTAGTTTGGGCCAGTAACTACTATCATCACCCAATCGGTGAAGTAATTTTTAATGCTTTGCCAACCTTGCTTAGGAAAAATAATCTAATAACTAATTACGAGGATAGTTTTTGGTCTTTGTCGGGAGATAGTTTCCTATTAAATTCACATAATAAAAAAATTTCACCGACTCAAACTAAAATAATTAGCTACTTAAAAAAAAGTAACACATCAATTAGTCAATTTGAGCTTAACAAAATTTTTCCTGGGGTGAAGCGTTCGCTTTATGCCCTTGAGAAAATTGGCCTGATACAAAAAGAAACAAAAGAAAATTTGGAAAAATCAATAATAAATAAAAGAACTGTCAAACTAAACGAAGACCAAGAAAAAGCTGTAAATGTAATTTCAAATTCGATAAATAACCACGCTGTCTTTCTGCTTGATGGTTTAACTGGTAGCGGTAAAACAGAAGTTTATATGTCTGCAATGGATATTGTTATTAAGTCCGGAAAACAATGTTTAATTTTGCTGCCAGAAATTGGTTTAACGCCCCAACTAATACAACGATTTAAAAACCGCTTCAAAGTTGATATAGCAATACAACATTCTAATCTTTCCGTTACTGAAAGACTCAAATACTGGCAAGACGCAAGAACAGGTAAAGCAAAGATTATATTGGGAACACGTTCTGCAATTTGGACGCAACTTTTGAATCCTGGAATCTATATTGCTGATGAAGAGCATGATCTATCTTATAAACAACATAGCGGTTTTCAATACTCTGCAAGAGATTTAATGATTGTTCGTGCTAAACGAGATGGTGTCCCTGCTATATTAGGTTCTGCTACTCCCTCACTTGAAACTATTAATAATGCTGAAAAAAGTCGATATGTACATTTAGTTTTGCCTACCAGAGCCGGAACTGCCAAGCAACCTAAGTACCAATTACTCGATATACAAAATAAAAAAATGTACGGTCCATTATCGAAAATGCTTATTGATGAAATAGATAAAAATTTAAAGCTCAACAACCAAATTTTATTGTTCTTAAACAGAAGAGGCTACGCAACGCACCTATACTGCCACTGCTGTGGATGGAAAGCGCATTGTGACAGATGTGAAATACCACTTACATATCATAAATCGAATAACCGTCTTAATTGTCATCATTGTGGTTCATCGAAAAAAAATATAAACAATTGTCCTTCGTGTGAATCAAAATTACTCAGACTTGGCCATGGTACTGAACGAATTGAAGAGGTTCTTTCAAAAAAATTTCCTAAATCAAAAATCGCCAGAATAGATCGGGACACAACACAAAAAAAAGACTCAATAGATAATTTTCTAACCAAGATGCACTCAGGTGATATTGATATTTTAGTAGGCACTCAGATGATTGCAAAAGGGCATCATTTCCCAAATGTTACTTTAGCAGCTATCGTTGATGCAGACAGTGGACTATTTTCAACTGATTTTCGTGCTACAGAAAGACTAGCTCAACTCTTTATGCAAGTAAGCGGTCGAGCAGGAAGAGGAAAGAAAAAGGGTGTTGTTATTGTTCAAACATATAGTCCTGATCACCCGCTATTTCATACTCTAATTAAGCATGGGTATAATCATCTTGCAAAATCTCTATTAAAAGAAAGAAAACTCTCATCATTACCGCCGCACTCGCACATGGCATTATTAAGGGCAGAAGCGCATAATATTGAACAGGTTAAATACTTTATTAAAAATGCCAGTATACAATTAAAAAAATTATCGGGAGATGTACTTTTACTGTTTGGCCCGATTCCAGCTTTAATAGAAAAACATGCTGGTCGTTTTCGTTATCAATTAATTATACAAGCAGCAAATAGAAAATTATTACATACACATTTAGATGAATGGCTGGAAAAAGTTGAAAAAATAAAGAACTCTAAAAAAGTTAGGTGGTCTTTAGATATAGATCCGCAAGATATGAATTAGGTAATAATAATGAATCAAAAAATAGGAAATTACTTTGTAATACTTACTACCTTCTTATTAACAATAAGTGCGCCAGCAGCATCAGACAATGATCTTGATGTGAATATAAACAATGAAATTAGTTTCGTAGATGTAAAACATAATGGCAAAGAAATAAGAGTTCAGAGAAACCAATCGCTAAATAATCTAGTTAATCCTGAATACGCAAAAACTTCAAGAAAATGCCCGCCATTCTGTATACAGCCATATAGCTTAGGAAACGGAGTCGAAACAATAGGTGAACTTGAGTTACTAGACTACTTAAAAAAAAGCTCGGCTGGCGATAATTCAATTCTTATTATTGATTCGCGTACTGAAGATTGGGTTAAAAAAGGCACAATTCCTGGTTCAGTTAATATCCCTTGGACTTTATTAAAACCAGAAGCTGGTGCTGATCCTTTCGGAATAGCAGAAATTCTAGAAAAAAAGTTTGGGGCATTAAATATTGAAGGCTTATGGAATTTTTCAAATGCAAAAACACTCATATTATTCTGTAACGGTATGTGGTGCGGCCAATCTCCTTCTAGCATTAAAACCCTATTAAGATTTGGTTACCCAGCTGAAAAACTTAAATGGTATCGTGGCGGTATGCAAGATTGGGAAATTCTTGGATTAACGGTGGTTAAATAGATCTGTCTAATCAACTTCTCTTGCTTTGTTAAAACTAATACAATAATGCCACCTTTTTTTGAGATGGCTTAATTGAAAAAACAACTTCAAGAATTAATTAATCAATCCCTGCAAATACTCAAATCCGAGGGGATTGAAATCACAATTGATAAAAACAACATTAAAGTTGAATACAGTCGCGACCCTGCGCACGGTGATTTTGCATCCAATATAGCTATGGCATTGGCAAAAAGCTGTAGATGTGCCCCACGTGAATTAGCAAATAAAATCTCTAAAAATCTTCCAAAATCCCATTTAATAAACCACATAGAGATTGCAGACCCAGGATTTATTAATTTCTTTTTAAATCAAGACTCATATCAATCAGTCGTATTAGATATTTTAAATAATGGTGATTTATACGGGAATTCTGAAATTGGGGAAAATAAACCCACGTTGGTCGAATTTGTTTCTGCAAATCCTACAGGTCCTTTGCACATCGGTCATGGCAGAGGAGCAGCTTACGGCGCGGTTATCTGTAACTTATTAAAAAAAACCGGATTCGATGTTTACTGTGAGTACTATGTAAATGATTCAGGAAGACAAATAGATATTCTAACAGTTAGCGTTTGGTTGCGTTACTTACAACAATTAAAAGAAAAAGTCTCATTCCCTGAAAATGCTTATAAAGGTAAATATATAGTTAATATTGCCGTTGATTTAAAAAATAAATTTGAAAAAGAATTCGTAACACTATCTGAAGATATTCAAAATATTCTAAATAAAAAAGATGATGATGATGAAAAGATCGATAAATTAATAAAGCACTGCAAAAATGTACTTGGAGATGAAAAATATCGTCAAATTCTTGCAATATCTTTAGAAACAATTTTATCATCAATTAAAAATGATCTGGGTGATTTTGGTATTAAATTTGATAATTGGTATTCAGAGTATTCCTTGGAAAAAAATAATGCAGTTAGCAAATGCATTTCAAAACTTAACGATGGTTCGTGGGTTTATGAAAAAGATAATGCTAAATGGTTCTGCTCTAGCAAGCTTGGAGATGAAAAAGACCGTGTATTGATAAGAGAGAACGGTCAAACTACTTATTTTGCTTCTGATATTGCGTATCATGTAACAAAATTTGAACGTGGTTATAAAAAAATAATTAATGTATGGGGGGCTGATCATCATGGATATGTTGAAAGAATTAAGGCCTCAATGAAAGCGCTTGATTATTCTTCTGATGAGATAAAAATATTGCTTGTACAGTTTGCAACCCTATTTAGAGGAAAAGAAAAATTGTCAATGTCAACAAGATCAGGAGAGTTTATCACTCTTAAGGAATTAGTGGAGGAAGTGGGTAAAGATGCCGCACGATTCTTCTACATTATAAGAAAGAGCGAACAACATTTGGAGTTTGACCTAGAACTTGCAAAATCGGAATCAAATGATAATCCGGTATATTACATACAGTACGCACATGCAAGAATTTGTAGTGTCTTTAGGCAAATGAAGGAAAAGAAATATTCTTTTATAAAGTCAGAAAAACTTTCAGATTTATCTGTATTGTCGGAACCACATGAAATAAAATTACTAACTTCTCTTGCTAAGTATCCTGATGTAATTGAAAATTCAGCAATTACATTTGAACCGCATCAACTAGCATATTATTTAAAAGAAGTCGCAAATGACTTTCATACATACTACAACGTAAACAAATTTCTAGTTGATGATGAAGAAATTAGAAATGCGCGTCTTTCACTAATAGAAGCAACAAAACAAGTAATAAAAGATGGATTATTTCAATTAGGTGTGAGCGCACCTGAGGAAATGTAATGTCAAGAGATTATAAAAATTTAAGAAATAATAAAAATTCTAACCCGGAAATAAAAAATAAGGACGGATTATTATCGTTCTTAATAGGATTAATATTAGGTATATTTTTTACAAGCATTATTTTTTTTAACCAATATAAAAAATTATACGATAGAGAAACTACGCTAACTACAAATGATAAAAGTGAAATAAAAACGAAAAATAATGATAATAAGGAAATTGAAACAAACATAAAATTTGATTTCCCAACCATACTAGAAGAAAGACAAGTAACAAAGATTCCTAAAAAAGAATATGCAGAAACAGCCACAAACAATAATGAAAATAGGTCTCACACCATATATATTCTCCAAGTTGGATCTTTTAAGAATTTTAAATCAGCAGATGCATTAGAAGCAAAACTTGCCTTCTTAGGTCTATCTGCATATATAGAAAAGAAAGATATCATTGGCAAGGGTATAAGTTATCGTGTTTTTGTTGGTCCATTTGAAAATAAAGAAGAACTGGAGAAGATAAAAGTAATACTGTCTGCGAATAACGTAAATTCTGTGGTTAGCATACAGCAAAAAATCGAAAATAAACCAATGTAATATCGAATAGAAATTAAACTAAAAATGTTTAATTGCGCTGCTAAATCCTGATCTTGATTATAAAAAAGTTGAACTGCGTCACTAAATCACACCTCTACCAGCAATAAGACATTAAATTCTGATATTTTAGCCTTATAATAGATACAACTAAATTAGGACTCGTATTAATTTAGTATTCAAATTTTATGGATAAAGTTTAATAATGGGCGAATATAAACGAACTGTAGTTCTTATCGATGATAATCAAACTTCTCGTAAATTTTTTTTACGTAGTATAGAAAACTTATCAATTGAGCTAAAAGCTTATGGAAATACAGATGATGCAATGGAATATCTCGAGAATAATAAACCTAGTTTACTTTTCTTAAATATTAGAATGCCAGATAAGAATGGGTTAACTTTTCTCGAAGAATTAAGAAAATTGCCCCTCCATAAGGATACACGTGTAATTATGATTACATCAAAAGACTATTCGCAAGATCGAACGATTGCTACTGCACTAGGAGCACTTGATTTTATTGTTAAACCAATGTCAATGCGATCTATTACTAGTATAATGCTCGACTATATAAAATAATAATAACTAGCTTTTCATCTAATACACGGTAGATATTAGCGTATGACAAAATCCTATGTTCGCTTTTGGGGTGTACGGGGTTCATATACCGCACCATTCAGGACCCACCTAGAAGTAGGTGGCAACACACCCTGCGTTGAGATTAATGTTGATGATCACGTGCTTATCTGTGACGCCGGCACAGGAATTATACCGCTCGGAAATAAATTGGTGGCTAATGGAAAATATGATCGGTTATTAATCTTGCTGTCACATTTTCATTGGGACCATATTTCTGGATTGCCCTTTTTCACACCTGCATTTATTCCTAAATATAATATAAATTTATTTGGTCCTGGTGATTCAAAAGAGATAGTAAAAAAATATATTGATGGCCAAATGAAAGCTCCCTATTTTCCTGTAGGCACTGAAGAATGGATGGCAAACATAACTTATATTGATCCAAAAGAAAAAAAAATACGTTATGGGCCAATAGAAATCACATATTATAGCGCTCACCATCCGGGAATAACCTATGGGTATAATATAAAGACTAAAAATAAAACTATAATATACATTCCAGATAATGAATGTTTGTTTCTGGACAAAGCAATACAAGAAAATACAGAAGGACTATCCGAAGAAGAAACGATCATGTTCACACAAATGAACCAAGAGGAATATCAAGCAGAAGTTAAAACAATACAAAATGCAGATATTCTAATTCATGATGCGCAATATACACCCGAAGATTACAAGAAAAAGAAGGGATGGGGTCATTCGTGTTACTTAGATGTTATAAACATGGCGATTGATGCAAATGTTAAAAATTTATATTTATTTTCACATGACCCAAATAATGATGATAAGACTGTTAACATGATTAACGAGAAATGTCGTAAAATTATAAAAGAAAGAAAATCTTCATTAAAATGTTTTATCGCGAAAGAAGATCTTGAAATTGACCTGGATTAGTAATCATAAATGGAAGTTTTAATAAACGGTTCGCCTTATTCGATAGAAAATAATTGTTCTGTAAATACTCTTATTAAAGAGCTCGAGTTAAATGGCAAGTACGCTATTGAGATAAATCAATATATTATCCCCAGAAGTCAATATAATAGTAAAAAAGTTAATAGTGGGGATAAAGTAGAAATTGTTCAGGCCATTGGTGGTGGATAGAACAATATTTATCTAAAAAAATACTTATGAGAAATTTTGATACGGATAAATTTAAAATAGCTGATTCGATTTATTCTTCTAGATTACTAGTTGGTACAGGTAAATATAAAAATATACAAGAAGCAAAATCTGCAATTGATGAAAGTGGTGCTGAGATTGTTACTGTAGCCATTAGACGTACTAATATTGGCCAAGATGAAACTGAACCAAACCTACTTGATATAATTTCACCTAATAAATTTACTATTTTACCTAATACTGCAGGTTGCTATGATGCCGATTCTGCGATAAGAACTTGTCAATTAGCAAGGGAATTATTAGATGGCCATAACCTGATAAAACTCGAGGTGTTGGCTGATGAAAAAACACTTTTTCCTGATATTGCTCAAACTTTATACGCTGCAGAGAAACTGGTTAATGATAATTTTAAAGTCATGGTATACACAACCGATGATCCAATTATTGCAAAACGTCTTGAGGAAATAGGTTGTGTTGCAGTAATGCCACTTGCGGCCCCGATTGGCTCCGGTCTGGGGATTCAAAATCCTTATAACATTCGCAATATAGTTGAAAATGCATCAGTCCCGATAATTGTAGATGCTGGCGTTGGGACCTCATCGGATGCATCTATCGCCATGGAGCTCGGATGCGATGGTGTACTTATGAATACAGCCATTGCAGAAGCTAAAAATCCTATACTAATGGCAAGTGCAATGAAAAAAGCCATTCAGGCTGGGAGGGAAGCATATCTGGCTGGACGCATGCCAAAACGAGCATACGCAAGCGCCTCTTCGCCAATTGATGGTCAATTCTTTTAATTAGCATTTACCCATACATTAAGAAAATTAATAGATGAAAAATAACGCAGCGATTAAAAAACCGATAAGAAGCTACGTAAAACGAGAAGGACGACTTACAAAATCACAGCTTTATGGTTTAGACAATTATTGGATTAAACATGGTATTGAGTACGATTCTAAAATAATTGATCTGGTGAAAGTTTTTAAACGATACGGACCCATAGTCTTGGATGTTGGTGTTGGAGCCGGGGAATCGACAATAAATCATGCAATATCTCATCCTGAAAATAATTATTTAGCAGTAGAAGTACATCGACCTGGGATAGGAAGATTACTGAACAAAATAGAGAGCTATGCACTAACTAATATAAAAATTATTAAACACGATGTCACAAATGTGCTTAAAGAACAAATACCGGATCGCTCGTTGAGTCAGATTTTTATCTTCTTTCCTGATCCATGGCCAAAAAAAAGACATCATAAACGTCGCCTTATTAATGAAGAACTAATAAGACTAGTAAAAGAAAAACTAGTCACGCATGGACGTTTACATATTGCAACCGATTGGAAAGATTATGCGAATCATATTAAGGAGCTTGGTAATAATGACTCAGGCTTAATTAATCTAACCAATAATAACAATTTCTCGCCAAGACCATCATGGAGAACTAAAACTAAATATGAGTCTCGTGGTGAAAAATTAGATCATGAAGTTTGGGATCTTTGTTACGGTTTAAAATAAAAATTTAGAAACCAATCTCATCAAAAGAATCGATTGCTTCGAATTCACCCGGATTTTGTTTTGGTTTTTGACTATTAGGTTTTGCCACTGTATAGAGATGCTTAATTCCAAATTCTCTTGCAGTTCTCAATACGATTAAATTGTCATCGATTAATAATGTATCATTAACATTAAATGAAATCTTTGTTGTTAATTTTTCCCAAAAAGCGTGCTCCTCTTTGGCATGACCGATTGAATGTGAACTGATTATTTGATTAAAGAAATTATCGATTCCTGTTTCATCAGCTTTCATTTTAATTAATTTCTCGTGTGCGTTAGTTACCATCATCAGAGAAAAATCTAAACTATTAAGCTGTTTCAAAAAAAATTCTGCATGAGGTCTATATTTTATCAAATGCCTTACATTAGTCTTAAGGGCAAACACATCGAAATTTAGTTTCTCAGTCCAAAAATCAAGACAATACCATGATAGTGTACCTGACTCTTGTCTGTACCAATCTAGTAATTTGATCTTAGCTGCTTTGACATCCATGTTGTTCTGCCGAGCCCATTGCTCAGGCAAATATTCTTGCCAAAAATAGTAATCAAAATATAGATCGAGTAATGTTCCATCCATATCCAATAATACTGTTTTTATTTCTTTCCATTTAATTTTAGGTTTCATGTTTTATAAAGACAGATAGAATAGATGTATATTAGGATAGCAGAGCTATACAAATGAATAAAATTGATCATGCTAATTTGCCTAAGCTACTACCTGAGATAGATAATATAGCTCGTAGTGCTGGCGATGAAATTTTAAAAATATACAAAACTGATTTCTCAGTTACTAATAAAGAGGATAATTCACCGCTTACACTAGCTGATACTGCGGCAAATGAAGTGATTTGCAGAAATCTTTCGCTACTCACTCCGGAAATACCTATTTTATCTGAAGAATCTTCTCATATTGATTTTTCTGAACGAAAAAAATGGAGACAATATTGGCTTGTTGACCCACTTGACGGAACCCGTGAATTTATTAAAAAAAATGATGAATTTACAGTAAATATTGCGCTAATCGATGAGCATCAATCTATTTTAGGGGCTGTCCACATCCCCGTAATCGGCACAAGTTATCTGGCAGCTATTAATCATGGCGCACATAGATGTGATAGTAAAAATAAAATGGAAAAAATTTCTGTCAGGAAAGTAAATGAAAATGATATTACGATTGCGGGTAGTCGTTCTCATGGGAATCAAAAACAACAATCCTTTATTTCAAAAATAAAAAATGTAACAGTCCTTTCTGTTGGTAGTTCAAAGAAATTTTGTCTGGTCGCAGAAGGTAAAGCTGATATATACCCACGATTTGGTTCAACTTCAGAATGGGATACAGCTGCGGCACAGTGTATTGTTGAAGAGTCTGGCGGGAAAGTCATTGATGAAGGTTTAAATCCGATTAAATATAATACAAAAAGCTCATTAATCAATCCATCATTCTTTGTTATTGGTGATACAAGTTTTAATTGGAACAAATTTATTACTTAAAAAATATTATTTTAATAAATGAAAATATTGATTCTTAAAATTTTTCTATTATTCATATATCTTCCTGTAAATGCAGAAATGATGTACACCGCTGAAGTAATTGCTAATTCGTTAAATATTAGATCTATACCCAGCAATGAAGGGAGAATTATTGGATCTTTATTTAGAGGTCAGCAGATTCTAGTAACTCCTACATCAAGTGAATGGGTAAAAACTGAACTCGATGGAAATGAAGTAGGTTATATTTCATCAATACACCTAAAAATGATTGACACAAGCACAAATAATAATTTTTTCCCTATCAAAAAAGATATAAATAAAGATAAATGTAACCCTGAACTAGAAAATGTTAATTTAAATATTATAGACGTTAATATGGAATGCAAAGACAGTATAATTGCTAATGGTTATGAATCTTGTAACGCAAAATTCGATGTAGCGATAGAATCACATTGTGATGAAATTATAGATGTAGAAATTAATTGCGCTGCTGAGTTTAAATATAATACTGATGAAGGATTTTCTCCTTATAGTGTAACAGAAAATAATTTAGGTACAGTCTATACAAAAAATGGACAGGGCAGCACTATAATAGAAATTAAATTAGACCTATTAGCATCGTCTGAACCCGTAGTTAAAGTTGAATTAACGGATGGAATGTGTTCCGTCGTTACAAAAAATTATTTCTGAAAAAATGAAGAAAATAGGGTGCATAAAAATTATTGCGTTACTTTTCTTAACTACACAAATTTTTGCCGAAACTAAACTTAACAAACCCTATCACCATACAGATGAAGGAACATTTCGAAACCCTAAAGGTAGCCCTAAAATTTCTCCCGATAAAAAATTTTCGTTCTTTACATTTCTAAAGGAGAAAAGAAAAATAAAAGTTAATATTCCTAAAACACACGTCATAAATAAAAAAAATGTTCTAGAAAATATTAAAAATATAGAAAACGATGACTATATAGTTTGGATTGGTCATGCGACTTTTATAATTAAATTAGGTTCGACTACAATTATTACTGACCCTTATTTTTCTAAAAACGCTGGGCCTGTTATTTTTGGCTCAAAAAGATACGTTAAACCCGCGATTACATTGAATGATATCCCTGAGACTGATTTATTTTTGTTGACACATAATCATTACGATCATCTGGATTACGGTACAATTAAGAATTTCCCCTTTAAGAATTCAAAAGTATTAACGCCACTAAAACTAGGTAAATATTTTATTAATAATGGATTTAATAATGTTGAAGAAATGGATTGGTATCAGGAAATAAGAGTTAACGACTTAATAATAACTATGCTACCCGCAATTCATTGGTCAAAGCGAACGCCAACGGATATGAATAAAACGTTATGGGGAAGTTATTTAATTGAATATAAAGGAATAAAATTATTTTTCGCCTGTGACACTGGTTATGGAAATATTTATAAGGAATTAGGTGAAAAATATGGCCCCATTGATTTAACCTTCATTAATATTGGTGCATACGATTTTAGGCCAATGTTCGAAAAATCTATTTATCATACAACTCCGGAAGAAGCTCTTAATATTGGGCAAAACCTAAAAAGTAAAAAAGTTTTAGGAATGCATTGGGGGACCGTTCTTTTATCTTTGGAAGACCCATTTGAACCTCCAGTACGTTTTAAAAACGCAGCAAAGGAATATGGCTTTAATAAAAATGATGCTATTTTATTAAAAATAGGTGAAAGTAAAACACTTAGTGATTTATTAGAGAATTAAAAATTATCGGCTCAATACTCCATAGAAAATCATGATTAATTTTGATAATAGTTATTCAAAGCTTCCGGATATTTTTTTTGAACGTATAAACCCCGTTGCAGTTAAAAAACCAAGTTTAATTCAATTTAATAAATCTCTGGCAAAAGAAATCGGTTTAAATCTAGAAAAAAAAGAAAATCTATTTAGTGAAATTTTTTCAGGAAACAAAATACTAAAAGGCTCAGAGCCTATAGCCTTGGCCTATGCTGGTCATCAGTTTGGTCATTTTGTCCCGCAGTTGGGTGATGGACGGGCTATTCTGCTTGGTGAAATTATAAATAATGACGGTCGTCGTTTTGATATTCAACTAAAAGGCTCTGGTCAAACCCGCTATTCACGAGGTGGGGATGGTCGTGCCCCCCTTGGCCCTGTAATCAGGGAATATATTATAAGTGAAGCTATGCATGCTCTTGATATTCCAACAACGCGTTCGTTAGCAATTGTTGCAACTGGTGAAATGGTTTCAAGAGAAACACTGCTGCCTGGTGGCATTCTTACTCGTATTGCTTCTAGTCATCTCCGTGTTGGAACCTTTGAGTATTTTGCAGCTTTTAAAGATCTTAAAAATTTAAAATTACTAACAGACTATGCAATTAATCGACATTTTCCAAACATTAAAAATGATGATGACTTTCGATATCAAAAATTTTTAAAATTAGTTTGTGAAAATCAAGCTTCTCTTATTGCTAAATGGATGCATGTTGGTTTTATACATGGGGTTATGAATACTGATAACACCTCTATATCTGGTGAAACAATTGATTATGGTCCGTGTGCCTTTATGGATAACTATGATCCTAATACCGTTTTCAGTTCGATTGATCATCATGGTCGTTATGCTTACGGCAATCAACCAAATATAGCCCAGTGGAATATTGCCTGCCTTGGTCAATGTCTCCTGCCATTAATAAATACAGAAAGAAATAAAGCAATCGAAATTGTTGAAGAAATTTTAGATGGCTTCGCGGATGCGTTTAGAAAATATTGGCTAAATGGAATGTATAAAAAAATTGGATTACTGGAAAATAAAAAAAATAATCATATTTTGCTCGATGAATTATTGCGATTGATGGAAAAAGATAAGTCTGATTTTACATTAACATTTCGATATTTATCCAATCTTGTTGAAGAAGAAAATAATAATTCACTTTTTAAACAACAATTTTTATCTAAAAACGAGATCGATTCTTGGTTAGTAAAATGGAAAGAATGCTTAAAAAAAGAAGGCAACTCAGAAAAAGAAATAAAAAAATTAATGCTAAAAGTGAATCCTGCTTTTATACCTCGTAATCATCAAGTTGAAAAAGCAATTTACGAAGTGATTAATAATTATGATTATTCTTATGTAAATCGTTTAATTGAATTACTTAATAAACCATATAATTATCAACCAGATAATTTAGAATACATGAACCCGCCAGATAACTATAATCAAAACTATCAAACTTTTTGTGGAACTTAAAAAAATATAAATTTTACTTTATACTTAATAGAAAGAATTATGTCTTTCGCCCATATTTTTGGAAATTATAAAATTCAATGGAGAAGCTTATGTATAAAATAAAAGTTCTTATATTTTTCATTCTTTTATCAATATTTAATTACATCCATGCCGATGTTTATGTTTGCTCTATAGTTAATGTTTTTGGTTTAAATGATAATGGATACTTTGTTACTCATGGATGGAAAGGAAATTATGTTAAAAGACAATTTAGGATTGATAATGATACCGGGAGTATACTAAATACTACTGCTTTAAAAACAAGGTTAAGTAATGAAGATAATGAAAATAAGCCAGTTGTTATCTCTACAAACAAAGATAGTAATTCATTAAAAGTAATTACTCATTTTAAAGACAATAATACATATGCATTATTTCATATGAATGATTTTGATAAAAAAAGTATTGAAAAACCATTTTTTTATCATACTGAAATTGGAATGATTCTATCTGGTACTTGCCATGCAGAAAAAACAGAAAATTTATGATTGACGATTATGACAAAATTCTTTCAGATGCTTATAAAGTAGGTGGCTACGAATATATATCCCGCCCACACAGCGGTAGGGGTAGAAATTAGGTCATGAACAAATTCATTTTTTTTGTTTTATCTATTATTTTTTTACTATTAAGCTTTATATTTATTCCATTATCATTTGAAACAACCTTGAGAGTTGTTGATAAATATGATAAATATTTTTTTCTTTCGAAAGCAGAGCAAACAAATCAATACTCGATACCAGAACAGATAATATCAGGAATATTAGAATTAAAACTTCGTTCTGATTGGAAACGTTATTTTACAAAAAGCATCGAAAATAGAATTAGTTCTGATATTGATGCTATCCAAATAACACTAAAAGAAATTAATTCACTAGTAATAAATCAAGGCGAATTGATGCATCCTCCAATTAATCAATCAACTTTTAATTTTTTTTTACGTGGTTATGGTTGGTGTGATCAAGTAAATACCATACTAACATTTGCTATTAATGAATTCGTAGATAAAGCAGAAGTTTTTGCGACATTTAATATAAAAGATAATGCATCACATCATACTGTTTCACGAATAAAATCTAATGAGTTAGGTATTGTATTCTTAGATGTATGGGTTGAAAACAATGAATATTTTAGTTTCTCAGAAATGTTGACAAAAGAGGGAAGGGATATAGTGCCTCTACATAAAGAAATTATGATGAACAATATAAATAATAAATCTTGGCCAGACTATCCTCTTATGGAGGCACATAATTACAAAAATGGGTATGTATTAAATCGGTTTTCATTTATGTATCAGAGTAAAAAAGCATTTTTTAGAATAATACAAATAATTTCTAACATTAATCTTGCTAGCACAGTACTCCAAATTTCATCTGCTCACGCAGACTCCTTAAAAGCTTCAGAGGTACCCCGATCACAACAAAAAGAATATTTGAAAGCGCGGTTGTATCATATATATGGGAAAAAGTTTGAGGCGAAAAATATGTATAAAAAATTATTAAGATGTGATACTTATATTTGTAAAGCATCGGAAATATTTTATAAACGTTTAAGTGAATAAAACGGTATCTTCAATTAGATTATGAAAAACATCACAATTTTTGAAACGGCTATGGATGCTTATATCGGAGGTGACTACGAAACTGCTTTAAGAGAATTGAGAATACTCGCTGAACAAGGTAATGCGAGTGCGCAACACAATCTTGGTTTCATGTACGATAAAGGACAAGGTGTCACGCAAGATGGTAAAGAAGCAGTAAAGTGGTATCGATTAGCAGCCGAGCAAGATGACGCAGATGCACAGAACAATCTTGGTTGGATGTTTCAAAAAGGAGAAGGTGTGACTCAAGATGATAAAGAAGCAGTCAAGTGGTATCGCTTAGCAGCTGAACAAGGTAATGCAAATGCGCGGAACAATCTTGGTGTGATGTACGAGTATGGGGAAGGTATTCCTCAAGATGATAAAGAAGCAGTCAAGTGGTATCGCTTAGCAGCTGAACAAGGTGATGCGGATGCGCAATATAATATTAGTTATATGTATTACGATGGACAAGGTGTCATTCAAAATTATAAAGAAGCAGTCAAGTGGTGTCGATTAGCAGCTGAACAAGGTGATGTGGATGCACAATATAATCTATCTATTTGTTATCACGAAGGCCAAGGAGTTGAAAAGGATTTAGAAGAAGCGAATTATTGGTACACCAAAGTAGTTGAGCAAGATAATGCGGCCGCATCTAATATAGTTAAATATTTTGAAGACCAAAAAAATGTTCTTAATTTTGATTACTGGAAAAAGAAATCCAGAAACTAGTCCAGACTAGTTTTCGACACATCTGCGTCACGCTCTTTGGACAGGGTATACCCCCCCCCAAAATCATCACCTTTAGTGCATATATATATTCCGTC
>CAZJED010000018.1:0-12077 GCA_964544965.1 uncultured Enterobacteriaceae bacterium
GCAGAACTATATTTATATATAAAATAATCATAAAGAATCATTACCTGTAACTGGTCTTAAATTACCATGTAATGCTGATTTTGCTAATGCGTGGGCTGCTGTCGGCGTAGTAATTAATATAAATATTAATATTAAAAACAATTTAAGGCTGATCATGCTTAACCCATGATGCATGATTAAACCAGATAATATTAGCATTGCACCTAAAGTATCGATAACGCTCGCGGCATGCAATCTTGTAAAAAAATCTGGCATACGATACACGCCTAGTAACCCAACTATAATAGATAATGATCCGACCATTATAAATATACTGCTGATATAATTTAGGATTTCCATCAGATATCTGCCTCTTCTTTTTTTGTCGAACTTTTGCTGATATCGCCATACTCAAAAAACTTTAATATCGCGACTGTAGAAATGAAGTTAATTAATGCATATACCAAAGCAATATCTAGAAAATCAGGGCGATCACTCAGGAAACCAAAAAGCGCTATAAATAAAACGGTAACTGTTCCAAAGATATTAACGGCAAGAATTTTGTCATACACAGTTCTGCCAATAATTGCTGAAAATAATGCCATCATCATTGCGAATAATATAATAAAAGTGGGAACTTCAAACATATGGATTGGCCTCTGCGTTAGTTATTTTTTTATCCATAGTGCCTGTTTTTAGTCCATCAACTCCTATTTCAGACAAACTATGTACTTCGATTTCAGAACCATCTAAATCAATAGAAATTGTACCTGGTGTTAAAGTAATAGAATTTGCATAAATAACTTTTGCTAAATTACTAGTCTGTGTTGATTTTACTGTTACTAATTGAGGATTAATGGGTAATTTAGGATTAAGTATGCGGATACAAACATCAATGTTTGATTTTAAAATCTGAATCATTAACCAAAATCCATAAGGTATAAATTTTATAAAATATAGTTGTAATATCGGTTGATCAAATATAATAAGATTCATGCGCGAACTAATAATGGTAACTATTAACACAGATAACAGTCCAAGGGATAATTGTAATAGCGTATAATGCCCAGATAGCATAACCCACAAAACTAGTAGGCTTATTATTAGGCTTATTTTATGGAAAAATATATCGTACTTTGACATTTACACGCCCCAAAAGAATAACTTACTATTGATGCTATATTATCCGCATACCCCTTTAGAGAATCAAGGAATTTAAAATGCAATGGAAACCAAATACAACTGTAGCCGCTATTATAGAAAGAAATGATCAATTCCTCCTTGTCGAAGAAGATATTGAAGGGGAGTTAGTATTTAATCAACCTGCTGGACATCTAGAGAAAGGTGAAACATTAATTGAAGCAGTAAAACGAGAAGTTCTGGAAGAAACCACTTATGAATTTACTCCAGAATCCCTTGTTGGTATTTATCTGTATCCAAATCCAAATAATAAAAATATTACTTATTTAAGATTTTGTTTCTTCGGGACAGCCAAAATAAAAAACAATAAAAGAAAATTAGATGATGGAATTGTTCAAACGGTCTGGATGAATAAAGAAGAAATTAAAAAACAGGAAAGAACGAGAAGCCCGATGGTAATGCATTGCATTAATGATTATTTAAAAGGGAATTGCTACCCATTATCATTGTTAAATTATTTTTAAAATGAAAAAAAATAAAATTATTATTGGTATATCTGGTGGTGTTGATTCTTCTGTTGCAGCAATGCTACTGAAAAAAAAAGGTTATGAAGTTGAAGCTCTATTTATGAAGAACTGGAATGATCAAACTGAAGATGGCAAATGTTTATGGGAGGATGATGTTGAAGATGCAATGCAGGTATGTGATAAACTTAGTATCCCTCTTAATACTGTTGACCTCTCAAGAGATTATTGGGAAAAGGTATTTAAAAATTTCTTAACTGAATATAAAAACGGCCGAACACCAAACCCAGATGTACTATGTAATAAAGAAATAAAGTTTAAAGCATTTTTAGAGTATGCAGAGAATCTTGGTGCAGAGAAAATTGCAACTGGTCATTATGCTTGCAAAAGTATGAATGGGAATTCTATTCGATTATTAAAATCGATAGATAATAATAAAGACCAAAGCTATTTCTTATGTTGTTTAAATCAGAATCAATTAGATAAAACCTTATTTCCAATAGGAAAATTATATAAAAAAGATGTTAGGGAGCTTGCTAAAGAAGCAGGGCTAATTACTCACAATAAAAAAGATAGCACCGGTATATGCTTTATTGGTGAACAACCTTTTAGAAATTTCCTTAGTAGCTTTATAAAGTCAGAAAAAGGTTTGATTAAGACAGTAGATGGTAAACCCATAGGGGAGCATGATGGTGCTTTCTTTTATACGCTCGGCCAACGTCAAGGATTGGGAATTGGAGGAGTAAAGAATGCAACAGATGCTCCCTGGTATATAGTAAAAAAAAATACTGATGATAATGAATTAATTGTTGCTCAAGATCATGATCACCCCTTTCTGCATAGTAAAAACCTAACTGTACTTAATATAAATTGGGTTTCAGAAGAAATGCCGCCTTTACCATTGATGTGTAAAGCAAAATGCCGCTACCGACAATCCGATCAAAAATGTACTGTATATGCAGGTGAAAATAACGATTTTATTGTTAAATTCGAATTTTCACAAAGAGCAATTACTCCGGGGCAATATATTGTTTTTTATAATAAAAATGAGTGTTTGGGTGGAGGTATTATCGATTCTACATACTAAAAACTAGTAAAATTGACCTAAAATTAGTCACGAATCTGAATTATAATAGGCGCCTTTCGATAAGGGTTGCCAATAGAAGTGCCCACCATTGTAAAAATTCTTAAGGAGAAACATTTTGCTTGATGAATATCGTCAACATGTCGAGGAACGTGCTAAACAAGGGATAGTTCCCGAACCACTTAATCCAGAACAAACGGCCGCGCTAATCGAATTATTAAAAGAACCCCCGGTAGATGAGCAGGATTTTATTTTGGATTTAATTATAAATCGCGTTCCTGCGGGTGTAGATCAGGCAGCTTATATAAAAGCGGGTTTTTTAGCTGCAATCACAACGGGTGAAACCAAGTCGCCTTTAATAGACAAAATTAAAGCGACAGAATTATTAGGAACGATGCTTGGTGGATACAATATAACTCCTTTAATAGCCTCTTTAGATGATGATGTTTTGGCTGAAACTGCTGCTAATGCACTTTCAAATACGTTGCTAATGTTTGATGCTTTTTATGACGTTAAAGATAAAGCCGAATCTGGTAATAAATTTGCAAAAATTATTATGCAATCCTGGGCTAATGGAGAATGGTTTACTACTAGGCCAAAATTACAAGAAAAAATTACTGTTACCGTTTTTAAAGTTTCAGGAGAAACTAACACAGATGATTTATCGCCAGCTCCGGATGCATGGTCACGACCTGATATTCCACTACATGCACAAGCTATGTTAAAAATGCAAAGAGATGGAATTAAGCCAGATGTGCCAGGCGAAATTGGACCAATACAACAAATAAAATTACTTAAAGAAAAAGGATATCCACTTGCCTACGTAGGTGATGTTGTTGGCACAGGGTCCTCGCGTAAATCAGCAACAAACTCTGTACTTTGGCATATGGGTAATAACATTCCTTTTATACCAAACAAAAGAGACGGTGGCTTTTGTTTAGGAGGAAAAATTGCGCCTATTTTCTTTAACACAATGGAAGATGCGGGTGCGCTTCCAATTGAATGTGACGTGAGTAAAGTGAACATGGGGGATATAATCGATATCTATCCATACGAAGGTGTAATAAAAAATTCTGACACGAATGAAAAAATTTGTAATTTTTCACTAAAAACCGACATCATACTTGATGAAGTTCAAGCAGGTGGTCGTATTCCTTTAATTATCGGTCGTGGCTTAACAGGACGTGCACGTGAAGCATTAGGATTAAAACAAAATGAATTATTTCGTAAACCAGCTCCTGTAAACGATACGGGAAAAGGCTACACACTAGCACAAAAAATTGTTGGTAAAGCATGTGATGTTGATGGTATTCGTCCGGGAACATACTGTGAACCTAAAATGACAACCGTTGGTTCACAGGATACTACTGGCCCAATGACTCGCGATGAATTAAAAGATTTAGCTTGTCTTGGTTTTTCAAGTGATCTGGTGTTGCAATCATTTTGCCATACCGCAGCGTATCCAAAACCTATTGATATAACTACACATCATACTTTGCCAGATTTTATTCAAACTCGTGGTGGTGTAGCCCTAAGACCAGGTGATGGGATTATTCACTCATGGTTAAATCGAATGCTATTACCAGATACAGTTGGAACAGGTGGTGATTCTCACACTCGATTTCCTATTGGTATTTCATTTCCCGCTGGTTCTGGATTAGTTGCTTTTGCTGCCGCGACAGGTGTTATGCCGCTTGATATGCCTGAATCAATTTTAATACGTTTTAAAGGTGAAATGCAGCCTGGAATTACTTTGCGAGATCTCGTTAATGCAATTCCATACGCGGCAATAAAAACGGGTGATCTTACTGTTGAAAAAGAGGGTAAGAAAAATATTTTTTCTGGCCGTATCCTAGAAATTGAAGGCTTGCCTAATCTTAAGTGTGAACAAGCTTTCGAATTGTCCGATGCTAGTGCAGAACGGTCTGCCGGCGGTTGCACAATTAGACTCGGCAAAGAGCCAATCACGGAATATCTTCAATCAAATATAACGTTGTTGCGTTGGATGATAGATGAAGGATACGGCGATATAAGAACGATAGAAAGACGAGCGCGAGAAATGGAGCAATGGCTCGAAAAACCAAAATTATTAAATCCTGATTCCAATGCTGAGTACAAAAAAATATTTGAAATTGATCTTGAAGATATAAAAGAGCCTTTATTAGCGTGTCCAAATGATCCAGATGATGTTAAACCATTGTCTGAAGTCTCAGGAACAAAAATTGATGAAGTATTTATTGGATCATGTATGACAAATATCGGTCATTTTAGGGCTGCTGGAAAAATGTTACAAAAATCAAGGGATAAAATACCAACAACTTTATGGGTTTCGCCACCTACTAAAATGGATCAACACCAACTAACAGAAGAAGGGTATTATGATATATACGAAAAGGTCGGAGCGAGAACGGAAATGCCGGGTTGCTCGCTCTGCATGGGGAATCAAGCGCGTGTAAAAGCTAAATCGACGGTTGTTTCCACTTCAACTCGTAATTTTCCAAATAGGCTCGGTGATGGAGCAAATGTTTTTCTTGCTTCCGCTGAAATTGCTGCTGTTTCTTCAATATTAGGGAAAATTCCTACAATGGATGAGTATATGCAATTTGCAAGTGGGCTTGATCCTCTCGCAGATGATGTTTATCGGTATCTAAACTTTGATGAGATTGAATCTTTTCAAAAAAGTGCCATAAAAGCTAAATCAAAAATAGAAGAGATTCCCGTCTCTGTAGTAAACTAAATTATGAAAAAAACTCGAATAGAGACTGATAGTTTTGGACCCCTTGAAGTACCAATTGAGAAATACTGGGGGGCTCAAACTCAGCGCTCATTAGAAAACTTTAAAATTGGCGGAGAAACAATGCCACAACCTCTTGTACGCGCACTCGGTATCGTAAAATTAGCGGCAGCTAAAACTAATATGAAACTCGGACACCTAGAACAAGAAATTGGTGATGCTATTGTTTTAGCTGCCCAAGAAGTTACCGAAGGAAAATGGAATGACCACTTTCCCCTGGTTGTTTGGCAGACTGGTTCGGGCACACAAAGCAATATGAATGCTAACGAAGTTATTTCAAATCGTGCAATTGAAATTCTCGGAGGAGAAATGGGAAGTAAGTCGCCAGTTCATCCCAACGATCACTGTAACCAAAGCCAATCCTCAAACGATACCTTTCCAACTGCTATGCATATCGCTGCAGCGGAAGAAATATCATTAAAACTTTTACCAGCGATTAAATATCTTCAAGATCACATTCAGAAGAAGGTCGATATGTGGCAAGACATTATAAAAATTGGTCGAACACATTTACAGGATGCAACTCCTCTTACACTTGGTCAAGAATTCTCCGGTTATGTAAAACAAATATGTTACGGAGTTGAGCGTATTGAACAGTCTCTCCCACGATTATTATCCTTAGCTCAAGGTGGTACAGCTGTTGGCACAGGGCTTAATGCGAAACCTGAATTTGCTGAAGCCTTTGCTGAAGAGGTTAAAGGATTTACCGGATTACCTTTTGAAACAGCAGAAAATAAGTTTGAAGCACTTGCCGCTCATGATGGATTTGTTGAAATGTCGGGTATGCTTAATACGGTAGCAGCAGGACTATTTAAAATAGCTAATGATATCCGCCTACTAGGTTCCGGACCACGTTCGGGACTAGGCGAATTAAGTTTACCCGAGAACGAACCAGGCTCTTCAATTATGCCAGGCAAGGTAAATCCAACCCAATGTGAAGCAATGACAATGGTGTGCTCACAGGTTATGGGTAATCATACAACAATTACTTTTGCGGGAAGTCAGGGTCATCTGGAGTTAAATGTTTTCAAACCTGTACTCGCTTACAACCTTATTCAATCAATAAAATTACTAACAGATGCATGCACTAGCTTTGCAGATAATTGTATATCAGGAATTGAACCTAACCGAGAAAATATAACATCTCTTATGGAACGCTCACTAATGCTTGTAACAGCACTTGCGCCAAAAATAGGGTATGACAATGCGACGACTGTCGCCAAGACAGCACATAAAAATGGGACAACACTAAAAGAAGAAGCGATAGCTTTGGGCTTCGTAACTGAAAAAGAGTTTGATCAGATTGTTCGTCCAGAAGAAATGATTAAACCAAAATAATTATCTCAAATTCTTGAAAAATAATAATTAAAAGTGTTGAAAGCCGACAGATTCAAGTTTATAAGGCTTTTCATCATCATCGATTAAATTAAGCTTTGAACTTAATTCGTTAATTCTACCAATCTTAGAAACTTTAGATGTAGTAATCATCTTTTCTAAATCTGTATTAGATATATATGAAGGAATAGTAAAACACAGTTCATAATCATCACCACCGGTTAACGCTAGATCAATGGCAAGATCTTTATTTAATTTCTGAAGAGTACTTGAATAAGGAATATCTTGTAATTTTACTTCGGCTCCAACTTTACTACAGCTGAGAATATGGCTAAGATCAATAAATAAACCATCAGATATATCAATACAACTTGTAGCAATATCTCTTAGTTCTAATCCTGTTTGAATTCTTGGTTCTGGTTTATTTAGTCTTTGAAGTTCTTGTTCCGTTGGTTTTAGATTTTCATCAGAACCTTCCAAATATCTTAAAACATATGCAGCAGCGCCTAATTCTCCAGTCACATAGATTAAATCTCCTGGTCTAGCTCCACTACGACGTAAAAATTTTCCTTTAGGGACAACACCATGTACTTGTATTGTTATTGATAATGGTCCCTTTGTTATATCACCGCCAATAAGTGATATGGAATACATTGTAAGCAATTTATTTAGTTGTACTGAAAATTTTTCCAACCAATCGAGGTCGTTCTCAGGAAGTGTTAAAGACAAAGTAATCCAGCGCGGCTCAGCTCCCATTGCTGCTATATCACTTAGATTAACCAAAAGTGATTTATTAGCGATATCTTTAGGAGAAGTGTCTTTTAGAAAATGAACTCCTTCGACCAAAGTATCTATTGAAACTACCAATTCTTTATCTTGAGGAATATCAATAACTGCAGCATCATCCCCTATACCCAGTTTGAGCTCCTGCTGATTATCCAGTAATTTAGGTTTGAAATAATGTTCTATAATCTCGAATTCATTCAAAATTTAGCTTGCAAGATCTTTAGTTTGGTTTTGTCGTAACTCTTTTGCAACTTTATCGAGTATACCGTTTATATATTTATATGAATCCTCGGCGCCAAATGTTTTTGCGAGCTCAACAGACTCATTTATAACAGACTTCCATGGAATATCATTATGATATTCTAATTCATAACAACCGATATGCAGTATAGCTCTCTCTATAGTATCAAGCTCTTCTATTGGTCTATCTAATAAATTAATTATTCTTGCATCAAGCTCTTTATGGTAAGTAATTGTTCCTTTTAATAAAGATCTAAAATAATTAACATCTGTTTTAGCTAGTTTATATTTATCATTTTCAAACTCTGAAATAATTTCATCCAAATTCTTATTTGTAATAAGCCATTGATATAAGGCCTGAACAGTATTTTGCCTTGCTTTAATGCGTTGACGTATATTCTTCTTATTAGTTTTTGAATGCATAGAGTTACCTATTTCCTAGAACATCAACCATATCTAACGCAGCTTGCGCTGCATCCGAGCCTTTATTCTTTCCTGCATTTTCAGATCTATTCATTGCTTGCTCTCTGTTATCAACAGTTAAAACGCCAAAAATTATTGGTATTTCATTTTTTATTGCCAGTTGTGAGACTCCATGCGCACATTCATTTGCAATGTATTCAAAATGAGAGGTCTCACCTCTAATAATAACGCCAAGTGTAATAATTGCATCGTATTGTTTGGATACATTCTTGTTGAGTAATAACTTCACTGCAACTGGAATTTCAAATGCGCCAGGAACCCTAACAACTTTTATCTCTTCCTCGTATATCCCATTTTTTTCTAACGTTAAAATGGCTCCGCTATATAAACGATCGACAATATATCTATTAAAATTGCTGGCTACAATTGCAATGTTTATATCATTCTTTTTTGTGCTCATTTTAATTCCTAATGCATTTTTTATAGCATAATAATTTTTAAGGAATTTGCTCTAGTCGTTAATATACTCAATAATCTCCAGTCCAAAACCAGAAAGCGCGTGTATATGTTTTGGTGCACTTAGTAAACGCATTTTCTTAATACCTAAATCAGATAATATTTGTGCGCCTAGGCCAATAGTTCTGGTATCCCAACTGACATTATTATTTTTATTATCAACCTTCTTTTCAGGAAGCCTGTAAGACTCTATCTGGTTTATTAATTCTATGGGTGCATATTGATTACATAAAATCACTAAAACAGCGCTCTCTTCGCCAGAAAAACGTTCTAAAACATCATTGATCGGCCAACCGCGATCTTTAGCTATACTACCAGTTAAATCTGAAATAGGATTTTCAATATGTACACGAACCAAGCAAGCTTCGTTTGGAATAAGCGTTCCTTTAACTAAAGCTAAGTGAAGTCTCTTTTTTAACTTATCCTGATATGCATGTAGAACAAATTCACCATATTCTGTTGGGAGATTGCATTCTGTTATATGTTCTACTGTTTTCTCATTTTGTATTCGATAACTTATTAGATCAGATATTGTTCCTATTTTAAGATTATGCTCTGCTGCAAATTCCTCTAAATCATCTCTTCTCGCCATAGAACCGTCTTCATTTAAAATTTCAACAATCACTGCTGATGGCTGATGACCTGCTAGTTTTGCTAAATCACAACCTGCCTCAGTATGCCCTGCTCTGGATAAGACGCCGCCTGGCTGCGCCATTAAAGGAAAAACATGTCCTGGTTGAACTAAATCAGTCGCTTTTGCCTCAGCCGCAACGGCTCTTTTAATAGTTAACGCGCGATCAGCAGCTGAAATTCCTGTTGTTACGCCCTCGGCAGCCTCAATTGAAACAGTGAAATTAGTTGTGAAACTACTATTGGAATGATTTGTCATTAATGGCAAATTTAATTTCCTGCAATGCTCGTCAGTTAACGTTAAACAAATAAGGCCTCGACCGTAACGTGCCATAAAATTTATATCTTCAGAACTAACGCAAGATGCAGCGATGACTAAATCACCTTCATTTTCCCGATCTTCATCATCCATCAAAATAATCATATGACCATTTTGAATTTCCTTAATGAGTTCTTGAGTAGTATTAAGTGACATCTAAATATCCTGTGTTTTATTTATTTTTCTATCAATTTATCCAGATAGCGTGCTATTAAATCAACCTCAATATTTACTTTAGTACCTTCTTTGTATTGTGGCATTATTGTTTCCGATAATGTATGAGGAATTATATTTACACTAAAACTATTATCCTTTACTGTATTTATTGTAAGACTAACTCCGTCAATGGAAACTGAGCCCTTTTTCGAAATAAACTTTTTCAAGCCATAGGGAAACTCAATTAAAAAAGAAGTTGAACGACCATCTTTTTTCTTTCCTCTTACAATACCCATGCCATCAATATGTCCAGAAACAAAATGTCCATTGATTCTATCTGATAAAACCATAGCTTTTTCAAGATTTACATTATTATTAACCTTTAATACCGAAAATGTTGTTAATCTCATAGTTTCGTTTGATACATCAACACTAAATGTATCTTCTGTCTTTCCAACAACTGATAAACAAATACCATTTACTGAAATACTATCTCCAACTTTCATATCGTCTAGTATATTTTTTTCTGTCTTAAAAATAATGTGACTATCAGATTCTTTTGACTCAATCCTACTAATATTACCAATCGTCTGAATAATACCGGTAAACATAATTTTATTTTTTTAGCTTCATTATTAATCTAAGGTCTTTTCCGATTTTTCTAATATCCGTATATTCAAACTCCATTGTATCCTCAATTTCGTTAATTTTTTTAAGCCTAAATAAAGGCAAGGATTCGTTACCAAATAATTTTGGTGCCATATATATAACTAATTCATCTACCAACCCTGCATCAATCATTGCGCCTGAAAATGTTGCTCCAGATTCTATTAAAACTTCATTTATTTCATACTCCTTTGCCATATTTTTACAAATATCATTTAACCAAGTATCTGATTTCGATATATAAACAATATCAACATCATAATCCCTGAACTTCTTATAATTATCACTCTCGATTTGAGTATAAATAATTATCTTCCCTTTATAGTCAAATATCCTAGATTTCTCTGAAGTTCTTAAATTTCTATCTACAATAATTCTTATTGGTTCTTTAAAATCAAACTCTAAATTTCGAGGATTCAGCAGTGGATTATCTCTGGCAATAGTTTCAGCGCTAGTTAAAATTGCACTACTCGCTGCTCGTAAATAATGAACATCGCGTCTTGCTTCAGGTGAAGTAATCCATTGACTATTTCCATTAGCTAATGCAGTAGCACCATCCAATGATTGAGCCATCTTGCAACGAATATATGGCAGATCTGATGTCATTCTTTTTATAAAACCATTGTTCAATTTACGTGCTTGTGTTTCTAATAATCCTTGTTTAATTTCAATGCCTGAGTTTTTAAGCTCTCTAATACCGTTTCCTGAAACCTTGGGATTAGGATCAACCATTGAAATAATTACTTTTTTTAGTTTTGCGTCCACTAATGAATCAATGCAAGGAGGTGTTCTCCCGTGGTGAGAACAAGGTTCAAGGGTTATATACATAGTGGAATCATCAGAATTTTCACACGCATTAAGTGCATTAATTTCAGCATGTGGTTGCCCAGACATTGCGTGCCAACCTTCAGATACTACACTATCGTTTTTAATTATAACGCAGCCAACAATTGGATTTGGATCACAAGTATATTGACCATGTTTTGCCAATTGAATTGCTTGCGACATAAATTGATAATCTTTCGCTGTCCACATCAACTCTCATCACCATTAGATTCAAGAAGATCGAGCTGGTTTCTTTTTAGCTCAGGCGGTAACTCTTGTTCAAGACGCTCTATTTCTTCGATAAAAGCTCTAAGATCTTCAAAGCTTCTGTAAACCGATGCAAATCTGATATATGCGACCTTATCTAGTTCCTTTAATTCTTCCATAACCCAATTTCCAACCTTGATTGATTTGACTTCCCTATCCCCGACGGCACGCAGATTATTTTTTATATTAGATATAGCGATTTCCACTCGCTCCATTTCAACTGGACATTTTTCAACAGCCCGCAAGATCCCCGCTCTTAGTTTTTTTTCATCAAAAGATTCACGTCGGTTATCAGATTTAATAATACGAGGAAGATTAAGCTCGGCTGTTTCATAGGTTGTGAATCTTCCTTTACAGGAAATACATTCACGTCGACGACGAATCTGATCTCCT